>NZ_JAGPYQ010000001.1:903802-1205069 GCF_018070025.1 Streptomyces liliiviolaceus
TTGAGGCCGCCCGCGTTGGCCACGATCCGTACGCCGCGCTCGTGTGCCAGACCCAGGCACTCCTCCAGCTGGCGCAGGAAGGTGCGGGCGTAGCCGCCGGCCGGGTTCTTGAGGCGGTCGCGGCCGAGGATGAGCATGGTCAGCTCGGCGAGGTAGTCGCCGGTCAGAACGTCCAGCGGGCCACCGGTGAGCATCTCGCGCATGGCGTCGAAACGGTCGCCGTAGAAGCCGGAGGCGTTGCCTATGCGGAGGGGGCGGGTGGCGCTGGTGGCCGGGTCCGGCGTCGGACCGGGTGCGCCGGAGGCGGGGGCGCCGGTGGTGTGGCCGCCCGTGGCGGGGCCGTCGGTCATTCCGCGGCCCCCTTCGGTGCGCGGCCCGTGCCGGGCGGGCCCGCGAAGGCCTGGGCGATGTCCAGCCAGCGGTCGGCGTCGAGGCCCTCCGCCCGGACCGCGAGGTCGACGCGGTTCGCCCGCTGGGTGACGAGGAGGCAGAAGTCGAGCGCGGGGCCGGTCACGCGCTGGGCGGCGTCCTCGGGTCCGTACGACCACACCTCGCCCGAGGGTGCGGTCAGCTCGACGCGGAACTCCTCCTCGGGCGGAGTGAGCCCCCGTACCCCGAAGGCGAAGTTCCGGGCCCGCACACCGATGCGCACCACATGACGGAGACGGTCGGTGGGTGGCCTCATCACATGCAAGGTGTCCGCGATGTCCTGGCCGTGGGCCCAGGTCTCCATAAGACGGCCCGTCGCCATGGAGGCGACCGACATGGGCGGCCCGTACCAGGGGAAGCGCGTTCCGGCGGGTGCCGCGCGCAGTGCCTTCTCCAGTGCCTGCCGACCGGCACGCCACTCGGCGAGAAGCCGGCCCGGGGGCAGCGCGGCCCCCTCGTCCGCGCCCTCGTCCACGAAGCCGTCGGGCGAGGCGAGTGCCTTCTCGACCTCCTGCGCGAAGGCCGCGGCGTCGGTCACGGCGAGCAGCGCGGACCGGTCGGTCCAGGCGAGGTGCGCGATCTGGTGGGCGACGGTCCACCGGGGGGCCGGCGTGGCGAGCGCCCAGCGATCCTCCGCCAACTCACCTACCAGGGCGTCGAGTTGCTCGCTCTCCCGGCTCAGATCGTCGATCACGGACGACGGGTCGGACACGATGGCGCTCCCCTCGGGGCACGACGGTGTGCGGTGCGGTGCATGGCGTGCGGTGCGTTCTGGAGCATGGCAGCGGCCGGAGAAACAAGCAAGCGTGCTTGCATTGATTGGTGCGGACGCAGGGGCTGCACACACGTGAGCCCATGCCATGGATTGTCGCGACCTCATGGGTCAGGCAACACACATGTGCCTATTGAGGTGCGTTCCAGGCATTGCCGGACACTTCACCCGGGAGCAGCATGCGGTGTACGGCGGGGGCGCACACCGCGGTCACCCGTCCCGACATCCGACAGGGTTACAGAGAGGGCCACATGAGCACCCATTCGGAACCCCTGCGTCGCCTGGCTCTGGACAGGCTCATCAAGGACGCCGGTGGAACGGCACTGCCCGACGACGCGTCCGACGAACCGCATTTCGCCGAACTTCTCGACGAATGCGCGGCGTTGATCGACGAGATCACCTTCACCAAGAAGAACGACGGACATGTGGCGCAGGCGACGATGGGCGCCCATCCCCTCGTCACCTACGACCCCGCGTACTCGTCCGGGGAGGCCACCACGGACGACGTACCGTTCCGCACGGCCTCGATACTCCACGAGATCATGCACGTGAGCGTGGACAAGCTCTACGACAAGCCCACCGATCCGAGCGAGAAGATCTACTGGCAGTCGGTGAACTTCCACTACGCCACCACAGCTGGCAGTTCGTTCGCCGAGCAGAGCCAGACCGTGACGGAGAACCTGCAGAAGGTCATGGCCCGCGCCACCGCCGACTCCAAGGTGGACACGACGCTGCGCAGCCACATCGAGAGGCGTTACATCTACGGCTGCGCCGGCCCGCACGTCCACTACGACACGGTCCTGCTCGACCTTCTCGTCTATCTGCGCCTGAAGGGGCACAGCAGGAAGAACGTGCTCTTCGCCTACCTGACCAAGCTGTCGCAGGAGGCACGGAACCGTCGCATGGACTCGAAGGGCGGCCCCGTACCGCCCGCGTCCGCGACCTGAGAGAGGGCCCGCCCTCCTCGGCCGCCGCGCCCCCGGTCCGCACCCCGGGAGTGTCCGGTCAACGGGCCCGCAGTGACTGCCCTAGCCCACGTTCTTGGCTTTTCCGCGGCCCACCTGGGTGCGTACCGCTCCCATGCTCGCCGCGATGACCAGGCCGATCGCCAGGCCCTCGGTGACGGACAGCGTCTGGCTCAGGACGAGGAAGCCGGCGATCGAGGCGACGGCCGGTTCCAGGCTCATCAGGACCGCGAAGGTGGAGGCGGGCATCCGCCGCAGGGCGAGCAGTTCCAGCGTGTACGGGAGGACGGAGGAGAGGATCGCGACGGCCGAGCCCAGGGCGAGCGTGGTCGGGTTCAGGAGCTTGGCGCCCGACTCGACGAGGCCCAGGGGCAGGAACGCCACCGCCGCGACCACCATCGCCAGCGCCAGCCCGTCGGCCTGCGGGAAGCGGCGCCCCGTACGTGCGCTGAAAACTATGTACGCGGCCCACATGGCGCCTGCCGACAGGGCGAAGGCCACACCCATGGGGTCGAGGGTGCTGAAGCCTCCGCCGCCCAGCAGGAAGACACCGCCGAGAGCGAGGCCGGCCCAGACGAGGTTGACGGCCCGGCGTGAGACGACCACCGAGAGGATCAGCGGGCCGAGGACTTCGAGGGTGACGGCGGGGCCGAGGGGGATGCGGGCCACGGACTGGTAGAAGAGGCCGTTCATCGCGGCCATCGTGATGCCGAAGACGACGACGGTGCCCCAGTCCGCGCGCGAGTGCCCGCGCAGCTTGGGCCGGCAGATCACCATAAGGACGATCGCGGCGACCGCGAGGCGCAGGGAGACCACGCCGAGCGCTCCCGCGCGTGGCATGAGGCTCACGGCGAGGGCGCCGCCGAACTGGACGCTGATGCCGCCGGCCAGGACCAGGCCCACCGGGCCCAGGGCCCTGATGCCTCGGGGGGTCGCCTCCGCGGAGGGCTCGGACGTGGGGTCCGGGGTCGCTGCGGCGGTTGCGGGGTCGGCGACCGGGACGGGGTGGTCGGCGCGGGGGATGGTCACGGGGGCGTCCAGGAAGTTCGGTTCGGGTCAGGTCGGTCGGTGCGCGGTGTGTACATCGTGGTGGACTTGCCAGTCCAGGGTAATGGACTTCGTCAGGGTTGTGAAGCCGTTTTGGAGCTTACGCGTGCGCTCCGCTGGGGGTGGGGTGCCCTTGGGGGCGGGGGTGGGGGCAGGGGTGGGGGTCGTGGGGGAGTGCGGGTGCGTTGTGGCTGGTCGCGCAGTTCCCCGCGCCCCTTAGGGGGTGGGGGTGCGGGTTGTGGGTGAGTGCGGGCTCGTTGGGGCTGAGCGCGCAGTTCCCCGCGCCCCTTAAAGGCAAAAGATTGCGCCGTTCCCCGCGCCCCTTAAGAGGCGGGGCGGTCCGTCGGGAGGGCCCTTGCCAGGATTTCTGCCAAGTGGTGGCCCTGTGTCCTTGTCGTCTGGTGGAGTTGGGTGCGGCAGGAGAAGCCGTCTGCCAGGAGTACGGCGTTTTCGGGGGCCTCTCGGACCGCCGGGAGCAGTTGTTCCTCGGCGCAGGCCGTCGACACCTCGAAGTGGCCCTTCTCGAAGCCGAAGTTGCCCGCGAGGCCGCAGCAGCCGCCCGCCAGGGTGCCGGTCAGGCCCGCCGCCTCGCGCAGGCGGCGGTCCGCCGCGTCGCCCAGGACCGCGTGCTGGTGGCAGTGGGTCTGGCCGACGACCGGGCGGTCCAGACGCGGGGGCGTCCAGTGCGGGGCGTGGCGTTCCAGCGCCTCCGCGAACGTCACCACCGCCGCCGCCAGGCGCCGTGCGCGCGGATCGTCGGGCAGCAGCTCCGGCAGATCCGTACGCAGGGCCGCCGCGCAGCTCGGTTCGAGGACGACGACGGGCGGGGGTTCCGAGGCGGACGCCGAGTCCAAGAGGGAGTCCAGGAGCGGGTCCATCAGGTCGAGCGTGCGGCGCATCACCGTCCGGGCGCGGTCCAGCTGTCCCGTCGACACGTAGGTCAGGCCGCAGCAGACCCCCGGACCGGGACCGCGGGAGGACGGTCGTCCGCCGGCGGTCACCGGGGTCACGTTCAGGCCCGCCGCCTCCAGGACCCGTACGGCCGCCCTGCCGACGGACGGGGAGAGGTGTTCCGTGAAGGTGTCCGGCCACAGGAGCACCCTCTTCGGTGCGGCGGAATCCGTCGGCGGTTCCGCGGGCCCCGTCCGCGCGCCGCTGCCCCGGGCCCACCACCGGCTGAACGTCTCCCCCGCCACCCGCGGGATCTCCCGCTCCGGCGCGATGCCGCCCAGCCGTTTGGCGAGCGCCGCCAACGGCCGTACCGAGGCGAGGAGGTTGACCAGCCGCGCCGTACGCGTGCGGTCCACCAGCCGCAGCCACAACGGCAGCCACCCCATCGCGTAGTGCGCCGCCGGCCGCCTGCGGCCCTCGTAGTGGTGGTGCAGGAACTCCGCCTTGTACGTGGCCATGTCGACGCCGACCGGGCAGTCCGAGCGGCAGCCCTTGCAGGACAGGCAGAGGTCCAGCGCGTCGCGTACCTCCGTGGAGCGCCAGCCGTCCGTGATCACCTCGCCCGCCAGCATCTCGTGCAGCAGTCGCGCGCGCCCCCGCGTGGAGTGCTCCTCCTCACCGGTGGCGCGGAAGGACGGGCACATGACCGAGGAGCCCGCCACTGTCTCGGTGCGGCACTTGGCGACGCCCACGCAGCGGCGTACCGCCGCCGAGAAGTCGCCGCCGTCGGCCGGGTAGCCGAACTCGACGTCCACCGGTTCGCGCGGGAGGACCGCGAACCGCAGGTTCTCGTCCAGCCGGTGCGGCCTGACCAGCATGCCGGGGTTGAGCAGGCCGTCCGGGTCCCAGAGGTCCTTCACCCGCTCGAAGAGACCGACGGCCCGGGGCCCGTACATCTTCGGCAGCAGTTCCGCCCGCGCCTGGCCGTCCCCGTGCTCCCCGGACAGCGATCCGCCGTGCGAGACGACGAGTTCGGCCAGGTCCTCCGAGAAGCGGCGGAAGCGGCTCACGCCCGCGGGGGTCAGCAGGTCGAAGTCGATGCGTACGTGGATGCAGCCGTCCCCGAAGTGGCCGTACGGCGCCCCGCGCAGCCCGTGCGTCTTCAACAGGCCCCTGAAGTCCCGCAGATACGCGCCGAGCCGGGCCGGTGGCACCGCGCAGTCCTCCCAGCCGGGCCAGGCCTCGGTGCCGTCCGGCATCCGGGTCGCCGTGCCGCTGGCGTCCTCGCGGATGCGCCACAGGGTGCGTTGCGCGGCGGGGTCGGTGACGACCAGGGAGTCCGTCACGTCCGCCGCGCGGGCGATCGCCTCGGCACGCGCGCGTGCCTGTGCCTCCGTGTCGCCGCCCGTCTCCACGAACAGCCAGGCGCCACCTCGGGGCAGGCCCGCGTCCGGGGGTACGAGGTCGGCCGCCATCCCCTCCACCGTCAGCGGCCCGTGGGGCAGCAGGCCGGCCGCAGCCTCCGCCGCCGCGCTCTCGTCCGGGTAGGCGAGGACGGCGAGCGCACGCGCGCGTGGTGCCTGTACGAGGCGTACGACGGCCTCCGTGAGGATGCCGAGGGTGCCCTCGGAGCCGCAGAGGAGGCGGGCCACGTCCGCGCCGCGTTCGGGGAGCAGTGCGTCCAGTGCGTATCCGGAGATGCGGCGCGGGAGGGCGGGGAAGCCGGTGCGGAGTGTCTTCAACTCGGCTTCCACCAGGGCGCGCAGACCGTCCGGTGCGCCCGCCCAGTCGGGGCCGGGGCGGAGGCGGTCGCCTCGGGCGGTGAGTACGGAGAGTGCGCGTACGTTGTCCGCCGTCGTGCCCCAGGCCACCGAGTGCGAGCCGCAGGAGTTGTTGCCGATCATTCCGCCGAGCGTGCAGCGGCTGTGGGTCGAGGGGTCGGGGCCGAAGCGGAGCCCGTGCGGGGCGGAGGCCTCCTGGAGGCGGTCCAGGACGACGCCCGGCTGGACCACGGCCGTGCGGGTGTCCGCGTCCACGGAGAGGACGCGGTTCATGTGGCGGGTGAAGTCGAGGACGACGCCCGTGCCCGTCGCCTGGCCGGCGATGGACGTGCCTGCGCCGCGGGCTACGACCGGTACGGCCAGTTCGGCGCACACGGAGAGTGTTGCCGCTACGTCGTCGGCGTCTCTCGGGGCTACGACGCCCAGGGGGACGCGGCGGTAGTTGGACGCGTCCATGGTGTGCAGTGCTCGCGCGGTCGCGTCGAAGGTGACCTCGCCGTGGACCGCTTTGGTCAGCGCGGCGGTCAGTTCGCGCGTCAGCTCCGGCCCGCGATCCGGTTGCGGCTTGCGCTTCGGTTGCGGCTGTGGCGTCCCGAGATCCGTTTCCCTCATGTGGCCAAGCATGCATGGCCCCTGCCGGGGTGGGCGGGAGTGTGCGGTGTGCGCCTTCGGCGCGGGGAGGGGGATGGCTGGGGGCTGGGCTTCGGCTGGCCCGCCGTTGTGGCTGGGCGCGCAGTTCCCCGCGCCCCTTACGGGGCTCCCGCCCGGATCTCGGCTTACCCGCCGTCGTGGTTGCGCGCGCCGTTCCCCGCGCCCCTAACGGGGGCGCCCGCCCGGACCTCGACTCACCCACCGTCGTGGTTGCGCGCGCCGTTCCCCGCGCCCCTAACGGGGGCGCTCGGGGTGGGGTGTTTCGTGCGCCCCGTTGTGCGCCGGGGCGGCTCCTCAGGGATTCGCGGACGAATTGTGAGAGTGCGCCAGAACGTGCCCGTTCCGATCACGAAGTCCCATATAGTGACCGCCAGTTGAGCACCAGGTGTCGCATCCCGCCCAGGACACGACCGAGGACACGATTCATGACCGCGCCCACCTCGCAAGCGCGCCCCACAAAAGATCGGCCGTCCCTCGCACAACTCGGCAGCGCACGTCCCCGTCTGCGTGCCGTCGCGGTCGCTCCGCTCCTGACGGTCGTACCGGCCGGGTTCGCCGTCGGAGCCGCGGTCGCCCTGGCCCCCGCTCAGGCGCGCGTCCCCCTCGGCTGGGGCCTGGGCGCGGCCCTCCTCCTGCTGTGCGCGGCCGTGGCCGTGGCCGGCCATGCCGCGCAGACCTCACGATTACTCCTCCGCCGTCTCGAAACGGTCTCCCAGGAAGCCGGCCGATTACTCCAGGAGAAGGCCGCCCTCACGGAGGAATCCGCCAGGGAACACGCCCGGCTCACCGACGAGTTCACCCGGGAACGCGCGCGGCTCGCCGAGCAGAACGCCCACCAGAAGGTGCGACTCGCCGCCGAACTCGACCGGGAGCGCACCCGCCTCGGCGCCGAGAACGCGCGCGTGACCGACGAGTTGCGGCAGGCGAGAACCGACCGGGCCACCGCGATCTCGGCCTCCGCCAACACCGCCGGCCGCCTCCAGGCCCTCGCCACGAGCATGCTGGCCGATCTGCGCGCCATGGAGGAGCGGCACGCCGACGAGGACGTGCTCGCCGACCTCCTCCACCTCGACCACAGCACCGCGCAGGCGGGCCGTCTCGCCGACTCCGTCGCCGTCCTCACGGGCGCGCGTTCCGGCCGCCGCTGGGCGCGGCCCATCGTCATGGAGTCGATCCTGCGCGGCGCGATGGGCCGCATCGGCGGCTATCAGCGCGTACGCATCCACTCCGCGAGCGAGGCGGCGGTCGCCGGGCACGCCGCCGAGGCCGTGATGCACGCCCTCGCCGAGATCCTCGACAACGCCGCGAACTTCTCACCGCCGACGGCCG
This sequence comes from Streptomyces liliiviolaceus, assembly GCF_018070025.1. Taxonomy (NCBI): domain Bacteria; kingdom Bacillati; phylum Actinomycetota; class Actinomycetes; order Kitasatosporales; family Streptomycetaceae; genus Streptomyces; species Streptomyces liliiviolaceus. The sequence continues at coordinate 911,668 of NZ_JAGPYQ010000001.1, forward strand.
AAGTGCACGTCTACGTGGAAGAGGTACCGGCCGGGGTGATCGTCTCCGTGGAGGACAGCGGCCTGGTGATGGGCGAGGCGCAGCTCCGTCGCGCCGAACTGGCCGTCTCCGGTACGCAGTCGGGGCTCGGCGGCCTAACCGGCGCCCGGCTCGGCCTCACGGTCGTCGGCCTGCTCGCCCGCAAGTATGGCCTGACCGTCTCGTTCCGCCCCTCGGCGCGCGGCGGCACGGGCGTCCTGGTCCGCATCCCGCAGGACATCCTCGCGACCCCGGCCTCGGCCTCGGCATCGGCATCGACTCCGGCATCGCCATCGGCTCCGACCACTGTCCCGACCCCTGCTTCCGCGTCCGGACGGGCCGCCGCGGCGGACTCCGCACCCACCTACGTACCGGCCTCCGCGCCACATTCGACACCGCCGCCGTTCCGGGCACCCTTTTCAGCCCCGGCTCCGGCCCCGGCCTCGACCCCGCCTTCCGTCCAGACCCCGTACCCGATCCCCGAGCCGGCCGCCCCGACGGATCCCACGGACACGGCGGACGCGGCGCGCACGACCGGCGCGGCGGACCCGGTCCTACGGGGATCCTCGTCGCCCTTCCCCGGACCGCGCCCCGGGCCCTGGTCCGACCCGGACGACCCGGAGGAGTTCCCCTGGTCCGGCTCCCACGGGTCGTACGCCGCTTCCCACGCGCTCCCCGACCTGGACCCGGAGCCGGTCCCGGCCCACGGTTTCCGGCCCCGGCCCGCCGAACATCCCCACCATCCCGACCCCTCCGGCCCTTCCAGCCCCTCCGGCCCTTCCAGCCCTTCCGGCCCTTCCGGCCCTTCCGGCCCCGCCGACCACGCCGAACTGCTCCCGAGGCGTCACCGCGGTCGCACCCTCGCCGAGTCCGAGGCCGCGGCCGAAGCCACCACGGAAGCCGCGGCGGAAGCCACCGCGGGCACGGGACCGGCCGACACCGACCGCACCCCCGACGACGTGATGAACCGCGCCACCCGCTTCAACAGCTTCCGCCAAGCCGTGCGCCGCCCTCCGGCGGACGAGCCCGTACAGGCCCGTACGAGCCCTGCCACCCCCCACCCGGAAGGCGACCCCACGTCATGACCCTCCACACCGGCACCACCTCGGCGACCGACATCCCCTCGGCCGCCTCCGCCGCCTCCGCCGCCCCCGCCACGTCGACGACCGAGGAGAAGCTCGGCTGGCTCGTGCAGGGGCTGCTGACGCGCACCCCGGGTGCCCGGCACGCGCTCGTGCTCTCCCGCGACGGCCTCAAGCTGTGCAGTTCGCCGGAACTCTCCGTCGACCAGGCCGACCACCTCGCCGCCATCGCCGCCGGGATCCAGGCGCTGTCCCACGGGGCCTCCCTCCAGTTCGGGGACGGCACCGGGGACGTACGGTCGGCGATGACCGAGTTCTACGGCGGGATCCTGTTCATCGTCGAGGCCGGCGAGGGCGCGCACCTGGCGCTGGTGACGGCCGAGGAGGCCGACGCCGGGCTCGTCGGACACAACATGGGCCAGCTCGTGGAACAACTCGACGGACACCTGAGCGCGCCACCACGCCGGACATGAGCCGCCCGGGCAGAGACGACGCGCCCGACCGGCTCTACACCCTCACCCAGGGGCGTACCCGGTCCGCGCCCGGCACGCCCTTCGACCTGTTGACGCTGGTCGTCGCCGAGTGCGATCCGGTGCCCGGCATGCAGTCGGAGCACGCGGCGATCCTGCGCCTCACCGGGCGGCCCACCGCCGTCGCCGAGGTCGCCGCGGAGCTTCGGCTGCCGGTCACCATCACGAAGATCCTGCTCTGCGACCTGCTCGCCGAGGGCCGCGTCAGCGCCCGCCATCCCCGCAGGGCCGAACTCGGCGGCCGGCCCGATCCCCACATCCTGGAGCAGGTGCTCGTTGGACTCCGCAACCTCTGAAACCCCTGACGCCCGGGGGACGGCCCGGTGAGCCCCGACCCCGTACGCCTCGGTGGTCCTCGGTTCCTTTCCGCCGAACCCGCCGCCCTGTACCGGGAGTTGCGGCGCGACTTCGGCGCGGTGGCCCCCGTGCTGCTCGACGCGGACATCCCGGCGTGGCTCGTCCTCGGCTACCGCGAGCTGCACCAGGTCACCGGGGACGCCGTGCTGTTCAGCCGTGACTCCGGCCTGTGGAACCAGTGGGAACGCGTTCCCGACGACTGGCCGCTGCTGCCGATGATCGGGCGCGGGCACTCCTCCGTCCTGCACACCGTCGGCGAACGCCATCGCACGCGCGTGGCGGTGATCGGCGGCGCCCTCGACGCCGTCGACCCCTTCGAGCTGCGCGCCCACGTCGAACGGCTCGCCGACGAGCTGATCGACGCGGTGTGCGCGGACGGCACGACGGACCTCGTCGCGCGCTACGCGGACCTGCTCCCCGTACGCGTCCTCGCCGCCCTCTACGGCTTCGCCGACGAGCAGGGGCCGGGCCTGGTCGCCGCGCTGAACGACATGGTCGACGGGCGCGAGGACGCCCACGCGGGGCAGTTGCACGTGGCCGCGTGCATGGCGCGGCTGGTGGCGGACCGGGCGGCGCGGCCCGGGGACGACGTGGTCAGCCGCATGCTCGCCTCCGGTCGTACGGCGCCGGGCCCCGCGCTGACGCACGAGGAGATCGCCAAGGATCTGATCGTCATGCTGACCGCGGGCCAGCAGCCGACCGCGGGCTGGATCGGCAACTCGCTGCGGCTGATGCTGACGGACGCGCGGTTCGCCGCCTCGCTGTTCGGCGGGCGGCGCAGTGTCGCCCAGGCCATGAACGAGGTGCTGTGGGAGGACACCCCCACCCAGGCCGTGGCCGGCCGCTGGGCGTCCCGCGACGCCCGGCTCGGCGGGCGGGCCGTGCGCGCCGGGGATCTGCTGCTCCTCGGCGTCCAGGCCGCGAACCACGATCCGCAGGTACGTACCCACGGCACGGCCCTGACCGGCGGGAACAGCGCGCACTTCTCCTTCGGGCACGGGGAGCACCGGTGTCCGTTCCCGGCGCAGGAGATCGCGGAGGTGGTCGCGCGCACGGCGATCGAGGTGGTCCTGGACCGCCTCCCCGACCTCGACCTGGCGGTCCCCGCGTCCTCCTTGACCCGCCGCCCCTCCCCCTGGCTGGGCGGCCTGACCACCCTCCCGGTCCGCTTCACACCGACGGCGCCACGGGGATGACGCCTTCCCTCGCCCCCGCCGCCCTTACCCGTTCCCGTCCACTCATGGGGGCTCCGCCCCCTCGCCCCCTATTGCGCAGTTCCCCGCGCCCCTGGGTACCTAGGGGCGCGGGGAACTGCGCAAGGGGGGGTAGGGGGCGGAGCCCCCATGCAGTGACGGGAACGGGTAAGGGCGGCGGGGGCGAAAACCAGCCCTTCCCCACCCCCCGGTGTCTCATCCGACGGACGACGTTTCACCCACGTTTCCGGGAACGGCTACGCTCCCGTTGTGGCTGATATCCAGATCCCCGCAGACCTCAAGCCCGCCGACGGCCGTTTCGGCGCGGGCCCCTCCAAGGTGCGAACGGAGTCGCTCAGCGCGCTGGCCGCAACCGGCACGTCCCTGATGGGCACATCCCACCGCCAGGCCCCGGTCAAGAACCTCGTGGGGAAGGTCCGCGAAGGTGTGAGCGACCTCTTCTCGCTCCCCGAGGGCTACGAGGTCGTCCTCGGCAACGGCGGCTCCACCGCGTTCTGGGACGTGGCGACCCACGGACTGATCGAGAACAAGTCGCAGCACCTGACGTTCGGCGAGTTCTCGTCGAAGTTCGCCAAGGCGTCCAAGCTGGCGCCGTGGCTGGCGGACCCGGACGTCATCACCTCCGAGCCGGGTACGCACCCGGAGGCGGTGGCCCAGTCCGGCGTGGACGTCTACGCCCTCACCCACAACGAGACCTCCACCGGTGTCGCCGCCCCCATCAAGCGGGTCGCGAACGCCGACGACGGCTCCCTGGTCCTCGTGGACGCCACTTCCGGCGCGGGCGGCCTCCCGGTCGACATCGCGGAGACGGACGTCTACTACTTCGCCCCGCAGAAGTCGTTCGCGGCGGACGGCGGCCTGTGGATCGGCATCTTCTCCCCGGCCGCGATCGAGCGCGCCGAGCGCGTCCACGCGAGCGGCCGCCACGTACCGGAGTTCTTCTCGCTCCCCACGGCGATCGACAACTCCCGCAAGAACCAGACGTACAACACCCCGGCGCTCGCGACCCTCTTCCTCCTCAACGACCAGTTGGAGTGGATCAACGGCCAGGGCGGCCTCGACTGGTCGGTCCGCCGCACGGCGACCTCCTCGCGCACGCTCTACGGCTGGGCCGAGGACGTCAAGTACGCGAACCCGTTCGTCACCGACCCGGCCAAGCGCTCGCAGGTCATCGGCACGATCGACTTCTCGGACGACGTGGACGCGTCCGCGGTCGCCAAGGTCCTGCGCGCCAACGGCATCGTCGACACCGAGCCCTACCGCAAGCTCGGCCGCAACCAGCTCCGCGTGGCGATGTTCCCGGCGATCGACCCGTCGGACGTCGAAGCGCTCACGAAGTGCATCGACTACGTGATCGAGAAGCTCTGACCTTCTCCGCGGAGAACTTCTCGTACGCCGATGGGGGCGCCCGGACAACACCGGGCGCCCCCATCATCTGTCCGGGGACGGGTTCTTGAGCCGCTCAGCTCCGGCCCGGCGCGTAGTAGGTGCTGATCCAGGCCAGACCGGTGCGGCTCACCGCGACCATCGCCACCTCCGCCCCCGCGCCGAAGTAGTACGTGCGGCTGCCTGCGCACTGGTCCAGTGCGCTGGTGACCGCCGCGGCATCGGTATTGCGGATCTTGGCAGTGGCCTCGGTGAGATAGCCGTCGACGAGGCTGCGTATCCGCTGCTCGCCCGCTTCCCCCGACAGATCGCCCGCATTGTGGGGCAGGTGCTTGAGGGCGTGCTCGACGACCGCCTGCGGGCTGCCGAAGGTGAGCTTCCCCGATTGCTGTTTCAGTGTCTCGGCGAAGGGGAGGCTGTGGGCGGCCCAGACGCTCGCGTCTCCGATGTGCAGGGGCCGCGCCATGCCCGCCGCCTCCAGCGCCACGCGGTACCGCGTCAACAGCTCCGACTGGTCATGGCCGGACACGTACGTGTTCGGCGGCAGCGACTGACCGACGGCCAGGTACGCGGCTTGCGCGTGCACGAAGTCCGCGCAGGTGGCGGGTTTTTGTTCTACGGCGAATGCACCGGCATCCTGAAGGATCTCTTGGGCGCCGAGGAAGACGCCCATCTTCGTGGCACCATCCCAGTGGCGCAGGAGACGGATCTTGTCGCTCACGTCGGTGTACTGCGCGGCGTTTCCACCGAGCGCCTTGTACACCGGCTGCATCTGCTGCGCCAGCGACCCGTTGGTCACCACCCGCTTCTTGTGCAGGATATTGACGTCGCCGCCCACCATGGCCGCGAAGTCATCGGAAGCTCGGTTCGAGTCCAGGAACGCCGGGTGCGCCGAGAAGCTGTCCTGCCTCCACTCCACCAGCCAGTACGGCTCCGTGCGCTGGACCTGGGCTTTCAGGTCGCTCAGTCGCCGGTTGAGCTCCTCCCATGGCATGAGCTGTCCCCCTTCGTGTCGTGTCGTCGAAGGTGCTGTGAAGGCGTCAGCGTGGCACGGAAGCCGTCATACCGGGACACGTCATGGTGGCGTAATCGCGCTGCGCCAGTCAGCCGACGCGCATGGCCAGGACTGCCGGGCGGGCGGGGCGTACGGGTTGCGGCAGGCCGCTGTCCTCCCCCCTGCCTGCACCCACGCGGAACGGCCTAGCCGAACTGCCGCAGGAACGCGTGCCAGCTCTCGCGGGAGACGGTGAGGAGGGGGCCGTCCGATGCCGGCTGCTTGCTGTCGCGGACGGCCCGACCGCCGACGGCCGTGTCGGCGACCTCGACGCAGGCGTTCTCCGCGCCCGAGTACGACGACTTACGGAAGGGGCTTATGACCTCGGTCACGATGTGTCTTCCTTCAAGCTCCGCAGTATGCCCCGGATGAGCGTCACGCTCGCGTCAGGCGTCAACGCTGACGATCGTAGTAGGTCGTATGCATTGGCGTAAGCGGCGAGATCCTCGGCTCCTTCAAGGACCGATGCGCCTCGCAGATTGTCCATGGCAACGGCCTCGACCGTCGGCTCCTCGTCGAAACTGAAGGAGGAGAAGGCAGAGGAGTAACCGGCCAGGACGCCCGCGCTGAACGGCAGCACCTGCACAGTGACGTTCTTCCGCTTTCCGATCTCAAGAACAGCGGACAACTGCTCGCGGTGAATGTCGACGCTCACCAGCGGGTGTGTGAGGACCGCTTCCCAGACGATAGCCGTGTACGACGCGCCGCCCTCCTCGATCTTCGCCTGTCGCCCCGCGCGCACCTTCACCAGCTGGGCGGCCCGTTCCGGCTCGATGCAGTGAGGGCTGGCCGCGATAACTGCTTCCGCGTAGGCCGCAGTTTGCAGCAGCCCCGGAATCATGACCGGCTGCCACTCCCGGATGTAGGTCGCGTCGTCCTCCAACGCGATGTGATCGACGTAGTCCGGCCGCAGATGCGCGGCATGCTCAAGCCACCAGCCCCGTCGCTTCGACTGCCGGGCCAACTCCTCAAGTTTTTGGCGGACTTCGAGGTCGCGCACCCCGTACGCATCCAGCAGCGCCCGGATTTCGAGCGGTCGGGCGGACACATGCCCGGTCTCGATGCGACTGACCCTGGTCTGGTGGGCCGCGATCACCTCGGCGGACTGCAGCTGGTCCAGTTTCGCCGCCAGCCGGTAGGTCTTGAGCGCAGCGCCAAGTCGCCTGCTGCGCACCGTCGGCCGTCCCGCTACGGGCATCCCGGCCCCCTCTCCTGTCGCGACGAAACTGTAGGGCATATCTCGATCGAACATACATCCAGGTGCTTACATGCACCTCTATCGATTGCAAGTCGACTTCTTGCCGCCCTACGCTCATGCAAAGCAGAGGTGTTCATTTCCGCATCTTGACGACACATCAGGGAGTACGGCACCCCCATGCCCGAGACCGAGACCTTCCGCATCCCCCGCCACAGAAGCCACATCCCCGCCGCCCGCCAACGCGTCCGCAGGACACTCGTGGGCTGGGGTGTCACCGGCGAACTCGCCGACGCCGTCACCCTGTCGGCGAACGAACTCGCCACCAACGCCGTGACGCACTGCCGAGTGCCCTGCGCCCGCATCCGGATCACGCTCACGCTCGACGGCCCGGAGTTGGTCCTGGAGGTCTCCGACCCGGACCGGGACGGACTTCCCCGCCCGCGCGACTCGGCCCCGGACGAGGAGAGTGGCCGCGGCCTCGCGCTGGTGGAGGCGTCGGCCGACTCCTGGGGGTACCGGCAGGGCCCGTACACGAAGAGCGTGTGGGCCCGGTTCACGCTCGTGGAGAAGCCGGCGGGGGCCCGTGTTCCGGTTCCTTCGTGACGCGGTCGCCCGCCTGGGCAGCCGACCGCGTCCCCGCCGTCCCGAGGTCGGCGACTGGGACCTCGCGCGTGAGGTGAGAGCGCCGGACCCCTACGTGTGGCGACTCCCCAGCCCCCACGACGCCCGCTGGCGCCGCTGGTCCAGACGCCATCGACTGACCGGCTGCTACCCGCCGTTGATGGCTGAAGAAGATTGCTGGAAGCGCCCGGACCACCTCCGGGCCCCGCACCCGCCCCGTCAGGCCGAGGACGACATGGTCCGGCTGTACGTGCTCGTGCGCCGAGATCCAGAAAGCGTGCGGGCGACCGCCCACCAGGCCCCTGACGCCCTCGGCCTAGCACACGGACGATGGCCGTAGAGGAACTCTCCAGGGGGTCACCCGGCCGAGCGGGCAGGAGTTCCCTTCGGTTCCAGGAGGGGATCAGCATGGCCGAGTGACCCAGCTCTCGACGCGGCGCAACCGCCACCGCATCATCCGTGACGCGGTCCTGGCCGTCATCGGTACGGCGTGCATCGGATTCGCGGTCTGGTTCATGACGACGGACTTCGGCGGCAAGGACGCCGACGACCCGGTCGCGGTCCTCGGACTCATCGCCGGCATCGCATCGCTGCTGGTGGCCCTCGCCGACCTCGTGTTGCAGCAACCCGCCCCGCCCAGCCCTGCCGCATGCGCGGACGACCTGGCGGACAGTCTCCGGGCGCAGTGGCGGGAAGAGTCACAGGCTCGCGGGCTGCACAATCCCCAGGTTCTGCCCCTGGCCTGGGCGGCGACCCGTCGCCCCGTCGCCGACTCGCCGGGAGGCAGAACCGTACGGCTGCGGCTCGACGGTCGACTGCAAGGGGTCTTCTCGGCGGTGACCGCTCAACTGGCCACGGCGTACCAAGGGTTGCCGCAGAGACGACTGGTCACCATCGGTGAACCGGGCGCGGGCAAGACCGTACTGGCACTGCTGCTCACTCTGGGACTGCTCGACGCACGACAGCCCGGCGATCCCGTACCCGTCATGTTGTCCGCCTCCTCCTGGGACCCCGTGCGCGAACGGCTGGACGACTGGATCGCGCGGTCCCTCGCCGCCTCCCATTACGACGGCCGCCTGGAGATCCCCCGCATCCTGCTGAGCCATGGCCTGCTGCTCCCGATCCTCGACGGGCTCGACGAGATCCCCGAATCGGCCCGCCGCAGCGCCGTCCGGGGCCTCAACCACGCGATCGGTGACGACCGCCCCGTCGTGGTCACCTGTCGTGCCACCGAGTACGAGGACCTCATCCGGGGCGGCGCCCCCACCCTGCGCCGCGCTCCGGTCATCGAGGTGTCGCCCGTGCTGCCCGAGGACGCCATCGGCTACCTGGAAGCCGTGCCGTGGCCGAACGCCACCGACTGGACTCCCGTGTTCGACCGGTTGCGGACCGATCCCGGTGGCCACCTGGCGACCGCGCTGTCCACTCCGCTCATGGTGACGTCGGTCCGCCTGGTCTATCAACACAGCGCCGGGGACCCGGCGGAACTGCTGGATCCAGCACGCTTCGACTGCCAGTTCGCGGTGGAGGACCATGTCATCCACCAGCTCGTGGACGCCGCGTACAGCCCTGCTCCCGGGCCGCCCGGTGGAGGTGGACCGCGGCGGCGGTGGACCGCGGAGCAGGCGCGGGGCTGGCTGACGTTTCTGGCCTGCTATCTGCACGACCATCGGGAGCGGGACCTGGCGTGGTGGCGGATGAGTGACCATCTGCTCTCCCGGTGGATGGGACCGGCCGTCGGCATCGGCCTGGGGGTGGTACTGGCTCTGTTCTCCTTCGTATGGAACACGGCACTGAGCATCGAGGATGTCGACAGTCAGGCGGCAACTCTTGCGATGGCCCTGATCATCGGCGGCGGTTTCGCTCTGTTGTCCTACATCGTGTGGTACGCCGCCTCGGTGCGGCCGCCCGGCCGGCTGACGGTGTCGGCGCAGGGTGCGTTGGGGCGGCTCCGCCGGGGCTTCGGCAACGGAGCCGCGCTGAGTGCGGTATCCGTGGCGCCCCTGATGCTGGCCGGTTCCGGATTCGTCGTCCTGTCCACGCTGGGCGGGCCGGGCAGCCTCGAAGCCGCCGAGTTCTGCGCCGAGATGCTCATGGTCTGTCTGTCCCTGACCTGCGTGCTGGGCATGTCGCTCGCCGCGCACAGTTGGCTCAGCGCACCGCCGTCCCGGGCGAGCCGGGTCAGTCCCCGGTCCCTGCTGCGGCAGGACCGGGTCTCCTCACTCACCGGGGCCCTGACGTCGGGCCTCGTCGTAGCCGCGACAGGTCTGGCCGGGTGGTATGCCGGAGTGCTGCTCGGTGATGTCGTGTTCCGCGTGCTCACCTACGGAGCGGGATGGCCCGGCCAGGGAGCGATGGACGAGCTCGCCGAGGTCAGATGGCGTACCCTGCGCGACTGGTTCAGCACCGGCGGACCGATCTCGCTGCTCGGCCTGGCCGTGCTGCTGCCCGGCACCGCGTTCGCGCTCCTCGTCCTCCTGCCCAGAGCCTGGCCGCGGTTCGTCCTGACCAGGAGCTACCTTGCCGCACGCGGCAAGTTGCCCTGGCGATTGATGACGTTCCTCGCCGACGCCCGGCAGCGAGAACTGCTGCGCCAGTCGGCGGGGGTCTACCAGTTCCGGCACATCCGGCTGCAGGAAGCCCTGGCCGGTCAGCCGACCTACGCCCCCGACCGGTCGGCCCCACCCGCCGATCAAAGGAAGAAGATCACCCGTCGCGTGGTGCTGGCCGTCGGCGCGGGAAGTGCCCTCACCCTGGCGGCGGGCGGGCTCATCGGACGCCATGACCGAAGCCGGGGCGTCTTCCACAGCCCCGAGATGATGCGCATGACAGGAGTGGCCTTCCGGCCCGGCAACCCTCAGGAGCTCGCCGTCGTAGCGGCGGACGGAACCCTGTGGCTGTGGAACGGAGACAGCTCGTACGAGCCGTCCCCGCTCCACGAAGGGGGCGGGGACGACGGATACGCCAGTTCCGATGTGGCGTTCCACCGGCATGGCAGATACCTGGCCGCGGCCATGCCAGGAGCCATGCAACTGAGGGACATGGAGAACGACGGGAAAGTATCCGACCAGTTCTCCTGGGATGAGGGGGATGTAGAGGCAACAGTCGCCGCCATGCAGAACGGAGACCACATCGCAGGCACAGCAGATGACAAGGGTTACCTGTGGAGGGTGACTGAAGCCGGCCGTCTTACGAAACCGTCCGCATTCAATGCAGGAGAAAACGGATCTCACGTTGCGGAGTTCCTGCCCGACGACAGCCTTCTCACCACGACCGATGAACTCGATATGGCTGTCTTCAGGACCCCCGCACTTACCCCACTGCACAAGTGGCCGACCTCGGACATTCTCGCCACCGCGGCCTCCCGCAGCGGCACTATTGAATTTGGCCACGAGAAGATCATCACGTGCCCCCGGAATCACCGCCTCGTCCTGATCGATTTTCTGGGCGGCTATCTCGTGTCCTACGGCTCCGGCGGAGTGGAGCGCCTGGACCACGAGTTCGGCCCCACCACCGCGGCGGCGTTCAGTCCCAGCGGGAGGCTTCTCGCAGTGGCGGAGCCGCACGGCGACGTGCGCCTCTTCGCGGTCGGCAGCGGCATCGTCGCCCCCACCCGATTGGCCACGCTCTACGGACACACGGCATCGGTCAGTTCCATCGATTTCAGCCATGACGAAAGACTGATGGCCACGGCCGGCGAAGACGGCACTGTGCGCGTCTGGAAGCTTGCCGACTTCGGCGTCTCCCCTTGACAGCAGACCCCCTGACAACAGGTCCTGTCGGCGCCGGGAACTGATTCGATATACCTCATACCTCTCCGAGGGCGCCCGGTTATTCACCGGGCGCCCTTTCCTCACGTAATGCGGGCAGCCGTGCGGCTCAGGTCGCCGTGCAGCTCACGCTCGGCGTACCCCCGCCTCCCGGCGCTCCCCCGAACCCGAACGTCGCCGAACCGCCCACCGCGACCGACCCGTTGTGGTCGGCGTTGACGGCCGTCACCGTCGCGGCGCTCTGGGTGTACGACGCGTTCCACATGCTCGTGACCTTCTGGGCGCCCGGCCAGGTCCAGGTCGTCTTCCAGGACTTGAGCGCGGTCGTGCCGGTGTTGGTCACCTTCACCTCGGCGTTGAAGCCGCCACCCCAGTCGCTGCTGACGGTGTACGCGGCGGTGCAGGCGGCCGTGCCGCCTCCCGGGTCACCGGGGTCGCCGGGGTCGCTTCCCCCGCCCTCCGCCGGGAAGCCCGGCGCCTTCACGCTCGCCAGGTAGTCGTCCTTCACCGTGTCCACGGTCGTCCAGTCGTCCTTCAGGATGCCGCCCGTGTCACCGGAGTTGGGGTTCCACGACCAGAAGGTCCAGGAGATGCTGTCGGCGCCGTACGTGCCGGTCGGGCGGAGGTAGCTCACCAGCGCCGCGAGCCACTTCTGGTCGACGGTCGACTGGAGTGTCGTACCGAACTCGCCGACCCACACCGGCGCGATGTTCTGCTTGAAGATGTAGCCCCAGTACTTGTCCCAGACGCCCGGCATGTTGGCGGGGAAGGTCGGATCGCTGAACCAGCTCTGCTGGGCGACGCTGGTGGCGTAGTCGTGGGCGGAGTAGACGACCCGGTTCGGGACGTCGAGTTGTACGGGGTACTGCGCGACCCCCATCAGATTGCCGCCCCACCAGCCGGACACGCCGTCGACGGTCTGCACGCCCTCCACGAAGATCAGCAGCTCGGAGTTGACGGACAGGACCGCGTTCCCGGCGCGCTGGGCGGCGAGCCGCCAGTCCCTCGTCGTGTCGCCGCAGCCCCAGCAGGCGGGATCGTGCGGCTCGTTGTGCAGATCGATGCCGATCACCGTGGGGTTGCCCTTGTAACGGGTCGCCAAGGCCTTGAGGTTGGTGATCCACGTGGTCTCGGGGACCGCCGCGGTGTACCAGAGCGCCGACTGGCCCGCCGCGTCCGGCCGGTGCCGGTCCAGGATGACCTTGAGGCCGTCCTGACCCGCGTACGCCACGAGCTTGTCGATGATCTGGAGGGGTGAGAGCCCCTGGAGGTCGGCGTTCTTGCCGCCGGAGAAGTCGATGCTGTTGGCGACGGCACCGCTCTTGAGGATGTCGTCGCTGTAGGGCAGCCGGATGGCGTTGTAGCCGAGCGACTTCATCTGGTCGATCATGCTCTTGTAGTCGCGGGCCCAGAGTCCGTGGACGGCGTTGTTGGACGTCTCGAACCCGAACCAGTTGATACCGGCTATCCGTACCGGCTGTCCTGCGGCGTCCAGGATCTGCCGGCCGCTGGTGTGCCAGTAGCCGGCTCCGGGGGCGGCGGCCGTGTCGGCGTGCACGGCCTGGACACCGGCCAGCGGTAGCAGGAGCGCCACGACGGCAGCACCCAGCGCTCTTCGCAAGCTGCGAAACATGTCGCTGCTTCCTCTCGGGGGAGATCGGGAAGGCGCGGGCCCGGAACGTGGTGGGAGCGCTCCCACCCCACCGCGCTCCCCCATGGAAGGCATTCCGCGTGGACACGTCAAGGAGTCGGGCGGCATTCGGGACACTCGGGTCCCTCAAGGGCGCCCCCGGCCAACGCACGTCCGCGCCCGCGCCCGCGCAGACGGTGCAGACGGTAGGCAGTGCGGCGGGTGCGGCCCGGTGGGGGCCGTTCGCGCAGTTCCCCGCGCCCCTAAAACAGCGGGGGCCGACGTCTAGACGCCATCGCTCCCCCGCACCACGCACCCCACGCCCCTCAGAGCAGGGGCCGACACACGGACGTCTCTTGGGGGCACGGAAAACGGCGCGACACGCCCCAACAAACCCGCACCCTCCCAACCCCCTCACCCCCCACTACCCAAGGGGCGCGGGGAACGGCGCGACCAGCCCCCACCAGCCCGCACCCAGAGGCCAAGCCCAGCCCCCACTTTCAGGGGCGCGGGGAACTGCGCGGCTCGCCCCCACCGGCCCGCACCCGGAACCCGAACCCGCACCCGCACCCGCCCCGGCTCCAGCCCGCTGAAACCCCACTGAAACCCCGCTGAAGGCGCCCTCCCGCAACCTCTGCGGCATGACGCCAACCACACAGCACCCCCCGGCCATCCCGGCCATCGCAGCCATCGCCGCCAAAGGACTCCGCAAGTCCTACGGCGACAAGCCCGTCCTCGACGGGATCGATCTCACCGTGCCACCCGGCACCGTCTTCTCCCTGCTGGGTCCGAACGGGGCCGGCAAGACCACCGCCGTAAAGATCCTCTCCACCCTCATCACCGCCGACGCGGGCGAACTGCGGGTGGGCGGCCACGACCTGGCCACCGACCCGCATGCGGTGAGGGCCACCATCGGCGTCACCGGCCAGTTCTCCGCCGTCGACGGCCTGATCACCGGCGAGGAGAACATGCTCCTCATGGCCGACCTGCACCACCTGCCGAAGAAGGAGGGACGGCGCATCGCCGCCGAACTTCTCGAACGCTTCGACCTCACCGACGCCGCCAAGAAGCCCGCCTCCACCTACTCCGGCGGCATGAAACGCCGTCTCGACATCGCCATGACCCTGGTCGGCAGCCCCCGGATCATCTTCCTCGACGAACCCACCACCGGCCTCGACCCCCGCTCCCGCCACACAATGTGGCAGATCATCCGCGACCTCGTCACCACCGGCGTCACCGTCTTCCTCACCACCCAGTACCTCGAAGAGGCCGACCAGCTCGCCGACCGCATCGCCGTCCTCAACAACGGCCGCATCGCCGCGGAGGGAAGCGCCGAGGAGCTGAAGCGCCTCATCCCCGGCGGGCACGTACGGCTGCGGTTCACCGACCCCGACGCCTACCGCTCCGCCGCCTCCGCCCTCCGCGAAGCCTCCCGCGACGACGAGGCACTCGCGCTCCAGATCCCCAGCGACGGCAGCCAGCGCGAACTGCGCTCCATCCTCGACTGGCTGGACTCCGCCGGCGTCGAGGCCGACGAACTCACCGTGCACACCCCCGACCTCGACGACGTCTTCTTCGCCCTGACCGGCGACACCAACCGGACCGCAGACCAAGCCGCCGACCAGATCAAGGAGACCGTCCGATGAGCGCCCTCTCCCCCTCCGTACGCGACTCCGTCCGCGACTCGAAGACCATGCTGTGGCGCAACCTCCGCCACGTACGCCGCTATCCCTCCATGACCCTCAACCTGCTGCTCACGCCGATCATGCTGCTGCTCCTCTTCGTCTACGTCTTCGGAGGCGCGATGAGCGCGGGCATCGGCGCCGGCGCGGACCGCTCCGACTACATCGCGTACGTCGTCCCCGGCCTCCTGATCATGACCATCGGCAGCACGGTCGTCGGCGCCGCGATCTCCGTGTCCATGGACATGAACGAAGGGCTCATCGCCCGCTTCCGCACCATGGCGGTCTACCGCGGCTCGGTGCTCATCGGGCACGTGGTCGGCAGTGTGCTGCAGGTGCTCGCCAGTCTGGTCCTCGTCGGTGTCGTCGCCGTGGCCATCGGTTTCCGCACCACGGACGCCACGGCCGTGGAGTGGCTGGCGGCGTTCGGACTGATCGCGCTGTTCGCCCTCGCGCTGACCTGGATCGCGGTCGGAATGGGCATGGCCAGCCCGAACCCGGAGGCCGCCAGCAACATGGCGACGCCGCTGATCCTCCTGCCCCTCATCTCCAGCGCCTTCATCCCGGCCGACACCATGCCGGGCTGGTTCCGGCCGATCGCCGAGTACCAGCCCTTCACCCCGGCCATCGAGACCCTGCGCGGCCTGCTGCTCGGCACGGAGATCGGCCACAACGGGTGGATCGCGGTCGCCTGGTGCGTGGGCCTGACCGTGCTCGGTTACCGCTGGTCGACGGCACGCTTCAACCGCGACCCCAGCTGAACGCCATGATCGTGCGGGCCGCCTCCCGCAACTCGTCGCGCCCCAGGGCGGCGTACTCCGACACCGCGTCGGCGTACGCCGCCCCGTCGGCTTCCCCGGCCGCCCGCCGGGCGCGGTCCGCCGACATCGTCGGCTGGTAGTCGCGCAGCACCCGCAGCCGTTCCGCCAGCGCCAGCATCCGTACGGCCGAGGCGTCACCGGAGGCGAGCCCCGCCACGCCGAGGGCGTGCAGCACCGTCCCGGACACGGGGAGGTCCATGGGCGAGCCGGCCGGAGCGGAGAGCATGGCCTCCAGGCCCTGCCGGAGCCGGGCGACGGGTTCCGCGACGAGTTCGAGACGGCCGGCGTACGCGTGTGCCGTCACCGCCGCCGACTGAAGCTGCAGCACCCACCGGTCCAGGAACGGATCGCCGCCGTGCGTCGGGCCGGCTCCGCTCGCCCCGTCCACGGCGCCGCGCCACAGGCCGAGCCCGACCTCCGTCAGCCCGCGGGCGAGCGCGATCTCGGCGCGGGCACCGAGATCGGCGCTGTAGGAGTCGTCGTTCCGCGTGGTGCCGACGGCCTCCGCCTGCCGCAGCCAGTACTCGGCCTCGTCGGCGTCGCCGCGTTGCAGGCAGGCGAGGACCAGGCCCCCGCGTACGCCGATGGAGTCGTGCGCGTCGCCGAGCCGGGGCAACGCCTCCAGCGCCGCCTTGAGGTGCCCGTACGCGGCGTCCCCCCGCTCCGACTGCAGGTACAGCTCGCTCAGCCGGGCGTGGCCCAGGACCTGGAGGAACGGATTGTCGACCGGCGCCAACGCTTCGATGATCCGGCGGGCCGAGGCGAGCGCGCGGTCGATGTCGTGCTCGTACTCCCAGACGTAGGTGGCGGCGCACTCGGCGACGCCGGCGAGCAACGGCTGGTCGCTGGCGCAGAGTTCGCGCAGTACGTCGTAGTCGGGGGGCCGCATCGCCGGGGCCGCGCTCAGCACCACCGCGAAGGCCCGCAGCAGGGTGTCGGGCGGGGCCGCGGGGAGCCGCCGGAGGGTGACGAGCTGGCGTACGGCGACCGGGCCGTACCCCATGAACACGCTCACCGTGCACAACACCGCCGCCGCGCGGGCGACTTCGACGTACGCGGGCTCGGGGTGGTAGTGCGACAGGGGCGGGCCGGTGTCGGCGGCGAGGGCGGCGAGGCGCGGGTAGTTGGAGCCGGTGGACCACAGGGCGGTCAGGACGGCGGTGAGGGCGGCGACGGTGGGGCCGTCGTCGCGGGCCAGGGCGTACCGCAGCGCCGCCACGAGGTTGTCCTGCTCGGTCCTGATCAGCTCCCAGGCGGTGCGTGGTTCCGGGCCGAAGATCCAGTCGTGGTACGTGACTCCGAAGTCCCGTGCCCAGGCGAGGAACCGGCCGACGGCCCTCTCCTCCTCGCCCGCCTCGGCGCACCGGGCCGCGCTGAACTCCCGTACGGTCTCCAGCATTCCGAAGCGCACGCCGACCGCGGTGTCGGTGACGGTGAGCAGCGACTGCCCGGCGAGCTGCTCCAGCAGGGACAGCGCGTCCTCGCCGAGGACCCGCTCCACCGCTTCGCCGGAGAACCCGCCGGGGAAGACGGACAGCGTGCGCAGCGCGGCCCTGGCCTCCTCGTCGAGCAGGTTCCAGCTCCAGTCGACGACGGCGTGCAGGGTGCGGTGGCGTTCGGGCACGTTCCGGGTCCCGCCGCGCAGGAGCGCGAAGCGGTCGCCGAGGCGGCGGGCTATCTCCTCGACGGAGAGGACGCGTACCCGCGCGGCGGCCAGTTCCACGGCGAGCGGCAGGCCGTCGAGGTGGCGGCACAGCTCGGCCACGGCGTCCGGCGGCAGTTGCACACCGGGCCGGGCGGCCCTCGCCCGCTGGCTGAACAGCTCGACCGACGTGTCGAGACCCAGCTCCGGCAGCGCGTACACCGCCTCCGACGTGAGGCCCAACGGCGCCCGGCTGGTGACGAGGACCCGCAGGTCCTTCGAGGACGACACCAGGGCCTGTACGAGGTCGGCGGCGCCCCGGACGACCTGTTCGCAGTTGTCGAGGACCAGCAGGGCGGGTCCCGGGCCGAGCACGCCGAGGACGCCGGACACCGGGTCGGCCGCGGTGTGGGCGGCCATGGCGCCGTGCCGTCCCTCGCCCGCGCCGAGCGCGGAGGCCACCTCGGCGCTCACGTCGTCGTCCGCGGTGACACCGGCGAGCGGCACGAAGTACACGACGCGCTGCTCGGCCCGGCGGCCGACGGCGTGCGCGAGCCGGGTCTTGCCGAGGCCGCCGGGGCCGACGACGCTGACGGCGCGGGAGGTGCGCAACAGCCGCCCCACCGCCGCGATGTCCTCGTCGCGCCCCAGCAGCGGATTCGGTTCGTGCGGCACACCGTGCCGGACCACGGGCGCCTCGCCGTGCAGCAACTCCCGCTGTACGGACTTGAGTCCGGCGCCCGGCTCCGTACCCAGCCGGTCGCGCAGGTCGCGGCGGTACGCCTCGTAGCGGACGAGCGCGGCGGACGGGCCGGCCGTCACCGCTTCGCCGCGCAGCAGTTCGGCGAGCACCTCCTCGTCGCGCGGATGCTCTGCGGCGGCCACGGCCAGCGGCCCGGCGGCCTCCGCGTGCCGTCCGAGACGGGCGAGCGCGAGGGCCCGTGCGCGGGCGAGGGCGCCGTGGACGGGGGCGCGTTCGGCGCGCAGCGCGGCCACGGGGTCGTCGGGGTCGCCGTCCCGCTCCGGGATGCCCGGCCACAGCGCGAGCCCGGCGTCGGCGGCGGCCAGCGACGCCGCGTGGTCCCCGGCCCTGGCCCGGTCGGCGCTCGCGGCGGCGTGCAGCAGGAGGGCGGAGCTGTCGACCTGGTCCTCGACGAGGCCGAGCCGGTAGCCGGTCGGGGTGCTGACGACGAGGTCGGCGCCCAGCAGCGCCCGCGCCCTGGACACGAGGACCTGCAGCGCTTTTCCGGGCCGTTCCGGCAGTTCGTCCGGCTGCCACAGCCCGGCCACCAGCCGCTCGGTGCCGCAGCCCGTGCGCGGGTCGCCCGCGAGGAGCGCGAGGAGGGCGCGCAGCCGGGGCGCGGTGACCTCCTGCCCGCGACAGGCGACGCGCGGCAGCAGGGTCAGGTCGATGGTCACGCGTGCACCCTAGCCAAGCCGGGACGCCGGACAGGCCTCAGTCGCGGCGCCGGAAGAGCCGCTTCAGTCCGTAGACGACGGCGAAGGCGACGGCGAGGGCGATGGCGCCCATCTTGAAGTTGCCGTTCTCTCCGTCGTCGCCGCCGTCCGCGGAACTGCCGCCGCCGGACGAGGACTTGTCGCCCCCGCCCCCCGGCACGCTCCCCGGCTCGACGGAACTGCCGCCGCCCTCACTCCCGTACAGCAGGGTGGATCCGTCGGGGGTGTACGTCACCGACTCGCCCTGCCGCTGCAAGGGCACGTGCAACTGCGCCTGGCGCTTGGGCTTCCCGTTGTTCCACTTGTACGCGATACCGCCGAAGTAGCCGCGTACGGCGAGCTGTTCGCCGTCGGGCGAGAAGGCGCCGTCGGTGGCCCAGAGGCCGATGTCGGCGGTGCGCTTGAAGGTGTTGGTGCCGGAGGCGGACAGTTCGGCGGGCCCCTCGTACAGGCCGCCGCCGTCCTCGTTCTTCGAGACGATGTAGACCCGGCCGGTCTTGGGGTGCACCATCAGCGCCTCGGCGTCCCGGGCCCCGTCCGCGTACTTCACGTCGTACTGCGTGGCGCGGATCGTCTGGTCCTTCAGTTCCTTGGGCTCGGGCAGCTCGTAGATCCACACGTGGTCCCAGGTGCCGCCGAGGTTGTCGCCGATGTCGCCGACGTACAGATGGCCGTTCGGCCCCATGGAGATGGCCTCGACGTCCCGGGGCCGTCCGACGCCCGTCATGGTGACGGTCGCGACGGTCTTGCCCGTCCTGCTGTCGACGGCGTAGAGGAAGGCGCCGTCGTCGCTGTCGTTGTGGGTCCAGTAGACGCCGGGGTGGGCACGGGACGCGACGAGCCCGCTGGACTCGGTGATCCGGGGGTCCTCGATGGTGAACCCGTCCGATCCGTCGTCACCGGCTGCGACGGCGGCGACGGCAGCGGGTGCGGCGGGCAGGGCGAGCACCCCGGCGAGCAGGGCCCCGGCAAGGAGAACGAACGAGCGACGCATGCCCCCAGCCTGCCACCCCGTCGCGGGTTCGGCGGGCGCGTGTCCAGCTTCACATCCCGTCGGACCCCGCCTCCGCCGGTGATCGTCCATCATGAGCGGATGCTCAGGTTCATGCCAGTCGGTGATTCCATGACGATCGGAAGCGCCGGCGAACACACGTGGCGCTACCGCATGTGGCAGCACCTGCGCGCGACGCACGGGACCCCGTTCCAGATCGTCGGCCCCCGCGAAACCCTCTACGACAAGGCCACGGGCGCCGCCGACTCGTACGAGTACGCGGACCAGGACCCGGGCTTCCCCCGTGCCCACCTCGCCGGGTGGGGCGAGGGCTGGTACCACCTGAGCCCGCTGATAGCCGACGCGGTACGAACATCGCGGGCGGACGTGCTCCTGGTCTCCCTCGGCCTGATAGACCTCGGCTTCTACACGAACGCGCCCCAGACGTCGGAGAACGTCCGCGCGTTCGTCGCCGAGGCCCGGTCGGCGAACCCCCACATCGCGATGACCCTCCTCCCCGTGATCCCGAACATCAGGGCGGAATCGGACGCGTCCTTCGCCCGGGAGGTCACCCTCTTCAACGACCTCCTGGCGAAGACGACGGCGGACCTGGACGAGCCGGGCTCCCCTCTCCTGCTGGCCTCGCTCCCCCACGGGTACGACATCCACACGGACACGTACGACGGCACGCACCCCAACGCGGCGGGCGAACACAAACTGGCGGCGGCGTTCGCGGAGGCGATGCACCAGGGGTGGGGAGTGGGCGCCCCCTACGACTCCCACCTGGCCGAAACGACCTGACCGGATCAGCTTCATCGCGGAGGTCATCGACCCCCACAGGGCGAAGAACGACTACGGCCCCAAGAGGACCGCGTACGCCGTCGCCGAGGTCCCCGTCTACCTCACGCTGAAGACGGACGAGTTCCCCCGGGACTGAACCCCTGACCCCACTGCTGGAGTGTCGCCTCGTACGCGGCGGTCGTGCGGCAGCGGAGGCAGTGGGTCTCGTCGGCTCGGGGGCGGAAGACGTGTTCGCTGCCCGGGCCCTGGCAGGTCACGAGGTTTCGGCGGGGCGGGGCCGCGGGCCGCTCCGGTTGCGGGGCGGGAGTGGGCGCCTTCGTCGCCGGGAGTTTCTGGAGCAGGCGGTGGCGCAGGAAGCCGACCGCCGAGCGGATGCCGTCCGTCGGCAGGCCCGTCGTCAGGGCTCGGCGGAGGTCCGCCGCCGAGACACCCCTGCGCAGCCATTCCGCCGCCGCGCCCGCCAGCAGTCGGGCCTCGCGCACGCCCAGGAGCAGGTCGCGGTTCACGTATCGCAGGGACAGCAACACGCCCTCCGCCTCCGCCAGATCGGCCAGCGGCGTGTCGTCTTCGGGTGGGGGGTGGGGAAGGTTCTTCTCTTCCAGTTCTTCTTTCTGGGGAGAGTCACCGACCGGCCGTTCCCCCGGTCCGCCGACCGTCGGTGGGCGCTCACTCGGTGGCACCGGTGGCGCGGCGACGGCCGGCTCCCCCTCGCGGGCCCGGGTCGCCTCCTCACGCGTAAGGGTGACGTTGGCGAGGAGTTGTTCCGTGACCCAGCGGCCTCGCGCGCCCTGCTCACGCCACTCGTGCAAGTAGCCGCACTCGGTGAGGAGTTGCTTGGCCTTCTGGTACGCCCGACCCTTCATGCCCAGCCTGCCCGCGTGTTCGCTGAGCGGCCTGGGGTCGGCCCCCTCAGGCAGTCCCTGCACGTACAGCAGCAGGATCTTCGCGTCGCTGTTGAGCCGCGAGTGCCGTACGACGTCGTGTGACGCCTTCGTGTAGCGCCGGATCGGCGCGATAGCATGCCGAAGCATCCTGGGTGGACCTCCGCTTAAGACCACTCGGTGGTGAAGGTCCTCGGGTGGTGTTCGCAGCACCTCCGGGGACCGCTCCGCGTGCGGATGCGCACGGAGTGTGATGTCGCGATCACGTTACATGACCGATCACACGACTCACGACCTCCGCCAGCAACCCCGCCTCCACGAACGGCACTTCGGGCGTCGGCTCCGACCGCCAGTCCAACGGCCAGGTCAGCCCGTCCAACGCGGGCACCCCCACGTACGCCCAGCCCCGCGCGTCCCGGCCCAGCGCCCGCACGCCGTTGGGCCAGCGGTGGCCGGTGGCACTTTGCGGGGGCAACAGGAAGTACATGTACCGGCATCCCGTTGACCCGCGCACGATCGGGCCCGCCTGGAAATCCGTGAACTGGATGAGTTCGTACGCCACTTGTTCTGCGAGGACGCCCGCGATGCGTACGGCGTCGAAGTGGATACCGGCGTGGCGGAGGCCGTGGCCGGAGGCCGGGATCCAGGGGTGCACCCTGACCGGTGCGGTTTCCGAGTTCATGGAGCAAATGCTTATGGCCGCTCACATACTGTGACCAGGGTTATGCGGGGTCCGTGCACGTCTGTGCACTTGGGGAGGTCGTTGTGCACGCCAGTGAACAGAGCTCCAGCAACCTTGAGATGTTCGGCTCGTTGCTGCGGTTCTTCCGCGAACGGGCCGGGATGACGCAGGAGGGGTTGGGTGGGTACGCCGGTTACTCCAAGTCGCAAGTCGCCATGGTGGAACGGGGCGAGCGTGCGCCCAAGGGGAAGCTCGTCGAGATCGCGGACGAGACGCTGAGTGCACAAGGTGCACTTCTTGCGGCGGCAAGGAAGCTGAAGACCAGTCCGCTTCCGGCCTGGACCGCGACTTACGCAGAGATCGAAGCCGAGGCCACGGCGCTGCACACGTACGCGAATCACGTGGTACCCGGTCTGCTGCAAACGGAGGCGTACGCCCAGGTGGCGATCGGCTGCAACTACCCACCGCTGGAGGACGAGGAGATCGAGGAACAGGTCGCGGCGCGGTTGGTCCGCCAACGGCTCTTCCAGCGCAGGCCAACCCCCGCCCTCAGCTTCGTTCTGGAGCAGATCGCACTGACGCGTCCGATCGGAGGCCGTCACGTCCTCGGAGAACAGCTCCGCCACATCTTGGAGGTCGGGCGCAGACGCAACGTCGAGATTCAGGTCATGCCATCGGATCGCGAGACGCACTCCGGGCTGAACGGACCGATGATCCTGCTGGAAACCGTGGATCGACGCCAACTTGCCTACGTCGAAGGCCAGAACGGCGGCTACTTCGTGAGCGAACAGCCCTCCCTGGGCGACTTGTTCGGCAGGTATGGCACTCTGCGAGCTCAGGCCCTCACTCCAGAAGAGTCCGCCAAGTTGATCGAACAGGTGGCACACGAACTATGAGCACCGACCTGCACTGGTTCAAGAGCAGCTACAGCGGCAACCAAGGCGAATGCCTGGAGATAGCGATACCCCAGACCACCTCCCTCCCCACGATCCACATCCGCGACTCCAAAACCCCCAACGCCCCCACGCTCACCGTCACCCCGGCGACATGGTCCGCTTTCCTCCCGTACGCGGCCACGTACGGAAGTGATCAGCCCAACCCGCAGTGATCGAGTGCGATACGAACCCGGTCGAGCCCCTCCGCCCGCCAGTGGTCCCGGTCGGGCATCTGGTCGGCCCCGCGCCACCGCCAGGCCGAGAACAGCGCCCAGTTCAGGGCGCGACACCGGTGCACCAGGTCAGGGTCCGCACCCGCATAGCGCCTCCCCACTTCCTCAGGCGCGTGGGCGAGGTCGAACTCGACCGGCCCCCGGCAACACGTGCCGAGGTCGACGAAAAGCGGCCCCCTCCTCGTGTTCAGGAGATTTCCCGGATGGGGTTCGCCATGCAGCAACTGCTCGCCGGCGCTGCCGACGCCGATCGCGGCGCTCAGCCCGCTCAGGGTGGTGCTGAGGAGTTCGCGGTCGGTGTCGGACAGTTCAGGGGACCGCTTCCGGTCGTCCACTTCCCTCAACGCCACGGCGACCCGGTCGGTGAAGTGCGGCACGGCGGCCAACTCGATCCGGCGCAGGGCGGCATGGTGCCGTGCGAACGCGTCCGCGTAGTCGGCCGGTGCGATCTCCGGGCCGGCCGGTTCGTAGTAGGTCCAGAGCGAGACGGCGAAACCGTCGCGCACGTGGACGCGGGGCTCGACGCGAGGGTCGAGCTCGGCCACCGGAGCGCCGACGTCGACGAGACGCCGTGCGACCTCCACCTCGAACTCGGAATCGGCCAGCTGCCCCAGGGGCGCGACCCGGGCCAGCACATCACAGGGAGTCAGACGCAGGGCGACGCGGTCCGAGTTGTGGACGACGATCACCTCGTCGACCCGTAGGCCCAGCTCCGAAGCGACCGCCCGCCCTGCCGCGACGGCACGACGGAGTTCTACTGGCTCCACACCGATCCCCTCATCCACCTGGAGACAGCCCTACCCCGGATCGCTCCTGCACAGCCCCACGCTTCGCACGCCGCCCCGTACAAAGGTGTTGTACGTTGACGGTATGGCCGCAAAGCGCAGCATGATCACCTTTGCCACGGACCCGGAGACCAAAGAACGCATCCGCTCCTACGCGGAAGCGGCGGGAGTCGATGTCAGTACGTACGTCATGGCCGCCGTGGGCGCCGCGATGGCCCACGACGACCAGGTCGCCCGGACCTTCGCACCCCTCGACGACCTGATCGCCGAGACGGAGGCGCAGGACGCCACGACCGGCCGGCCGCCGCAGGAGGACGAACAGGATTCGGTACCGGACGCCGAGCGCGAGGAGATCTCCGCCTCCCTGGACGCCTTCTTCGGTTCGAGCACCCGGCACAGGGGCGTCGCATGACAGCTGTGGTCTACGACGCCGGGATGCTGATCCATCTGGAGCAGGGCCGAAAGAAGGCCGTAAGCCTGCACCAGGAGATCCTTCGGCGCGGAGGGCACCGGCCGATCGTCCCGCTCCCCGTGCTCGGGCAGGTCTGGCGGCCGGGAGCCGGGAACTACACCTGCCTGAAGGCTGTGCTCGCGGGCTGCACGGTCTATGCCGCCCGAGACTCACGAGCTCCGCTGTTCACCGCCAAGGGGTGGGACGACCCGCTCCACGCCTGCCGGCCGTGCGTGGCCGGGCACACGGAGGCCGACGGCAAGCGCGTGGGCGCGCTCGGTGCCCGGGCCAAGCTTCCCGCGAAGAAGGACTTCGACGTCGTGGACGCGTTGGTGCTCATGATCGCCGCCCATCACGGCAGAGCCCTGATCGTCACCACCGACCTCGACGATCTGCCGGCCTACCGGGAAGCTCTCGGCGAGCACCACATCGGCATCTGCCATCCGGACGCCCCCCAGCGGATTCTCTGACGTCGCGGAGCTACGAGAAGCCTCCCCGCGCGACGAAGGTCCTCGGCCCAACCTCACTCAAGGTCGCCCCGGTGAACACCGAACCCGAAGACACGATCAGGCGCCGCAAGCGCGCCTCCTTCCTGCGGTGGCTCGCCGAGGGCGGGCTGCCTGATCTCACCGGTCCCGTGGACCATCCGGACCGTCGACTCGTTGGATCCGTCAAACCCCTCAGACCCGTCAGACCCGATGCCACGCCAGGTCCGACATCACCGCAACCGGCAAGGACGGATTCGACGCCGCCGCTTCCGCCACCTGCCAGTCCGTGGCCGTGAGCAGTTCCGTGATGACCCGTGGCGGGAGGGCCGGGTGAGCGGCGGCCGTCGGTGCGGCCTGTCCGTCCTTCAGACAGGCGAGCAGCGCCGCGGCCGGTGCCGCGCGATGCCGGGCGATCTCGCGGAACGCCTTCCGCACCGGTGGTTCGTGCCGGGTCAGCTCCTCCAGCAGGGCCGGGGTCGCGTCCGGGTTGGTCGCCACCTTGGCCAGGACCCGTACGCCGTGGCGTTCGACCATGGTGCGCAACTGCGCCTCGGTGAGGCCGGGGTGGGGAGCCAGGGCCTTGACCACCTTCGCGTCGGGGTCGTCGGCCAGCCGGTCGCGTATCCCGGGCGGCAGATCCCGCCGGTGGGCCACGAGCATGCGGGACGCCGGGTCCGGTGACCGCGCGAGGTGCGCGATCTCCGCCGGTGAGGCGGCGGCGACGCGCGGCACCAGCGTGGCGCCGACCTTGGCGGTCGCGGCCAGGCGGGTGAGCACGTCCAGAGGCACGCGCGGGTGGTGCGCGAGCGCGCGGCGCACCTCGGGGTCGTGGTCGTCCGCCATCGCCCTGATCAGGGCCTCGTCGAGCGCGGGGTTCTCGGCGATGTCCCTGCGGATACCGGGGTGCGGGTCCGCGGCCAGCCGCGCGTACGCCTGCCTGGGCAGGTCCTGGCGGGTGGTGAGCACCCAGCGCAGGAGCGTCGACGGGTGGTCCACGAAGGCGACGACGGCTTCGACCGGGGTGGCGGGGTTACGGAGCGCCGCCTCCCGCGTGTGGTGGACGGTCGACTCGTGGGAGCCGTCGCAGGACGCGCCCAGCAGCAGATCGCAGTCGGGGCGCGAGCACTGCGGATCGTGGACGAAGGGGATCTCCTCGCGGTCGCAGACCAGACAGTGGCGCGCGGCCGGCTGTCCTGCTCCCGTGAGCAGCGCCGCCAGCGTGGCGGGCGGGGTCGCCTCGTTGGCCGCCACCGCCCGGCGCACCTCGGCGTGCGGATGTGTCGCGAGCCTCGCGGTGACGTCCGGAGCCGTCGTCCACAGGGCCAGCTCGGCCAGCACCCGTACGTCCGGGTCCGCCGCGAGGGTGTCCACCACGTCGGGCGGGAGGCCGGGGCAGGCCGCCAGCTTCTCCCGGCGCTCGTGGATCGGGTCCGCCGCCAGGAGGTGCGCCCACTCCGGGCGGCCGGCGCCCCGGTCGAGCAGGGCGAGGGCCGCGTCGGGCCGGGCGACGGGGTCGATGTCGGCGGCGGTCAGCAGTCCCTCGTACGCGAGCCGCACCGCACCTTCCTCGACCCGCTCGGCCAGCGCGAGCGCCTGCGCACGGCTGAGGTCCGCGCGGCAGGCGAGGTCGTCGGCGAGGTCGTCGTCCGCGAGGGATATCAGCCGGTCCAGCAGTTCGGACGGCAGGGCCGGATTGGCGGCGAGCCCGCACAGGATGTGATGCACAGGGGCATCCTGCCCGACCCGGCGCCCACTTCCCGGCCCCGGCTGTCGGGCCCGTTGTCAG
Source organism: Streptomyces liliiviolaceus (assembly GCF_018070025.1). Lineage (NCBI taxonomy): Bacteria > Bacillati > Actinomycetota > Actinomycetes > Kitasatosporales > Streptomycetaceae > Streptomyces > Streptomyces liliiviolaceus. The sequence goes on from NZ_JAGPYQ010000001.1 coordinate 938,164, forward strand.
ACCCTCCCCCTACGCTTCGGATCACCGTCAACGCGGCCCCTGGCGCCGCTCGTTGGAAAGAGTGCCGATCTGTGCGAGTTCTGCCGAAGACCGACGCCGACTACCCGCCCATGCTGCTGGTGCGTACCGACTACCGCGACGACGACGCCTGGCAGCGGGTGCTGGCCGTACTCGACACGCCGTGGGTCTTCGACGAGGGCGACGAGGACAACGGCCGCCTCAAGGAGGACATCGTCCGCGTGGACGACCCCGCGTGGGCGGACGCGACCCCCTTCGACGTCCTCGCCGCTCTCACCGCGCCCGGGGAGGGGGATGAGGAGGAGGCCGGCGAGTGCGGGTGGCCGGTGGTCTTCCTCGCCGACCGCGCCAGCATGGAGGGCCCGGAACCGACACTCCTCGCGGTGAGCCCCGACCCGGAGGAGCAGACCGCGCCGTACCGCATACCGGCCCTGGAGACCCCGCACGAGATGCACTGCAACCTGGCCATCGCGAACATGGACTTCGACGAGTTCGGAGGCTAGCCCCCGGGCTCCCGGGCCCCGCCCCCGTCCCGGCGGTCACCGCGGAGCGAGGTGTTGCCTAGAGCGCACTCGACGACGTTGGCTGTGAACCATGAAGTACACGCAGCTGGGACGCACAGGACTCAAGGTCAGCCGACTCGTCCTCGGCACCATGAACTTCGGTCCGCAGACGGACGAGGCCGACAGTCACGCGATCATGGACGCGGCGCTGGACGCGGGCATCAACTACTTCGACACCGCCAACGTGTACGGCTGGGGTCCGAACAAGGGCCTCACCGAGGAAATCGTCGGAAGCTGGTTCGCCAAGGGCGGTGAGCGGCGCGACAAGGTCGTGCTCGCCACCAAGGTGTACGGCAACATGGCCGCCGAGGGCGACGCCTGGCCCAACCACGACAAGCTCTCCGCGCTCAACATCCGGCGCGCGGTGGACGCCAGCCTGAAGCGGCTGGGAACCGACTACATCGACGTCTACCAGTTCCACCACATCGACCGCAGCACCCCGTTCGAGGAGATCTGGCAGGCGATCGACGTCCTGGTCCAGCAGGGCAAGATCCTGTACGCCGGGTCCTCCAACTTCCCCGGCTACAAGATCGCCCAGGCCAACGAGATCGCCGCCCGCCGCGGCGGCACCATCGGCCTCGTCAGCGAACAGTGCCTCTACAACCTCGCCGAGCGCCGCGCCGAGATGGAGGTCATCCCGGCCGCGCAGGAGTACGGGCTCGGCGTCATCCCGTGGTCGCCGCTCCAGGGCGGTCTGCTGGGCGGGGTCCTCAAGAAGGAGATCCAGGGCGGGCGGCGGGCGAGCGGCCGGGCCGCCGACACCCTCGCCGACCCCGCGGGCCGCGCACGGGTCCAGTCGTACGAGGACCTGCTCGACAAGCACGGCATCGAGCCCGGCGAGGCGGCGCTGGCCTGGCTGCTGACCCGGCCCGGCGTCACGGGCCCGATCGTCGGCCCGCGCACCGCCGAACAGCTGGAGTCCGCGCTCCGAGCCGTCGAGCTCGAACTGAGCGACGAGGTTCTCACCGGCCTGGACGAGATCTTCCCGGGCCCGGGCCCGTCCCCGGAGGCCTTCGCCTGGTAGCCCCACCCGGGCAGCCGACACCTTGATGGGCCGCCCCGACAGGGGCGCCCTGAAGGGGCGCGGGGCTGTGTCCGTATGCGGCTCCGCCGCGGGGGCGCGACCAGCCACAGCGGACCGTCAGCCGACAACGGTCCCCCTCGACCGCCCGCAGCAGCGACCGCGTCACCTACCGACGGCCGCCGCCAGAGCCACCACGACGAACATCAGCACAAGCACACCGGCCATGATCCGGTTCCGCGTCTTCGGGTCCACGCACCGAGCGTAACCGCCCACCCTCAGCCCACCCCGCCTCGGGGTCCGCCAGGCGGCCCGCCGAGGGGCCACCGCGCAAGCACCTCGTACCGCGGCTGCTCCCCCGGCACCCCCGACACAGGCAGCCGGCTCCGCATCAGGCACAGCTCGCCCACCGTCCAGGCCCGCCCCTCGAACCCGTCCAGCGCGGACACGTACGGGGTGAAGTCCGCCGACTCACGGTTGCTGCGCGCCAGCGTGAGGTGCGCCCGGTAGGCCCGGTGCTCCTCCCGCGTCACCCCCGCCCTGCGCCCCGCCGCCACCGCCCGGTCGGCCAGCAGCCGCAGAGTCCGTACGTCCCCTGCGGCGCCCGCCCACAGCGCCCGTCCCCCGAAACGGCCCCCGCCGCGCAGGGACAGCGAAAAGGGATCCGTCCGCCGGGCCGACCGCTCCAACCGGACCGACAGCTCCGGTACGAGCCCGTCGTCGACCTCCCCGTAGAACGCGAGCGTGAAGTGCCAGCCGGGCCGGGTGGTCCAGCGCACTCCGTCGCCCGCCCCCGGCAACCGCCGCAGTCCGTCGACCACCGCACCGAGCTCGACCGTCACATCCTCCGGCGGCAGCACAGCGGCGAAGAGTCTCATACGCCAACCCTGCCAGCTACGGGTCAGGAACAGGGGCGCGGGGAACTGCCCGACCAGCCCCCACCGGGCCGGGCCGACAGACCGACGCGCGGGCCCGGGGCCCAGATCCGCCAGCCGCCCGGACGGCTACGGCTACGCCGCCGTCGCCAGCACCCGCTCCCGCGGAACGAACCGCACCTGCGGATGCCCGTGGTGCCAGCCCACCGACAGACGCAGGCCGCCCACCCTGGCCAGGGCGAGGCCGACCGTCGCCGCCGCCAGCACCGAGACGACGCCGCCCATGGCGAAGCCCACCCGGGGCCCGTACGCGTCCGTGATCCAGCCGACCACGGGCGCCCCCAGCGGCGTACCGCCCATGAAGACCATCATGAAGAGCGCCATGACACGGCCGCGCATGGCGGGGTCGGTACCCATCTGGACGGCGGTGTTGGCCGTGACGTTGACCGTCAGACCGGCCATCCCGATGGGGACCATGAGCGCGGCGAAGAGCCAGTACGACGGGGCCAGCGAGGCCACGATCTCCAGCACTCCGAAGGCCACGGCGGCGGCGATCAGCACACGCAGCCGGGCCGTGCCGCGCCGGGCGGCGAGCAGCGCGCCCGCGACCGATCCCACGGCCATCAGCGTGTTGAAGAGGCTGTACGCGCCCGCGCCGCCGTGGAAGACGTCGTCCGCGTAGGCCGACAGCCAGACGGGGAAGTTGAAGCCGAAGGTGCCGATGAAGCCGACGAGGACGATCGGCCAGATCAGCTCGGGGCGGCCGGCGACATAGCGCAGACCCTCGCGGAGCTGGCCCTTGCCGCGCGGGGCGCGCTCGACCTGGTTCAGCTCACTGGAGCGCATCAGGAGCAGGCCCGCGATGGGCGCGACGAACGACAGGCCGTTGAGCAGGAACGCCCAGCCCGTGCCCACACCGGTGATCAGCAGGCCCGCGACGGCGGGGCCGATCAGCCGGGCGGACTGGAAGTTGGCGGAGTTGAGGCTGACCGCGTTCTGGAGCTGGCCGGGGCCGACCATCTCGGCGACGAAGGACTGCCGGGCCGGGTTGTCGATCACCGTGGCGAGGCCCACGGCGAAGGCGGCGACGTACACGTGCCAGACCTGGACGTGTCCGGTGAGGGTCAGGAAGGCGAGCGCGATGCCGGTGAGGCCCATCGCGGTCTGGGTGGCGAGGAGCGTGGGGCGCTTCGGCAGGCGGTCGACGAGGACTCCGCCGTAGAGGCCGAAGAGCAGCATCGGCAGGAACTGCAGGGCCGTGGTGAAGCCGACGGCGGCGGACGAGCCGGTGAGGCTCAGCACCAGCCAGTCCTGGGCGATCCGCTGCATCCAGGTGCCGGTGTTCGAGACGACCTGGCCGGTGAAGAACAGCCGGTAGTTCCTGATCTTCAGCGAGCTGAACATCGAGGAGCGGGTCTTGGGTGCGTGCGGGGTGTCGTGGGCGGCAGGTGCGGGGGCGGAGTCTGCTCCGGGTCCCGTACTCAACGGCGTTCGCCTCCTTGCGTGGTGGTGCGGGTGGCTCATGTGGTGCTGGTGGTGCTGGTGGTGCGTGCGGCCTCGCAGTCGTCCGCGAGGCCTGCGGCTTACGCCGCCTACAGATGCGCGAGCTTCTCCAGTACGGGGGCGGCCTCGCGGAGCTTGGCCCACTCGTCCTCGTCGAGGCCGTCGACGAGGGAGGCCAGCCACGCGTTCCGCTTCGTGCGGCTCTCCGCAAGCATGGCCTCCGCGCGCTCGGTCTGCGTGACGACCTTCTGGCGGCGGTCGTCCGGGTGCGCTTCGAGGCGGACCAGGCCCTTCGCCTCCAGCAGCGCCACGATGCGGGTCATCGAGGGCGGCTGCACGTGCTCCTTGCGGGCGAGTTCGCCCGGTGTGGCCGTGCCGCAGCGGGCGAGGGTGCCCAGGACCGACATCTCGGTCGGGCTCAGCGACTCGTCGACCCGCTGGTGCTTGAGTCGGCGCGACAGACGCATCACGGCGGAGCGCAGGGAGTTCACGGCGGCAACATCGTCGCCATGGGTGAGGTCAGGCATGTTCTTTAGAATAACTCATTACTCTTCCTAAAGACCACCGCGACACCCCGCGAATGACCGTGAGTCCGGCCACTCACGCTCGCGCCAACCCTTACTTCACCCAAACGAGTGAGACAGGTGCGGAAAGTGACACAGGACACGCCCCGGCCGCGACCCTCGTACCCATGGGGACCACTGTGCTCAGCCTGCGGATAGACGAGGAGCTGCTCGACCGGCTCCGGCAGCACGCGGCGAAAAGGGGAATGAGCGTCCAGGACTATGTCGTCCGGACGCTCATTCGCGATGACTTCGACGAGCGGTTCTCGACCGCGGTCGAGGAGACGGAAAAGTTCTACGGGGTTCCGTAGGCCCTGAGGTCGGCGCTCGGCCGGACCCCGGGTCGGGATCAGGTCAGGTCAGGTCAGGCCGAGCGCCGGCATCAGGTAGTAGAAGGCGAAGACCGCCGACACCACGTACATGGCGACCGGCACGTCCCGGCCGCGCCCGGCCGCCAGCCGCAGCACGACGAACGTGATGAAGCCCATGCCGATGCCGTTCGTGATCGAGTACGTGAACGGCATCATCAGCATCGTCACGAACGCCGGGATCGCGATCGTGTGGTCGGCCCAGTCGATCTGCCGGACGGAGCCGGACAGGATCAGGAAGCCGACCGCGAGCAGCGCCGGGGTGGCGGCCTGCGACGGGACCATCGTGGCGACCGGGGTGAGGAAGAGCGCCACGGCGAACAACGCGCCGGTGACCACGTTCGCGAAGCCGGTGCGCGCGCCCTCGCCGACCCCCGCCGTGGACTCCACGAAGCAGGTGGTCGCGGACGAGGAGGTCGCGCCGCCCGCGGCGACCGCGATGCCGTCGACGAAGAGCACCTTGCTGATGCCCGGCATGTTGCCGTCCGCGTCGGTCAGCTTCGCCTCGTCGCCGATGCCCATGATCGTGCCCATCGCGTCGAAGAAGCACGACAGCAGGACCGTGAAGACGAACAGCACACCCGTCAGTACGCCGACCTTGCCGAAGCCGCCGAAGAGGCTGACCTGGCCGACGAGGCCGAAGTCGGGGCTCGCGACCGGGTTGCCGGGCCACTTCGGGGTGGTCAGGCCCCAGGAGGGCACCTCGGCGACCGCGTTGATCACCACGGCGACGACCGTCATCGCGACGATCGAGATGAGGATCGCGCCCGGCACCTTGCGCACGATCAGCGCGAGGGTCAGGAGCGTGCCGAGGACGAAGACCAGGACGGGCCAGCCGTTCAGATGGCCGGTGCCGCCGAGCTGCAGCGGCACGGTCGTCTGGGCGACGTCCGGGATACGGGAGACGAAGCCCGAGTCGACCAGGCCGATCAGCATGATGAACAGGCCGATGCCGATCGCGATGCCCTTGCGCAGGCCGAGCGGTACGGCGTTCATGACGCGCTCGCGCAGACCGGTGGCGACGAGCAGCATGACCACGAGGCCCGCGAGCACCACCATGCCCATCGCGTCCGGCCAGGACATCCGGGGCGCCAGCTGGAGCGCGACGACGGTGTTCACACCGAGGCCGGCCGCGAGGGCGATCGGTACGTTGCCGATGACGCCCATCAGGAGCGTGGTGAACGCGGCCGTCAGCGCGGTCGCGGTGACCAGCTGGCCGTTGTCGAGCTGGTGCCCGTACATGTCCTTCGCGCTGCCCAGGATGATCGGGTTCAGCACGATGATGTAGGCCATCGCGAAGAAGGTGGCGAAACCGCCGCGGATCTCGCGCGGCAGGGTGCTGCCGCGCTCGGAGATCTTGAAGTAACGGTCGAGGGCGCTGCGGGCGGACGCGGGGTCCGGCTCGTCGGGCGCGGAAGCCTTGGCGGGGGCCGAGGTGGGCATCGAGGACCTTTTTGGAGTTTCGTACGAGCAAAAGTGGCCATGGTCAGGCAGATTCAGTATGAACATATGACGGCTTTGGCGCTATCTCCGCGCGTAGACCGCTGGGGCGTCTGCGCCTCCGCGCTCTCCTCGTAAGCTGTCCCCATGGCGAAGTGGACACCGACACACGAGGCACCGGAACCGCTGGAGGGGCCTGTGGTGGCCACCGTCACGGGCGGTGCGATCCTCTGGTTCGTCCTCTTCCTTGTCCAGCTGCCGTTCTACGGCTGGCTCGACGACCACGGGCACCTGTGGTGGCTGTGGACGTGCCTCGCGGGGGCGGGGCTGGGGTTGATCGGGATCTGGTACGTACGGGGCCGCGAGGCGGCGATCCGCCGAGCCTCCGCACCGTAGGGGTTGACGTCTCCGGTCGTACGTCCAGTGCGGCTGGGTGGGGGCCGTTCGCGCAGTTCCCCGCGCCCCTAGAGCGGCTGCGCCGCTCCCCGGGGCAAAAGCTGGGGCGCAGCCCCGCTTTTGAGGGGCGCGGGGAACTGCGCGGCCGACCACGACGTGCCCGCAGACAAGATCGAACGCCCGCCCCCACCCCCCAGGGGCGCGGGGAACGGCGCAGTCTTTCGCCTTTAGGGGCGCGGGGAACTGCGCGGCCAGCCACGTCCGGGCCGCGGACAACATCCAACGCCCGGCCCCACCCTCCAGGGGCGCGGGGAACGGCGCAGTCTGTCGTCTTCAGGGGGACAGGGGACCGCCGTGTACTACCACGGCAGCATCCCCGCTCCTCCGCTGGTCGGATCTTGCCGCACTCACCGGGTGAAGCCGCATATCCCCCCGTACCGTCGAAGACATGACGCACATCGACGCGGGCGCCGAACTCGACCCCGTGCACCCCGTCCCGCTGCCCGCCAGTGCCAGCGCCAGCGGAACCGCGAAGGGACTGACCGCCGCCGAGGTCGCCGAGCGCGTCGCCCGGGGCGAGGTCAACGACGTCCCCGTGCGCAGCAGCCGCTCCACCGCGGACATCGTCCGGGCCAACGTCTTCACCCGGTTCAACGCCATCATCGGCGTGCTCTGGCTGATCATGCTGTTCGTCGCCCCGTTCCAGGACAGCCTGTTCGGGTACGTGATCCTCGCGAACACCGGCATCGGCATCATCCAGGAACTGCGCGCGAAGAAGACCCTGGACTCCCTCGCGGTGATCGGCGAGTCCCGCCCCACCGTCCGCAGGGACGGCACCGCCACCTCCATCGGCACCTCCGAGATCGTGCTGGGCGACCTCATCGAGATCGGCCCGGGCGACAAGATCGTCGTGGACGGGGAGTGCGCCGAGGCCGACGGCCTGGAGATCGACGAGTCCCTGCTCACCGGCGAGGCCGACCCCGTGGTCAAGCACCCGGGCGACCAGGTCATGTCGGGCAGCTTCGTGGTCGCGGGCGGCGGCGCGTTCAGCGCGACGAAGGTGGGCCGCGAGGCGTACGCGGCGCAACTCGCCGAGGAGGCGAGCCGATTCACCCTCGTCCACTCCGAACTGCGTACCGGCATCTCCACGATCCTCAAGTACGTGACCTGGATGCTGATCCCGGCCGCCGTGGGCCTCGCCATCACGCAACTCGTCAGCAAGGACAACGACTTCAAGGACTCCATCGCCCGCGCCGTCGGCGGCATCGTGCCCATGGTCCCCGAGGGCCTGGTCCTGCTCACCTCGGTCGCCTTCGCCATAGGGGTCGTCCGGCTCGGCCGCAAACAGTGCCTCGTACAGGAACTCCCCGCCATCGAGGGCCTCGCCCGCGTCGACACGGTCTGCCTCGACAAGACGGGCACGCTCACCGAGGGCGGCATGGACGTCACCGAGCTGCGCCCGCTCGGCGCCGACGGGCACGGGGAGGGGGAGGGCGACGAGGCGTACGTGCGCGAAGTACTCGGCGCCTTCGGCGCGTCCGACCCCCGCCCGAACGCCTCCCTCCAGGCCATCATCGACGCCTACCCGGACAGCGCGGACTGGCGCCACGAGGGCGCGCTGCCCTTTTCCTCCGCGCGCAAGTACAGCGGGGCGTCCTTCGACGAGGGCGGGGACGGGGACGGTGACGAGGGCCGGGTGAGCACCTGGCTGCTGGGCGCGCCCGACGTGCTGCTCGCCGACGACGACCCCGTGCTCGCCGAGACCGAACAGCTCAACGAGCAGGGGCTACGGGTCCTGCTGCTGGCCCGTGCCGTCCGGGAACTCGACGACCCGCGGGTCAAGGAGGGCGCACGCCCGACCGCGCTCGTCGTCCTGGAGCAGCGGCTGCGGCCCGACGCGGCGGACACCCTGCGGTACTTCGACGAGCAGAACGTACGCGCCAAGGTGATCTCCGGCGACAACGCCGTGTCCGTCGGCGCGGTCGCCGCCAAGCTCGGTCTGCCCGGTGCCTCCGCCACGGTCGACGCGCGCCGGCTGCCCGCCGAGCGGGAGGAGATGGCCGAGGCGCTGGACCAGGGGTCGGTGTTCGGGCGGGTCACCCCGCAGCAGAAGCGGGACATGGTGGGCGCGCTCCAGTCGCGCGGGCACACGGTGGCGATGACCGGTGACGGCGTGAACGACGTACTCGCCCTCAAGGACGCCGACATCGGTGTCGCGATGGGCTCGGGGTCCGAGGCCACGAAGGCGGTCGCCCAGATCGTCCTGCTCAACAACAGCTTCGCGACGCTGCCCTCGGTGGTCGCGGAGGGGCGCCGGGTGATCGGGAACATCACCCGTGTCGCCACGCTGTTCCTGGTCAAGACGGTGTACTCGGTGCTGCTCGCGGTGCTGGTGGTGTGCTGCCAGGTGGAGTACCCGTTCCTGCCGCGGCATCTGACGCTGCTGTCGACGCTGACGATCGGGGTGCCGGCGTTTTTCCTGGCGCTCGCGCCCAACAAGGAACGGGCCAAGCCGCACTTCGTCCGCCGGGTGATGCGGTACTCGATCCCGGGCGGCGTGGTGGCGGGGCTGGCGACGTTCACGACGTATCTGCTCGCCCGGCACCACTACTCCGGGGAGGGGGCGTTGGACGCGGAGACCAGCGCGGCGACGCTGACGCTGTTCCTGGTGTCGATGTGGGTGCTGGCGATCGTGGCGCGGCCGTACACGTGGTGGCGGATCGGCCTGGTGGCCGCGATGGGGCTGGGCTTCCTGCTGGTGCTGGTGGTGCCGTGGCTGCAGTCGTTCTTCGCGCTGAAGCTGGTGGGGGCCACTATGCCGTGGACCGCGGTGGGGGTGGCGGTGGTGGGCGCGGGGGTGCTCGAACTGGTGTGGAGGTGGGTGGACCGCCGCTTTCCCGTCTAGCCGCGGGGGGACGAGGAGGGGGTGCACCTTGGTGGGGGCCGTTCGCGCAGTTCCCCGCGCCCCTTAAAAGCTAAAAGATTGCGCCGTTCCCCGCGCCCCTAAAAGCCAAAAGACTGCGCCGTTCCCCGCGCCCCTGAGGGGTGTAGGTCAAAGCCCGCGCCCCTGTGGATCCCCGCGAGGGGGCGAGGGCGCAGCCGAGCCCTTGAGGGGCGCGGGGAACTGCGCGGCCAGCCACGACGCTCCCGCACAACGACGAAAAGCCCGGGGCTACGCCCCTCAGGGGCGCGGGGAACTGCGCGGCCGGCCACGACGCTCCCGCAGGTAGTCGAACAGCCGCGCCCCGGGAACACCGACGGCCCCACGCCAGTGGTCGGCGTGGGGCCGTCGCGCAGTGCGGCGGAAGGTTACTTCACGTCCACGAAGTCACCCGCGGAGTTGACCGCCGGCGTAGTCGACGTGCCCGCGAAGGCGTAGCGGAAGGTGCCGTCGACGGAAGCCGTGACGGTGGTCTTCAGCTTGCCCGCGGAGCTGCCGGAGCCCGACTTCACGGTCTTGACGTTCGTGTAGGTGGACGAGCCCTTCTTCTTGAACTGGAGCTTCACGGACTGCTGGGTGTAGCCCGCGTACTTGTTCGTCTCCCAGTTGGCACGCGTCAGGGCCCCGGTGACCGTGATGGTCTTGCCCTTCTTCACGGGCTCGGGAGAGGCGTTGACGGTCAGCCGGGAGTTGCGCAGGACCTTGGTGGTGCCAAGGTCACCCTGGTCGGCGTAGGAGCCGGTGTTGTAGTTGAGCAGCAGCGCGCCGCCCTTCCAGGAGCCGGCGTCGCTGTTCAGCAGCTCGCCCTCGGCCGGGAGGATGTCGACGTAGCCGGTGCAGTTGGCGACGGTCGCCGAGGTCTCGGTGCAGGTCGCCGCGTCGAAGCCGAAGATGACGTTGTCCGGGGTGGCGAACGAGCCCTTGTAGATGTACGGGCCGGTCGCGAAGTCCAGGGAGCCGAGGTCCACGTCGGCGCCGTGGGTCAGCTTGTAGGTCACCTTGGTGGAGACCTGGTTGGTGGTGCCGACCTTGTGCACCGAGGCGATCTTGAAGTTGGAGAAGGAGGCGTCCAGGTCGCCGTCGACGGCCGCGGCGGCCTTGCTGCGCTGCGCCTTGGACGCACCGCTGTGGGCAGCATCGAAAGCGGCGGCGGCGGTCTCGCGGTACGAGGAGTCGTCGGCCTGCGCGACCGGGACGGCGAACGCGGAGAGGGCCAGGGCACCGGTGACGGCGGCCACGGTGGCACGTATGCGCATATGTTTCCCCCGGTGGAGAAAGGGGGCCCGACGGACGTCTTCACGTGGGCCCGTGTGATCTTGGAGCCTGTTGGCTCGCATGATCAGATACACCGCGCGGACCGATGGTTGTACGCCGGGTGAATATTTTGTGACCATGTGACGCAGAACACTTTCACGACCCGCCGGGGCGCACGGCGCGCGGCCACGCCCCGGCGGGCGGCGCTCAGTCGAACCAGCGGTCCCGCGCCAGTTCCTCCGTCCTGGACGGGTCCTCCAGCAGGGCGGCGACCTCGAAGCGGCGGGGCCACTGCCCGGCCGCCCACGCGAGACCCGCGGCGACGCCCTCCAGCGTGGCCGCGTGCAGCACCCCGTCCCGGGTGCGGCGCCAGTCGAGTTCGGTGCCGTCGACGACCAGTTCCTCGTGCTCGACGTAGGTCGCGGGGGTCGAGGGGCCCAGCAGAACCCGTACGGACTCCGGTACGTCGTGTTCCGCGCCCTCGCTGGTCACCTCGCCGGTGACGGACTCGCTCAGCCGCCGGACCTGGAACAGTTCGGCGAGGTCGGCGGCCCGCGCGGGCCGTACCGGGAGCAGGGGCGTGCCCGCGGTGAAGGGCAGCAGGTCGGGCGAGTCGACGACCACGGCGTCGGCCGCGTCCACGACCCGCACCTCGCCGTCCACCACGGCCCGCAGCTCGTCCGGGAGGGTCACCTGGTCGGGGTCGAGGTCCGCCAGCGCGCCGTACAGGGCGTGCAGTTGGGCCGCGGACACCTCGCGGTCGGGGTCGGCGAGCCGGTCGAGCAGTTCGGCGGCGCCGCCCGGTTCGGCGAGCAGCGCGGCCACGGACGTACGGACGCCGAGGGCCCGCAGCACCTGCTCGTCGTCGAAACCGGCCGCGTCGGCGGCGTCGTACAGGCCGTGCAGGAGCGGGTCGCCGCCCTCGGCGCGCAGGCCGGCCGGGCGGCGGCCGTCGAGGACGGGATGCCCGCGCAGCCACCAGGCGGTGTACGAGCGGATGATCTCGTGCGTGCCGTCCGGCAGCAGGACGCGGACCGGCTGGGTGAGGGCGTCCCGCAGCGGCGGGCGGGAGAGCAGGGCGAGGGCCTCGGGCCAGCGGTCGTCGTCCACGAGGTCGAGGTCGCGCACGGCGACGATCTCCGTCGCGACGGGCGGCACGGGTGAGTCCGGCAGCCCGTCCAGGGCGTCCTCGCACCACACGTCCACGGCGTCGAGCAGCCCGGCGTCGTCGGGTTCGGCGAAGTCGCCGTCCTTCGGCTCCAGTTCGTCGGGGTCGAGGACGACGTCCGTGGCGCGTACGAGGGTGAAGTTCGCGAGGACGCCGCAGGCGGCGAGGGGCTGCTCGCCCCAGCGTTCGGCCAGTTCGGGGTCGACGGAGGCGAGTTCGTCCTCGCGCATCACCTGGGCGAAGGGGCTGCCGGGCAGGACGAGTTCACCGGCGGGGACGAGTTCGCCCTCGTCGTCGGGGAGCGCGAGCGCGCCGAGCCAGGGTTCGTCGCCGGGTTCGAGGTCGGCGTCCCGGACGAGCGCGAGGACGGTGTCGGCCAGTTCCTCGGCGTCCGGGGTGGTGTCGTCGTCCCAGGCGCCCCGGTCGTCGTCGAGGGAGCCGGCGACGGCGGCGCGGACCTGCGGGGTGGTCAGGACGGCCCGCGCGGTGGCGGGCAGGGCGCCCAGCTTCTCCAGGAGCGGATGGACGGCGTCCGGATGGGCTACCTTGAGCCCGAGCCGGGCGAGGGCGTCAGGCGCGGCCCCGGCCGTGGTCGCAGTCGTGGCCGTGGTCGCGGCGCCGTCCGCGGTGGGCAGCAGGACCTGGCGGGGGCCGATCGTCGTCCGGCCGTCGGCCAGCGGCACCGGCAGCCCGGAGAGGCGGTCCGGGTCGACCCCGGCGAGGCTGTCGTACAGGCGCCGCCACCACTCGGGGGCCTTCTCCAGGCCCGCGAGCCGGTCGACGACCTCGGCCAGCGGGACCCGCGCGACCCCGAGGGTGCGCAGTTCCGCCCGCCGTTCGAGCCCGGCGGGCAGCAGGCTGGGCAGCACCTCCGCGAGCACCCGTACGGTCTCGGCGCCCGCCCCCTCCGCCACCTCGGCGTCGCGGGGGCGCAGGGCCTCGGGCAGGCCGGTGTCGGAGTCCGCGTCGTCGCCGCCGCCGGACCCGTCGACCGGTGCGGCCGGTTCGGCCGGTGCGGCCGCGGGCGGCAGGAAGGCGGTACGCGGCAGCCGTTCGAGGATCGCCTGCCGCAGGGCCCCGTCCAGCTCGCCCTTGCCGAGCGGGCCGGGCACCAGGCCGATGATCCCCTCGGTCACGGGCCGCCAGGCGGCGAGCAGTTCGACGTACGCCTCCGCCGCGCGCTGCACCAGGAAGTCGGTCAGCGGGCCCGGGGCCGCGTGGCGGCGGGTGGTGTCGAGCGGCAGCGAGGCGATGAGCAGCGCGGGCACACCGAGGGGTTCGTCGCTGGGCGTGGGCGCGTGCACGACGGGGCCGGTACGGGGGCGGCCCGGGGTGCCGTCCGCGTCGACCGGGACGGCCCAGGTGACCGACCAGTGCGGGCGCAGGCGCTCCTCGACGGGCCGGTCGGCGAGCAGGGCGGGCTCCAGGGCACCGTGCGCGGAGACGGTGCGCCAGCGGGTCGTACCGTCACGGGAGTCATCGACGACCACACCGCCGCCGTCCTCCTCGGTACGCCGCCGGATCGTCCGTACGCCGCCGTCGCCGCTCTCGACGACCACTTCCGCCAGGCCGGGCAGGGCGAGCAGCAGGGCGTCGTCGACACCGTCGAGGAGCCGTTCCGCGAGCGCCTCGGCGGCGGGGTCCCGCAGCGGCAGCACGACGACACTGTCGTACGGGTCCGGCGCGGAGCCCTCGGCCGCGAACGGCAGCCTGAGCAGGGGTACGTGGCCGTCGCGGCGGCGCAGTTCGTCGCCGAGGCCGGGGCTGTGGCGGGCGATGCCGGTGGCGAGGTCGCGGGCCTCGGCGAGGGACCAGCGGACGCCGCCGTGCCGGCCCAGCAGGGCGGGTTCGTCGGTGACGGCGAGGACGGCCGCGAAGCCGACGCCGAAGCGGCCGACCGCGCTGTCGCTCTCGTCGCGCTTGGCGGAGGCGCGCAGGGTGGAGAGGGATTCGACGCCGGTGGCGTCCAGGGGGGCGCCGGTGTTGGCGGCGGCGAGGACTCCGTCGCGCAGGGTGAGGCGCAGGCGGCCGGGGACGCCTGCGCGGGAGGCGGCGTCGGAGGCGTTCTGGGCGAGCTCCACGACGAGGCGGTCGCGGTAGCCGCCGAGAACGAGGTCCTCCTCGGAGTTGGCGTCCTCACGGAACCGTGCCGGGCTGGTCGCCCAGGCGTCCAGCACCCCGCGTCGCAGCCGGGCCGTCCCGAACGGATCCGCGCCCTCGGCAGCCGGCCGCACGAAGTTGCTCACGCTTGACACTCCCTCATCGTCGTACGCCCGCGCGCATCGGCCGGCCGCGGCAAGAAGGTACCGCGCGGGTCCCTTGGCAGGGGGCCAGGGTTGGAAGGGGGGGCTCCGCGGGGTGGGCGGGTGCGGGCCGGTGGGGGCCGGCCGCGCCGTTCCCCGCGCCCCTGGGGAGTGGCTACGCCCGGCTGTGACGTGCGGGTCGTGTGTGGCTGGCCGCGCAGTTCCCCGCGCCCCTAAAAGCCAAAAGACTCCGCCGCGCACCTGGAGATGGGGCGCAGCCCCGCTCTCAGGGGCGCGGGGAACTGCGCGGCCAGCCACGACGCACCCGCGGACGACGAACAACCGGGGGCCGTGCCCCCTCAGGGGCGCGGGGAACTGCGCGATCAGCCACCACGTGCCCGCGGACGGCAGACGAGGGTTTGAGGGGGTGGGCCGCGCCGTCACGCGAACGGCCCGCAGAACTAGCTGTGGCCGTATTCCGACGCCGACCCGTCCGGCCCCACCGGCACCGACCCCGAATCCGGCGAAGGCCGCAGCGGAAACGGATCCACCCGCGTCTCGTCGATCACCGGCGGCGCGGGCCGCGCAGGCGTAGGCATGACCGCCGCCTCCGAATGCCCACCACACCCGTACGAGAGCGACACGACACGCCCGTCCGCGGGCGAGAACTCGTTCGCGCACAGACCGAACGCCTGACCGAGCGACCCGCCCACGGGATTCAGGAACCCACAGCTGACGCACGTCGCCGGCGCGGCCTGCGCCATCGCGGTCTTCGCCCCGTACGACTCCTCCCACCGGTCCGCCGCGACATGCAGCCCGTACCGGGACAGCACACGCGCCCGCCGCATCCCCAGCTCCTCGGCCACGGACGCGATCGACCCGCGGGACGGCACGAGCGGCAGCGCGGCCGGCGTCCGCGCCGTGATCTCGGCGTCCTCCGCCTCGGCCAGCTGGGCCATCTCCTCGGAGATCGGCGCGTTCGGAGCGGGCTCGTCCTCGCCGGAGTAGCCGGGTTCCAGACGCAGATCCTCCGCGTCCGTGGGCAGCAGGTCCCCGGGCCCCATGTCCCCCGGCCGGAGCCGCTCGCTCCACGGCACCCACTCGGGTGCCAGCAGGGCGTCGGTGCCGGGCAGCAGCACGGTCTCGTCGAGGGTGACGACCTTCGCCCGGGAGGCCCGGGCCACCGTCACGGCCCAGCGCCACCCGCGGTAGCCCATCTCCTTGCACTCGAAGAAGTGCGTGACGACGCGGTCCCCTTCGCTGACCAGTCCCGCGTGCTCCCCCACCACGCCGGGAGCGGCGGCCTCCTCGGCGGCTGCCCGGGCGAGGTCCACGGCCTCGGCACACAGACGGTCCGGGGTCCGGCTTCGCGTTGTCGCGCTCACAGGTATCGCTTCTCTCCTACGCCGTCTCACGAGTGCGCCATCCCTCGACGGGGGTGCGGACGGAGCGGACCGGAGGGCCGCGTCGACGTCCGCGCCCGATCGCACTCGGGCGCACCTACGTCATCCATTCTGCGGGATGACCGAGAGGCGCGCGGCCGAGAACAACCGCCGCGGGCGCGCTACGCACGCTACCGTCTCGTCGGCGCTGGGCCTACACCGGCGTTGCCTTCATACTGTCGCGCCGTCTCCCCGACCGGGTGCACGGGACGCTCCAACCGTATGTGCGGCCCGCTCCGGACGGGGTCCGGGAGGCGCCCGCGACCGGTGCGCAGAACGGCCTTCGCGCATGTCCGGCACCCGATCCCCCGCGCCCACTCCGCCGCTATACGGGCGGTAACTGCGCTACTTCCGCCAATCTCGGGGCACTATTGCGGAGTGGCAGCCGCGAGGTCGCCCCAAGGCGCCACCGGAATCGGTGAGGCCGGGGCAGGACGTAAGAGCGGGTCGGGTCCGGTGCGCGGGGCCGTCCGTTCGGTCGGCCATGCCCTGCACCTGCCGTTCAGCGGTACGGCGAGAGGCATCAGAAAAGCGACCCACGCGCACGGCGCGGGCGAGTCGGGCCTCGGCAAACTGATCGAACTGCACGGCGTGAACGGCGCCGGCGACATGCTGATCACCGTCGCGCTCGCCTCGACGGTCTTCTTCTCGGTCCCGACGGACGAGGCCCGCGGCCGTGTCGCGCTCTACCTGGCGATCACGATGGCCCCGTTCACGCTGCTCGCCCCCGTCATCGGCCCCCTCCTGGACCGCCTCCCGCACGGCCGCCGCGCCGCGATGGCGGGCGCGTTCATGGCGCGCGCGTTCATGGCCCTGCTGCTGTCGGGCGCGGTCGTCACGGGCAGCATCGAGCTGTACCCGGCGGCCCTCGGCGTCCTGGTGGCCTCGAAGGCGTACGGCGTGGTCAGAAGCGCCGTGGTGCCCCGGCTCCTGCCACCCGCGTTCTCCCTGGTCAAGGCGAACTCGCGGGTCACGCTCGGCGGTCTGCTGGCGACGGGCGTGGCGGCCCCGATCGGCGCGGGCCTGCAGGCCCTCGGCCCCCGCTATCCGCTCTACGGCGCCTTCCTGATCTTCGTCGCGGGTACGTTCCTGTCGTTCTCCCTGCCGCACAAGGTCGACTCGGCCAAGGGCGAGGACAAGGCCCTGCTCGCCGCCGACGAGCAGCATCTGCACGGTCCGCACCTCAAGCAGCCCAAGCGCCCGGGGCTGCGCACGGTCGGCACGGCGGTCACGCACGCGCTCGCCGCGAACGCCGCGCTGCGCGGCCTCTCCGGGTTCCTGATCTTCTTCCTGGCGTTCCTGCTGCGCGAGCACCCCCTCGCGGGCGCCAGCGCGGCGGTCTCGCTGACCGTCGTGGGCGTGTCGGCGGGCGTGGGCAACGCGCTGGGCACGGCGGTCGGGGCGGCCCTGAGATCCCGGGCACCGGAACTGATCATCGTCACCGTCGTCGCGGTGGTGCTCGGTGTGGCGATCACGGCGGCGGTGTTCTTCGGGGTGCTCCTGGTGGCGGTGCTCGCCGCGTTCGCCGGGTTCGCCCAGGCGCTGTCCAAGCTGTCCCTGGACGCGCTGATCCAGCGGGACGTACCGGAACTGGTGCGGACGTCGGCGTTCGCGCGCTCGGAGACGATCCTCCAGATGGCCTGGGTGGTCGGCGGGGCGATCGGTATCGCGCTGCCGCTCAACGGCACGCTCGGCATGGCGGTGGCCTCCGGGATCATCGCGCTCGGCTGGCTCACCACGGTCCGCGGACTGCTGAGCACGGCCCGGCACGGCGGCCGGCACCACGCGCACCTGGCCTGAGCCGCCCGGTCACCACTCGACGACTGCCCGGTCACCACTCGACGACCGCCCGATCACCACGTGCTCACCGGGGTGATCCGCGCCCGCGGCACGCCGCGTAGCCCACCCACATGGCCGGGCCACGGGACCCGCCCGATAACCTTCGCCCATGAGCTCCCAGCGTCCCCTTGCGCGCCGTCGCCGCGCCGTCGCCGCCGCAAGTGCCGTTTCCGCCGGACTTCTCGTGCTGTCCGCCTGCGACAAGCCGACGCCGATGGCCACCGTCACGGTCGGCAAGAACTCGGTCAGCGTCGAGGCCGAGTGCTACGAGGACGGCAAGACCATCGGCAAGGAGGAAGCGACCAAGTGCGCCCTCAAGAAGTCCTCCGACACGATCAGCGTCTCGCAGGGTGAGACGCTGCGCATCGGTGTCGACCCGGAGATCGCCGACGAGGGCTGGGCCCTGTGGCTCAACGGCCAGCAGGTCACGTCCCCCTTCAAGAAGACGTACTACGCCTTCGAGGGCGTCGACCTCTTCGCCGAGCAGTCGGGCCAGGCCGCCCCGAAGACGATCTACATCAGCGTCGTCCAGCAGAACAAGGCCGGTACGCAGGTCCAGGGTGTCTGGAACTTCAAGCTTGAGAACGCGGACGCCTGAGCCGCCGCTGAGCCGCCCGATCCTCAGGGAGCGCCGCTCATGCGTGTCCTCGTGACCACCGCGGTCCCCGCCGAACGGGACGCGGTGGCCGCGGCGTTCACGGCGCCGGCGTCCGCGTCGTTGGTGCTCGATCCGCTCGCCGGTGGCGTGGGACCGGCCGCGGCCGCCGCGTCGACCGCCGCCGCGCTCACCGCGGCCGCGCTGACCGGTGAGCCGTACGACCTGGTCGTCTCCGCCGGTATCGGCGGCGGGTTCCTGCCCGACGCGCCCGTCGGCTCGCTCGTCCTCGCCGACGAGATCACGGTCGCGGACCTCGGCGCCGAGACCGCTGACGGGTTCGCCCCGGTCACCGAACTGGGGTTCGGAACCGTCACGCACCGGCCGCCGAATTCACTCGTACGAGAGATCGCGGCCGTCACAGGAGCACGTCAGGGGGCTGTCCTGACCGTCAGCACGGTGACCGGCAGCGCCGCGCGCGCGGTGGAACTGCGCCGACGCCACCCGCGCGCGCTCGCCGAGGCCATGGAGGGCTTCGGGGTGGCGGAGGCGGCCGCGGCGCACGGCGTCCCCGTCCTGGAGATCCGTGCCGTGTCCAATCCCGTGGGCCCCCGGGACCGCGCCGCCTGGCGGATCGGCGAGGCCCTCGCGGCACTCACCGGGGCCTTCGGGAAGCTTGCGCCCATACTGGAGAGTTGGAACCCACATGACCTCACCCACTGAGCCCTCGCAGACGCCTCAGCCCTCGCAGCCCTCGCAGCCCTCGCCGACGCAGCCGCTGAAGATCGCGTACTCGCCCTGTCCGAACGACACCTTCGTCTTCGACGCCTGGGCGCACGGCCGGATCCCGGGGGCGCCCGCGCTCGACGTGACCTTCGCGGACATCGACATCACCAACGGCATGGCCGAGCGCGGCGAGTTCGACGTCCTGAAGGTGTCGTACGCCGTCCTGCCGTACGTCCTGGACGAATGGGCCCTGCTGCCCTGCGGGGGCGCTCTGGGGCGGGGCTGCGGGCCGCTGGTCCTCACCCGGGAGGCGGGCGTGGACCTCACCGGCCGTACCGTCGCCGTGCCGAGCGAGCGGTCGACCGCGTACATGCTGTTCCGCCTGTGGGCCGCGGACACCGTTCCCGGCGGGGTCGGCGAGATCGTGGTCATGCCGTTCCACGAGATCATGCCCGCGGTACGGGACGGGAAGGTGGACGCCGGGCTGGTCATCCACGAGGCCCGTTTCACGTACCAGAACTACGGTCTGCACAAGCTCGCGGACATGGGCGAGCACTGGGAGCGGACGACGGGGCTGCCGATCCCGCTGGGCGCGATCATCGCTCGGCGGTCGCTGGGCGAGGCCGCGCTGGGGCTGCTCGCCGAGTCCGCGCGGGCGTCCGTGCGGGCCGCCTGGGACGATCCCGAGGCCTCGCGGGCGTATGTGATGGAGCATGCGCAGGAGATGGACGCGGCGGTCGCCGATCAGCACATCGGGCTGTACGTCAACGAGTTCACGGCGGATCTCGGGGAGGACGGGTACGCGGCGATCCGTGGCCTTCTCACGCGGGCGGCGGCGGAAGGGCTTGTGCCGGCGCTTGCGCCGGGGGCGCTGGACTTTCCCTAGCGGGTCCCTCGCCGGGAGGTGCGGGTCCGGATCGCATGTGCGGGTCCGGTGGGGGCTGGTCGCGCAGTTCCCCGCGCCCCTCATGTGGGCTGCGCCCATGCCATGGGGCGCAGCCCGGGAGGTTGCTATACGTCCAACTGGTCCGCCACCGCGCGCAGTAGGCCGGCGATCTTCGCGCCGGAGGCCTTGTCGGGGTAGCGGCCGCGCTCCAGCATCGGGGTGATGTTTTCCAGGAGGGTCGTCAAATCCTGGACGATGGAGGCCAGTTCGTCGGGCTTGCGGCGCTGGGCCGCCGCGACCGACGGCGTGGGGTCCAGGAGCGTCACCGAGAGTGCCTGGTCACCGCGCTGTCCGGCGACCACACCGAACTCCACCCGCTGCCCCGGCTTGAGAACATCGACTCCGGCGGGCAGGACCGAGGAATGAACGAAGACGTCGCCGCCGTCGTCGCGGGAGAGAAAGCCGAAGCCCTTCTCGCTGTTGAACCACTTGACCTTGCCGGTAGGCACGTCTGTCCTCGTCCTCGTACTCGTCGGAAACTGCGTCGGAAAGACTTCAAGACTTCGGCTGAAACTGCTCGGGAAACAGGTCCGTACAGCACTACAGCGGGTCGTCGGACCCGCCGGTACCAAGGCTAATGGTCCGGCGGCTGCTGACAAGACGTCGCCGGATTGTTCCTCCGGGCAGGGAACTACCCTGGTCGAGTGCGTGACAAAACCCAACCGAATTCCGCCGCGGCCGGAGAACGACTCATCCGTGCCGGTGCCATCGTGTTCTTCGTCGGAGCTGTGGCCACTCTGGTCACCGTGGCCCCGCTGCTGCTCGACACGACGCCCTTTCCTACGTACATGTTCGGTCTGAGCATGCTGATGGGCGTCGGATTCCTCATCGCGGGAGCGGGGGTGTTCCAGTCGATCGCCGACGGCCGCCGGCAGGCACGCGGAAGTTCGTGACCGCCCGGCGGTCGCCTATCGGTGGGTGGCCAGCCAACTCGGGAACTCCAGCAGGTCCTTGAGGACCACGTCGGCGCCGGCCGCGCGCAGTTCCTCCGCGTCGCACGGGCCGGTGGCCACCGCGACGGACAGCGCCCCGGCGGTCCGCGCGCCGCGTACGTCGCCGGTGTGATCGCCGACGTAGACGCCCGCGTCGTACTCGCGCAGGGCCTCCGCCTTGCGCTCGGCCCACAGGTCGCCGATGACCGCGTCGGCGTCGATGCCGAGATGGCTGAGATGCAGCTTGGCGTTCGGCTCGTACTTGGCGGTGACGACGATCGCCCGGCCGCCGGCCTCCCGTACCGCCGTCATCGCCTCACGGGCGCCGGCCATCGCGGGCGTCGGGGCGATGGCGTGGGTGGGATACATCTCCCGGTACACGTCCGCCATGGCCTCGACCTCCCCGGCCGGAAACCAGTTGACCAACTCCTCCGCGAGCGGCGGCCCGAGCCGGGTGACGGCGAGATCGGCGTCGATGAAGGTCCCCGTCCGCACGGAAAGCGCCTGATAACAGGCCCGGATCCCGGGCCGGGAGTCAATAAGGGTCATGTCAAGGTCAAACCCGACGGTCAACACACGAGAAGTCATATAACCCATTGTGCCCACCGCTTTTAGGAGCACGGGGCCGTCACGCGGGACGCGACCGGCTGCTTTTAGGGGCGCGGGGAACTGCGCGACAAGCCCCCACCGGCCCGCGGACGACATCCGACGGCCCCACCCGCCACCGTCACTTC
This sequence comes from Streptomyces liliiviolaceus, assembly GCF_018070025.1. Lineage (NCBI taxonomy): Bacteria > Bacillati > Actinomycetota > Actinomycetes > Kitasatosporales > Streptomycetaceae > Streptomyces > Streptomyces liliiviolaceus. Next base: position 959,731 of record NZ_JAGPYQ010000001.1, read on the forward strand.
CGGCGCTGCGACCGCCACACCAGGTACAGCGCCGAAGCGACGGCCGCGCCGCGCAGCACCCACGGCCAGGTCTCGGCGATCGCCTCGCTCATCCGGTCCTGCGCGATCGGCTCGCCCCAGCGCCCCTCGTTGCGGCCCCAGATCCAGACGATGCCCCCCGAGGCGACGATGCCGGGCAGGACGAGGACGGCCCACTTCGCCTCGGCGGGACTCAGCCGTCGCGAGAGGTAGGCGATGAGCCAGCCGAGGCCCAGCATGACGAGGTTGCCGATGACCGCGCCGGCGACCAGGAGCGCGGCGGCGAGCAGGAGGAGGGGGTTCGACCAGCCGCCGCCACCGCCACCGCCGAGGGGGCGCAGGCGGGGTACGAAGCGACGGCGTACGCGCCCGGCCGGTGCGGGTACCTCGACGACCTCCTCCGCCGCTGCGGACTTGGGCCCGGACTCGCCCTCCTTACCGGGCTTTTCGGGTGTTTCGGGCTTGTCCGGTTCGTCGTCCGGCGGCGGCCTGAACAGTTCCGGGATCTCGATGCCGCCCGTGAAGCCCGGCACGCTGTCCGTCGCCCCGAACGGGCCGCTCTCCACCCGCCACCAGTCGGGCTGGGGCCCGGTGCCCAGCTCTTCCGTGCTGGCGAGGTGCGGCGGGGTGGGCGGGGAGCCGACCATCCCGGTCGTGTCCGACTCGGCCACCTCCGGGTGGGCGGCACGCGGCCGGGGCACCGCGCGGCGCAGCCGCTTGGGACGGGCCGCAGGTTCCTGCGCGCGCTGGGCGGGCACGGCGGACCGCTTCGGCGCGGACGACTCCGTACCGGCAGCCCTGTCCGTACCGGCACCGGCACCGGCGCCCGCGCCGCCGTCGGTCCGGGAGCCGGCGGCCTCGACCACCGACTCGGGCGTGCCGATGCGGTCCAGGATGCGGCGGACCGCGGCCGGGCTGTCGAGGGTCGCCTTCGTCCGGCGCCGGTCGATCTCGCCGCGCAGCTCGGACACGAGCCGCATCCGCGTCCCCGACGGCAGCTGCCTCTGCTGGGCCAGGTCGCCCACCCGGCTCAGATAGTCGAATACTAGCTGGTCGCTCTCGATCCCCACGAAGTCCCCTCCGGGGCGCCCACGTTGCGTTTTCCCGTGCGACCGACGGTACCGCGCCCGCCGCCGGTGGTCGGCTCCGGCACGGCCCCGGCACGATCCCGGCACGGCCGCGGCTCACGCCAACGGGAACGGCGGCGGGGGCCCACCCGCTACCGTGGATCGGATGAGCGTCCAGGAGCAGTCGTCAGAGGAGCCCGGCGGGGCGCCCACGGAGGAGCCCGCCCCCGCCGGGGCACACCCTCGTTCGCTCGCGGAGGACCTGCGGGCCCGCGACGACTCCTCCCTGTCCGCGCTGCTGCGGGCCCGCCCCGACCTCATCACCCCCGTACCGACCGACCTGACCCAGCTGGCCACCCGGGCCGGTACGCGGGCCTCCGTGATCCGGGCCCTGGAGCGCCTGGACCGGTTCACCCTGCAGACCGCGGAGGCGCTGGCCGTGGCCCCGGAACCGGCGCCGTACGGCACGCTCCAGGACCTGCTGGCCGGTGACGCGGGCGATCCGGCGGTCGTCGAGGCGCTTCCGCGTGCCGTGGCCGTCCTGCGTGAGCAGGCGCTGGTGTGGGGCTCGGACGACCGGCTGCGGCTGGTGCGCACGGCCCGCGAACTGCTCGCGCCCTCGCCGCAGCACCCCTCCCCGACAGGGCTCGGCCCGACGGTCGCGGAGGCCACCACGGGCATGTCCCCGGGCCGTATCCAGGAACTCCTGACGGCGGCCGGACTGCCCACGACGCACGACGCGGTCTCCGCGGTGGAGTCGCTCACCGGGCTCTTCACCGACCGCGCCCGGATGTCGGCCCTGCTCGACCAGGCCCCGCCGGACTCCCTCGAAGTCCTTTCGCGGCTGGTCTGGGGGCCGCCGTACGGTCAGGTGACCGCCGATCCGGCGACCCGGCTGCGCTGGCTGATCGACCGCGGACTGCTGCTGCCGACGGCGCCCGGCACGGTCGTACTACCCCGCGAGGTGGCCCTCCATCTGCGCGAGGGGCGGGCGCACCAGCGGACGGAACCGCTTCCTCCGCCGGTCGAGCCCACCTCCGTACACCGTCCACAGGTTGTGGACAGCACGGCGGCCGGGCAGGCGTACACGGCGCTCGCCACCGTCGAGGAGCTGCTGAAGGACTGGGACGAGGGCGGTCCGTCGGTGCTGCGCGCGGGCGGTCTGAGCGTGCGCGACCTGAAGCGGACGGCCGTGGCCCTCGACGTACCGGAGCCGGTCGCCGCCTTCTGGGTCGAACTCGCCTACGCGGCGGGCCTGCTGGCCACGGACGGCGAGGCCGACGAGCGGTACGCGGCGACGCCCGCCTACGACGAGTGGCTGGAGCTCCCGGCCGCCGAGCGCTGGACCCGGCTGGCCACGGCGTGGCTGTCGGCGACCCGTACGGCGGGCGTGGTCGGCGGACGCGACACCAAGGAGCGCACGCTGGCGGCGCTGGGCCCCGGCCTGGACCGCTCGGCGGCGCCCGAGGTCCGGCACCGGGTCCTCACGCTCCTCGCCGCGCTGCCCGAGGGCGGCTCCACGTCCGCCGACGCCCTCGTGGCCCGCCTCCACTGGGAGCGCGCCCTGCGCGGCGCCGCCTCCTCGGACGACCTGCGGTCGCGGATCGCCCGGTGGACGCTGACCGAGGCCGAGTCCCTGGGGATCACCGGCAGGGGCGCGCTGTCCGCGCACGGACGGGCGCTCATGGGTGCGCCGCCCGGCGCACCCGCCCCCGCGCCCGCCACCGGACCCGGCGACAAACTGCCCGTCCACCACCGGCACACCCACCATCCGGTGCCCGCGCCGGAACCCCGCTCCCCCGCCGAGGTGGCCTCCGCCGCCGCGCTGGCCGGCCGGCTGCTGGCGCCGCTGCTTCCCGAACCCCTCGACCACGTCCTCCTCCAGGCGGACCTGACGGCGGTGGCCCCGGGCCCGCTGCGCCGCCCCCTCGCGGACGTGCTGGACGTCCTCGCGGACGTCGAGTCGAAGGGCGGGGCCACGGTCTACCGCTTCACACCGGGCTCGGTCCGCCGCGCCCTGGACGCGGGCCGCTCGGCCTCCGACCTCCAGGCGTTCCTGGCCGCACACTCCCGTACGCCCGTTCCGCAGCCGCTCGCCTACCTGATCGACGACGTGGCGCGCAGACACGGGCACCTGCGGATCGGCGCGGCGTCGGCGTACGTGCGCTGCGACGACGACGCGGTCCTGAACGAGATCGTCGCCGACAAGCGGGCGCAGGGGCTGCGGCTGCGCCGCCTCGCGCCCACGGTGCTGGCGGCCCAGGCCGATCCGGCCACGCTCCTCGAAGGGCTGCGCGCGATGGGTTTCGCACCGGCCGCCGAGTCCGCCGAGGGCGATGTGCTGATCACCCGCGCGCTCGCGCACCGCACGCCCCCGCGCACGGCGCCCGAGCCGGTCCCCGACGGTCCGCCGTCCCCCGACACCATCCTGCTGGGGGCCGCGATCCGGGCCATCCGCGCGGGCGACCTGGCCTCCACGGCCCCGCGCAAGCCGTCCGCCTCCGCCTCCGGTTCCGCCGACTCCGGCTCCGACTCCGGTTCCGGTTCCGGTTCGTCCGGTGGCGGGCGGAACGGCACTCTCCCGCGCACCACCGCCGCCGAGACCCTCGCCACCATGCAGGCCGCCGTCCTCACCGGCGGCACCCTGTGGATCGGTTACGTGAACGCCGAGGGCTCCGCCAGCCAGCGCGTCATCGCCCCCGTCCGGGTGGAGGGCGGTTTCGTCACGGCGTACGACCACACCGCGGACGAGGTCCGGACGTATCCGCTGCACCGGGTGACGGGCGTGGCGGAACTGGCGGACGACCAGGCCTGAGTCAGCTCGCCCACCGGTCTCCCTCGCGCTCCCTCTCCCTCGTAATCCGCCTCCCTCGCACTCCGCCTCACTCGTTCGGGTGTAGGCGGCGGTTCATGCGCGCCACGCCGGACGCTTCCCACCCATGAGGGACCTTGTGGGTTCTCCGGCATTCCCGCGCCGGCCGCTGGGCAGCCACTGGGCGTCCTGCTCACGCAACGAACCCATGTGAAGAAGAGGGAATCCCATGCGTACTGCCCGTCGTGTCGCCACCGTCCTGATCGGTACCGCCGCGCTGCTCGGCGCACTCGCCTCACAGGCCGCGGCGATCGGCATCGATCTCGGCGGGGGCGTGACGTTCTGAGCCGCCCCCGCGCGGCACGTCATACCCCGTAAGCCCCGTCCCGCCCCGTACGTCCTGCGGGCCGGACCCGGTCCGACCGGGTCCGGCCCGTCCCCTCCGTGGGCCCCGCCCCCGCTCAGCGGCACCCGAAAGGTTCTGTAGCTCCCATGCGTCCCCTCCGTCTCATGCTGCAACCCGCCTGTCCCACGGCCTCCGAGCCCTCCGTGAATCCCGCGGGCCCGGAGCGCCGTACGCACCACGCGCGCACCGCCGCCGCGGTCGCCCTCATCGCCTCGGCCGTGCTCATCGGCGTACTCGCCCCGCAGGCCGCCGCGGCCCGGCGATCCGCCCTGCCGCTGCCGCTGCCGGTGACCGCCGTGGAACCGCTGGTGACCGAGGGGATCGGCATCGAGGGGCCGCTGATCAACAACATCACTCTGCCCACGCTGAAGTGACCCGGCGCATGCGGTAGCTGTCCCCTTCGAGGCGCACGATCTCCGCGTGGTGCGCAAGCCGGTCGACCATCGCGGGGGCGGCGCCGCCGAAGACCTCCTCCCAGCGGCCGAGCGGACGGTCGGTGGTCACGATCAGGGAGGACCGCTCGTAGCGGTGCGCGACGAGCTGGAAGAAGAGGTGGGCGGTGTCCGGGTCGAGCGGGGTGTAGCCGACCTCGTCGACGATGAGCAGCGGGCGGGCGTCGAGGTCCGCCAGTTCCTCGCCGAGCCGGCCCGCAGACCGGGCGCCCGCCAGTCGCGCGGCCCACTGCGCCGCGGTGGCGAAGAGCACTTGGTGCCCCGCCTGGCAGGCCCGTACGCCGAGGCCGACGGCGAGATGCGTCTTGCCGGTGCCGGGCGGGCCGACGAACACCACGTTGCGCCGGGCCGCGACGAAGTCCAGGCTGCCGAGCCGGGACACGGCCTCCCGGTCGAGCACCCGGGGGTACTCCTCGTCGAAGTCCTCCAGCAGCTTCCGGGCGGGGAACCGGGCGTCACGGATCCGGGCCTCGGCACCGGGCTCCGTGGAGTCGTGCGGGTCGTGCGGGTCGGCGGACTCGTACGGGTTGTGCGGGCTGTGCGGGTCGTGGGCGTCGTACGGGGAGGAGACCGTCTGCACCGGGATCGGGGCGGTGGTCTGCGCGGCGAGCTGTGCGGCGGCCTGCGAGACGGACGGGCCCGCGACCGGGACGGGGACCCGTGCGGCGGGCACGGTCTTGGCCGCGAACGCGAACTCGGCCGGGACGGAGGACCCCGTCATCCCGCCGGCCGCCCTCCCGCCGCCCTCACCCCTGAACCCGGACCCGGCACCGGAGGCGTACGCGTACCCGAGCCCCCGCTCCTGCCCACCCGCATGCTCCTGCGCATGGGCTTGGCCGTGGATCAGCGCGTGGGCGAGCCCATGCCCCTTGTGCAGGCGCTCCCCGTGCGTCGCCATCGGGCCCGACATGTACGCGAGGATCGCCGCCGAGGCGATGAACGCCATGTGGATGACCGTCCCCCACAGCAGCGAGTGGTGCGAGGTGTGGTGCACATCCACGAACATCTGCAGCAGATGCACGGACGAGATGCCCACGATGGCGGTGGCGAGCTTCACCTTGAGCACGTTGGAATTGACGTGCGAGAGCCATTCCGGCTGGTCACGGTGGCCCTGGAGACCGATGCGCGAGACGAACGTCTCGTACCCGCCGACGATCACCATGATCAGCAGATTGGCGATCATGACGACGTCGACCAGCTTCAGGACGGCGAGCATCACGTACGTCTCGTTCGCCTGCCCGGTCACGCTCCGGATGATTAAAGTCCACAGCTCTCTGAAGAACTTGTAGACGTACACCCCCTGTGCGGCCACCAGTCCGAAGTACAGCGGGGCCTGGAGCCAGCGGGTGGCGAAGAGCGAGTACCCGAGAGTCGCGCTCGGCTGCGAGGCGGGCGGCGTCTCGGGCTGCGGCTCGGGCGGCGGGGCATGGCTGTGATGAGACAACAGTGAGCTCTCCCTGGGCGGCGAACCGGATGGCGAACCGGGTGGTGACCTGCGGCAGTGACCTGCGGAATCGCCATTCTTCGGGGCAGCGACCGTAAATCTGAATTCACACCACTCATTGGAATGAATAGACATTCAGTAGGACAGGACAGGGGGCAGCAGGCGTTCGCGGCGGCGGGCCCCGGCCATCAGGCACACTGGACGTTTGGCCGTGCACATCGCACGGCTGTGCAGAAGGGGACGCGCGTGAATGGTCCACTCATCGTCCAGTCCGACAAGACCCTGCTCCTGGAGGTCGACCACGAGCTGGCGGACGAGTGCCGCCGGGTCATCGCTCCCTTCGCCGAGCTGGAGCGCGCGCCGGAGCACATCCACACCTACCGGGTGACCCCGCTCGGGCTGTGGAACGCGCGCGCGGCCGGACACGACGCCGAGCAGGTCGTGGACGCGCTCGTGCAGTACAGCCGCTATCCGGTGCCGCACGCGCTGCTGGTCGACATCGCGGAGACGATGGGCCGCTACGGCCGGCTCACCCTGAGCAAGCACCCGGCCCACGGGCTCGTCCTGACCACCACCGACCGGCCCGTCCTTGAGGAGATCCTGCGCTCGAAGCGGATCACCCCGCTCGTGGGCGCCCGGCTCGACCCGGACACCGTGGCCGTGCACCCCTCCGAGCGCGGCCAGATCAAGCAGACGCTCCTGAAGCTGGGCTGGCCCGCCGAGGACCTCGCCGGGTACGTGGACGGGGAGGCGCACCCCATCGGGCTCGCCGAGGACGGCTGGTCCCTGCGGCCGTACCAGAAGCAGGCCGTGGAGAACTTCTGGCACGGCGGGTCGGGTGTGGTCGTGCTCCCCTGCGGCGCCGGAAAGACGCTGGTCGGCGCGGGTGCGATGGCCGAGGCGAAGGCCACCACGCTCATCCTCGTCACGAACACGGTCTCGGCCCGGCAGTGGAAGCACGAGCTGGTCAAGCGCACGAGTCTGACCGAGGACGAGATCGGCGAGTACAGCGGTACGCGCAAGGAGATCCGCCCGGTCACCATCGCGACGTACCAGGTGCTGACGACCAAGCGGAAGGGTGTCTACCAGCACCTGGAGCTGTTCGACTCCCGCGACTGGGGGCTGATCATCTACGACGAGGTGCATCTGCTGCCCGCGCCGGTCTTCAAGTTCACCGCCGACCTCCAGGCGCGCCGCCGGCTCGGTCTGACGGCCACGCTGGTGCGTGAGGACGGCCGCGAGTCGGACGTGTTCTCCCTCATCGGGCCGAAGCGTTTCGACGCGCCCTGGAAGGAGATCGAGGCGCAGGGGTACATCGCGCCGGCCGACTGTGTCGAGGTCCGGGTGAACCTCACGGACTCCGAGCGGCTGGCGTACGCGACCGCCGAGGCGGAGGAGAAGTACCGCTTCTGCGCGACGACGGCGACCAAGCGCAAGGTCACGGAGGCGCTGGTCAGGCGGTTCGCGGGAATGCAGACCCTGGTCATCGGCCAGTACATCGACCAGCTCGACGAACTGGGCGAGCATCTGGACGCGCCGGTCATCAAGGGCGAGACGTCGAACGCGCAGCGCGAGAAGCTCTTCGACGCGTTCCGTGAGGGCGAGATCAGCGTGCTGGTCGTCTCGAAGGTCGCCAACTTCTCCATCGACCTGCCGGAGGCGACGGTCGCCATCCAGGTGTCGGGCACCTTCGGCTCCCGCCAGGAGGAGGCCCAGCGCCTCGGCCGGGTGCTGCGTCCGAAGGCGGACGGCCACCAGGCGCACTTCTACTCGGTCGTGGCCCGCGACACCATCGACCAGGACTTCGCGGCCCATCGCCAGCGCTTCCTGGCCGAGCAGGGCTACGCGTACCGGATCGTGGACGCGGACGAGCTGCTGGCCGACAACTAGCGCTCAGCCGGTCGGTGCTCGGGGGGCCGGGGCCCTCGGGGGCGCTCGGGGGGCGCTCCGGGGGGGGCGCTCCGGGGGCGCTAGCGGCGGCGTACGCCGGCCTCCTCGCCGTACTCGCCGAGGAGGACCACTCCGAGGGCGGCGCCGGCGAAGACCTTGACGGCGCGCAGGGCGTCGCCGACACGGTGGCGGTGACTGCCCCGCAGGGCGGTCGCGCCGTTCGGCGGGCGGGGGCGGGCGGGGGCCTGGGTGAAGGTCGCGGTACTCATGCATCCATGGTGGAACGTCCGCGCCCCACTTCCATCGGTCTGCGGACCGAACCTGGGGCGTCCCCACGTACGACTTCGGAGCGACCTCCACCCCGTAGGTGGGGGGCGGTGTCCCCTAGGGGTCGCGGAGGCCGGGGTGTGAAAACGGTTGGCCCCGGACGTGCCCGCTCGCCTAAGATCTCCGCTCTTGCCCGCCTCCCGTCGTGGAGCGCCGCCGTCCGGACGGAAACCGGTCGGTTCACCGCCACAGTCAGCGGGGCCCGCCCGGCCCCGCCGTTCCCGCAGGCCCGGAGGCAACACCCGTGTCCACCCCGTCCGACTCCGCCATGCCGTCCGACGATCCCCTCTCCCGTGAACGCGCCCACCTCGCGGACTCCCGCGCCGCACTGCGGTCGATGCGCGAGGACGTCCAGTCCCTCGACATCCGGGACGTGACCGCGAACTGGGTCAACGCGGAGGTCCTGACCCGCCAGATCGACGAACGCATCAAGGCCCTCGCCGACCTGTCCCACACCCCGCTGTTCTTCGGCCGCCTCGACTACCTGCACGCCCCGGGCGCCGAGCAGGCGGAGGGCGCCGAGGGTGAACGTTTCTACATCGGACGCCGGCACGTGCACGACGCCGGCGGCGACCCGATGGTGATCGACTGGCGCGCCCCGGTGTCCCAGCCGTTCTACCGGGCCTCCAAGAAGACCCCGATGGACATCGCGCTGCGCCGCCGCTTCGGCTACACCGGCGGCGACCTCACCGCGTACGAGGACGAGCACCTCTCCGACCCCGCCGAGACCGCCGCCACCAGCAAGCTGCTCCAGCAGGAGATCGAGCGCCCGCGCGTGGGCCCCATGCGCGACATCGTGGCGACCATCCAGCCCGAACAGGACGAGATCGTACGGTCCGGTCTGGGCGGTTCGGTCTGTGTGCAGGGCGGTCCGGGCACCGGCAAGACGGCCGTCGGCCTGCACCGGGTCGCGTACCTCCTGTACGCCCACCGCGACCGGCTGGCCCGCACCGGCACCCTCGTCATCGGGCCCAACGCGTCCTTCCTGCACTACATCGAGCAGGTGCTGCCCGCGCTGGGCGAGCTGGAGGTCAAGCAGGCCACGGTCGCCGACCTGGTCGCGCATGTCGAGGTGCGGGGCACGGACGAGGCGGCGACCGCCGTCGTGAAGGGCGACGCGCGGATGGCCGAGGTGCTGCGCCGGGCCGTTCGCGCGCACGTGACCCTGCCCACCGAGCAGGTCGTGGTGGTCCGCGGCTCCCGGCGCTGGCGCGTACCGGAGTACGAACTGACCGCCATCGTGCAGGAGTTGCTGGACCGGGACATCCGGTACGGCGCCGCCCGCGAGGCCCTGCCGCAGCGCATCGCGCACGCCGTGCTGGTGCAGATGGAACGGGCGGGCGAGGCACCGGACGACCGGGTGCAGGACGCCGTCGCCCGCAACCCCGCGGTGAAGGCGGCCGTGAAGGCGATCTGGCCGCCGGTGGACCCGGCGAAGCTGGTCTTCCGCCTGCTCTCGGACGCGGACTTCCTGGCGCTGCACGCGGAGGGTGTGCTCAGCGGGGAGGAGCAGGAGACGATCCGCTGGGCGAAGCCCGTGCGGTCGGTGAAGTCCGTCAAGTGGGCCGCCGCGGACGCGGTGTTGATCGACGAGGCCAACGACCTCGTACAGCGCACGCACTCCCTCGGGCATGTGGTGCTCGACGAGGCGCAGGACCTGTCGCCGATGCAGTACCGGGCGGTGGGGCGGCGCTGCACGACCGGTTCGGCGACCGTGCTCGGGGATCTGGCGCAGGGTACGACGCCGTGGGCGACGCGCAGCTGGGAGGAGGCGCTGGCGCATCTCGGCAAGTCGGAGGCGGTGGTGGAGGAGCTGACGGCCGGTTTCCGCGTCCCGACGGACGTGATCACGTACGCGTCCCGGCTGCTTCCGCACATCGCGCCGGGGCTGGCGCCGGTGGCGTCGGTCCGGGAGAACCCGGGCTTCTTCGAGGTCCGGCGGACCGGGGCGGACGCCGACGCGGTCGCCGAAGTGGTCGGCGCGTGCGAGGAGTTGCTCGCGCGGGAGGGGTCGGTGGGGCTGATCGCCGCGGACGGGCGGGTGCCGGTGCTGTCCGCTGCGCTGGCGAAGGCGGGGCTTTCGCACCTCGCTCCCGGCGAGGAGACGACCGCCTCCGCCCGGCTGACGCTGGTGCCTGCGTCGCTCGCGAAGGGGCTGGAGTACGACTACGTGGTACTGGACGAGCCGCAGGCGGTGGTGGCCGGCGAGCCGGACGAACGGACGGGTCTGCGCCGCCTGTACGTCACGCTGACGCGGGCGGTGTCGGGGTTGATCGTGACCCATGCGGATGCCTTGCCGGCGCAGCTGGGGGATTGACGGGCCGCGTTCCGGGTGCGGGCCGGTGGGGGCTGGCCACGCAGTTCCCCGCGCCCCTGAGGGGCGGGCCGGTGGTCGGGTGCGGGCCCGTGGGGGTTGCTCGCGCAGTTCCCCGCGCCCCAACCCCCCAGGGGCGCGGGGAACTGCGCAGTCTTTTCGACCGCACGCGCGTGGGCGGTCACGCGCTCCAGCCGCCGCCTACCGCCCGGCTTGCCAGGTATGAGTCGCGGAGCGCCTTGCGCAGGCCGGGGATCGTTTCGTCGTAGCGGGCGGCGAGCGCCTTGAGCGCCTGTTTGTGCGTGCGCAGGTCCGCGCGGCTCCATACGCAGGTGACCTCCAGCTCGACCGTCAGCACGGCAAGGGCCAGGTCCTCCAACGGGATCGACGCCGGGTCGGTCCGGTCGAGGACGGTGCCGCGAACCCGTTCCTGGAGGGCGCGCACATTCTCCGGCTGGGTGACGGTGACGCGGTCGGACGGGACGAGTCCCAGCACCTTGTTGCGGGTGACGGTGACCTCCCCCGCCGCGGCCAGCTGGTCGCGTACCGGTTTCTCGGCGGTGTGGGCCTTGTTGTGCACGAACTGGAGCCAGCTCTTCGGCCTGTTGTCCGGCAGGTCGCTCCAGACCGAGGCGAGGAAGGAGTCGTCCGGCGTCCTCCCCGACTTACGGATCACCTTCCCGCCGGTGGCGTCGAGGAGTCCGTCGCGGGCCAGCTCGGTCAGGGCGCCGGCGCGCAGCAACTGGCCGCGGCCCTGCAGGTTGTCGAGCTGGAACTTGCCCTTGTCCACGGTGTAGCAGAGCAGATAGAGGTGTTGCGGCAGGCCCTGGATCATGTCGTCTCCATCTTCGTCCCCATCTCGTCTCCGGCTCCTCGATGACGCGGACCGCTGTCACTCAATGACCGTGTCACTTAGTGACAACTGCTTCAAGCGCGCCCGATCAAACCACAGCCCCCGATCCGCAACGTGACCCACGTCACACACGTGCAGAGGTGTAAGAATGTCACTTACTGCCAACCCGTCATTAAGCGACAATCGACAGTGCACCTCACCCCAGACGACTCGGGAGAACTGACCACCATGAGGACCAAGAGCTTCCTGGCGACAGAGTCCGACACGTCCGGCACGCCGGCGCAGCAGTCCGCCACACAGTCCGAGCGGACCGCGCCCCCGCAGCGCCCCTCGGTCCTCGACCAGGCCGGAGGCACCAAGGGAGTCGTCTACTCGGCACTGCCCGCGCTGGCGTTCGTCGTCGCCCACAACTTCAGCGGCATCACGGTGTCGATCGCCGCCGCCCTCGGCGTCGCGGTGGCCATCGGCGTGCTGCGCCTGGTGCGCGGGGAATCGGTGCAGCCCGCGGTCGGCGGTGTCTTCGGCGTCGTGATCGCCGCCGGCGTCGTCTGGTTCACCGGCTCCGCCAAGGACTACTTCCTCATCGGCATCTGGGCGAGCCTGGCGGGCGCCATCCTGTTCCTCGCCTCCGTCCTGGTGCGGTGGCCGCTGGCCGGCGTGCTCTGGAACGCGGCCACCGGCAAGGGGAACGCCTGGCGCGAGGACAAGCGCTCGCGGTTCTACTACGACGTCGCCACGCTGGTACTGGCCGCCGTCTTCGGTGCCCGCTTCGCCGTCCAGGAGTACTTCTACGTGACCGACCAGGTCGGTTCGCTGGGCGCCGCGAAGATCGCCATGGGCTTCCCGCTGCTCGCCCTCGCCCTCCTGGTGGTCGCCTGGGCCGGCCGGAGCTCGAACAAGCGGCTGACGGCCATCGGCCTGGCGCCCGCCGAGCGGGGCTGACCGCTCGGCGACACTTGGTGTCAATATGTCACTGACCCGTCGGCGGCACGACAGCCGTCACGGGCGGAGACACAAGGACACGAGCGGAGGTGACCCGCATGGAGACCGCCAAGCGCGGCAGAAGCGGCATGAGCGAGCAGCGACGCCACCGGCTGCGTCTGGAGATCTCCCGGGAGGCGTCCCGGCTGTTCTGGGAACAGGGAGTGGACGCCACCAGCGGTGACCAGATCGCCGAGGCGGTGGGGCTGTCCACGCGCACCATCTGGCGCCACTTCCGCAGCAAGGAGAGCTGCGCCGAACCCATCGTCACGCAGGGCGTGGAATGGGAGATGAGCACACTGCGCGACTGGCCCGCCCACCTCTCGCTCGAAGAGCGCTTCAGCACGGAGGCGCTCCGGTTCCGGCGTGAGGCCAGCCCCGTCGAACTGGCCGACAACGGCCTCGCGATCCGGATGATCCGGCTCGGCGACACGGAGCCCGCCCTGCGCACCGCCTGGCTGATGGCCTGCGACCAGGTGGAGCGCGAGATGGCCGGGATCATCGCGAAGCGGCTGGGCCGCCCGGCCACCGACCTCCAGGTGCGCCTGCACGCCGCGGCCGCCTCCGCCGCCATCCGGGTCCTCAACGAGGAGATCGGCGCGGCCCTCCTGGACGGCGCCGACCCCGCCCAGTTCGCCGACGCCCCCGAACGCCTGGCCCGCGCGGTCCGCGAAGCCACGGGCGGAACGGTAGGAGACCCGGTCACAGACCTGTAGGGGTACGGGGCTTTCAGGGGCGCGGGGAACGACCCTTAGGGGCGCGGGGAACTGCGCAATCCCTGACGCCCACCCCCACCGCCCCGCAGACGAAACACCCGCCCACTCACCCCGCATCCAGCGCGGAGCGCCACTCGCGAACCGCCGCCGCGGACACCACCCCGGCCCAACCCCCCACCCGCGCCGCACCCCCGATGTGGAACGCGTCCACACCCCCCGCCCGCAGCCGGGCGACATGGCCGAGACGCAACCCCCCGCCCACGAGAAGCTGGGGCTCGTACCCCGCCTCCCCCCGCCGCCCCGCCTCCGCGAGCAACGTCGGCATGCCCTCGTCCACGCCCCCCACGGCCCCCGCCGTGAGATACGTGTCCAGGCCGGGAAGTTCGCAGAGCCGCTTGCGCAGGGCGTCCCGGTCGGCCGCCCGGTCGATCGCCCGGTGGAACGTCCACCCGCAGCCGTCCAGTTCGGCGAGCACCGACTCCAGCGCGGCCAGATCGGGCTCCCCGTTCTCGTCCAGGAACCCGAGCACGAACTCGTCCGCCCCGGCCGCCCGCAACTCCCGCGCCACCCGTACGAGCGCTCGTACGTCCCCGGCCGCGAAACCGTCCGCCAGGCGCAGCATGACGCGCAGCGAGATGCCGACGGCGGCCCGGATCCCGGCGAAGGTCTCGACCGGCGGGGTGAGCCCGTCGGCGGCCATGTCGGTGACGAGTTCCAGCCGGTCCGCGCCTCCGGCCTCGGCGGCGACCGCGTCCTCGACGTCAAGGGCGATCACCTCCAGGACTGCACGCTTGCTCATAGGACCTCTTCCCTCGGGCGGCTACAGATCGACGGGATTGACGGGCTACAGGTCTAGTCCAATAGTCAGCCTACGCGACCGTCGTCGGCGGACGAGGCGGACGAGGCGTACGGACGCCCCCGGCGAGTGCGCGCGCATCCTCGCGCACCCCGACCGAACGCGGGCGACGGCAGGCGGACAATGGAACCCATGGCCGATCCCGACGCCCTGCGCACCCGCTGGTCCCGCACACTCCACCGGAGCCGCGGAACGGAGACCCCCGACTCCGCCCTCGACTCCACCCCCACCCCCTCGCCGGAGGCCTACGCCGACAACCTCCTCGCCCGCTGGTCGGAACCCCAGCGGCGCTACCACACCCTCGATCACCTCACGGCGGTGCTGGACCACGTCGACGTGCTGGAGAAGGCCGCGGACGACCCGGATCTGGTCCGGCTGGCCGCGTGGTTCCACGACGCGGTCTACCTCCCCGACCGCTCCGAGAACGAGGAACGCTCGGCCCGGCTCGCCGAGCGCGCGCTCCCCGAGGCCGGCCTCTCCGCCGCCGCGACGGCCGAGGTCGCCCGCCTCGTCCGGCTGACGGTCACGCACGCCCCGGCCGGCGACGACCCGAACGGGCAGGTCCTGTGCGACGCCGACCTGGCGATCCTCGCCTCGCCGCCGGACGCGTACGCCGCCTACACGGCAGCGGTCCGCGAGGAGTACGCCTTCGTGCCCCCGGACGCCTTCCGCGAGGGTCGCGCGGCGATCCTCCGCCAGCTCCTCGATCTGCCGCGCCTCTTCCACACCCCTTACGGGACAAGGGAATGGGAGGGCCCGGCCCGTCACAACCTGACGAGCGAGCTGACGCTGTTGACGGCCTGAACCCCACCCGGTGGAATGGGCTGTCCACCGTCGAGGTTGGCACTTGATATGCCCGTCCCCACGAGCTCCAGCTCACCCACGCCCGCCCGCACGCCACAGCCCGAGCCTACGTCCGTACCCACGTCCGTACCCACGTCCGTACCCACGTCCATGCCCCTGGCCGTCTACATCCTCGGGCTCTCCGTCTTCGCGCTGGGCACCAGCGAGTTCATGCTCTCCGGGCTGCTGCCCGCCGTCGCGGACGACATGCACGTGTCCATTCCGCGCGCGGGCCTGCTGATATCCGCCTTCGCGGTCGGCATGGTCGTCGGCGCGCCCCTGCTGGCCGTGGCCACGCTCCGGCTGCCCCGCCGCACCACCCTCATCGCGCTCATCAGCGTCTTCGGCCTCGGCCAGATCGCGGGCGCCCTCGCCCCGAACTACGCCGTGCTCTTCACGTCCCGAGTCGTGAGCGCGCTGGCCTGCGCCGGCTTCTGGGCGGTCGGCGCGGCCGTCGCCGTCGCCATGGTCCCGGTGAACGCCCGTGCCCGCGCGCTCGCCGTGATGATCGGCGGCCTGTCGATCGCGAACGTCCTCGGCGTCCCGGCGGGCGCCTTCCTCGGCGAGAGCCTCGGCTGGCGCTCGGCGTTCTGGGCGGTCGGCGCGGCCAGCGCGGTCGCGCTCGTCGGAGTGGCCACCCTCATCCCCCGTATCCCGCTCCCCGACGAGAAGCCCCGGCTCAGGAACGAGCTGCGGATCTACCGCGACCGGCAGGTCTGGCTCACGATCTCGCTGATCGCGTTCTCGGCGGGCGGGGTGTTCTGCGCGTTCAGCTATCTCGCGCCGCTGCTCACGGACGTGGCCGGGCTCGACGAGGGCTGGGTGCCTGCGGTGCTCGCGCTGTTCGGGATCGGCGCGCTCATCGGGACGACGATCGGCGGCCGGATCGCGGACGCGCACCTCTTCGGCGTGCTGCTGTCGGGCATCGCGGCCTCGACGGTCCTGCTCGTGACGCTCGCCCTGCTCGCGCAGTACGCCGTCGCGGCGGCCGTCCTCGCCTTCCTCCTCGGCGTCTCCGCCTTCTACACCGCCCCGGCGCTCAACGCCCGGCTGTTCAACGTCGCGACCGCCGCCCCCACCCTGGCCGCCGCGACCACCACGGCCGCCTTCAACCTCGGCAACACCGGCGGCCCCTGGATCGGCGGCGCCGCCATCGACGCGGGCCTCGGCTTCGCCTCCCCCGCCTGGGCGGGAGCGGCCCTGACCATCACGGCGGGCGTACTGACCGCGATCTCGCTGCGCCTGTACCGGCGCGGGACGTCGTCGCGAGTGGTCACCCGGGCCGCACCCAGGATCGAGACCGGCACGGCGGCCGAGCCGGCGGTCGAGCCGGCGGTCGAGGCCATGACCGTGATCGGGGCGGACAAAAATACCGACCGCTCCGCGAACTGATCACCTATCCTCACCGGCATGCGAGCCATGGGTGGGGACCAGGTGGAAGAGGCCGTCTCGGGTGCGGTCGCGGCCCTGCGGGGCGCGGCCGACCGGGACTGGGACGTACGAGCGGGCCGTCTCGAATGGAGCTGCCGCAGAACGGCGGAGCACATCGCCTCGGACCTCGTCTCGTACGCGGGCCAGCTCGCGGGCCGCCCCACCGACCGCTACGTACCCTTCCGTATCGCCTTCGACGAGTGCGAGAGCCCCGAGGACCTCCTCCAGGTCGTCGAGACGACCGGCGCCCTCCTCGCGGCGGCCGTGCGCACCACGCCGAGGGAGGCGCGGGCCTTCCACCCGTTCCCCTTCCGCAGCGCGAACCGTGAGGGTTTCGCCGCGATGGGTGTCGCCGAGGTGCTCCTGCACACGCACGACATCGCGGAGGGCCTGGGCATCGCGTACGAGCCGCCGGCCGCGCTCTGCGCCGACGTGCTGACGCGGATCTTCCCGCACGTACGCCCCGAACCCGGCCCCGACCACTGGCGGACCCTCCTGTGGGCCACGGGCCGCGGCGAACTGCCCGGCCGGGCGCCCCTCACCACCTGGCGGTGGAGCAACAACCTCGTCATACCGGCCGAACGCCTCACCCTCCAGGGCGTCACCCCCGCGGCGGCCGCCGACCTCACCGCGGGCGGCACCGGCGGCTTCGAGTGGATCGAGGGCGGCCCCTTCCAGGGCACGCGGGACGCCGCGGGCATGGTCGTCAAGGCGTACGAGGCCGGGGTGCACCGGCCCGAGTGGGGCATGTTCGTCCTCGTACGGCGGGAGGACGGCCGCGCGGTCGGCGGCATGGGCTTCCACGGCGCCCCGGACGACGAGGGCCGCGCCGAGGTCGGCTACGACCTGGCCGAGTCGGCCCGCGGCAACGGATACGCCACCGAGGCCCTGCGCGCCATGTCCGCCTGGGCGCTGGCCCGTGACGACGTCTCCTACCTGCTCGCGACGGTGGACCGCACCAACTCCCCCTCCCAGCGCGTGATCTCACGCGTGGGCTTCACCCGGGTGGGCTCGGTGGACGACGACGGGGAGCAGTACGCGTACGAGCTACGCGGCTGAGCCCGGCCGCCCCTTGGGCCTGCGCAGCCCGGACGCGTGCAGGATGCGTACGACCTCGCGGCTGCGGACCTGCACCGCGCCCTCCCGTACGGCGTCCTCGTACCGGTGCGAGGGGATGTCGTAGTGATCGCGCTCGAAGGCGCGGGCGGGAGCGCCCAGGCGCCGCGCGAACTCATGAAGCTCGTCGAACGACACATCGCTCACCAGGTGGGACCACATGCGGCCGTGCCCCGGCCAGTCGGGCGGGTCGATGTACACGGTCACGAAGAACTCTCTCCGCTTCCCAGGGCCGGTCCGAGCGCGCCCACCGGGGCGACGCTCACCCCGGCCTTGTGACACACCCAGTGCGGGTCGGGTCCCAGTTCCGGCTCCACCTCCAGGGCGTGCGGATCACCGTCACCGCAGACGGGACAGAGTGGCCAGCGCCCGTACGTCTCCAGCAACGCGTCCTGGACGTCCTGGGCGACCAGCCCGGCCACGTACTCCACACCCTCGGGCCACTGCTCCACCCACCACCGCCGCTGTACGACGGACTCCTCGACCATCGACACGACATCGGCCTCCGCGACCTCCCCCGCCACAAGATCAGCGATAACGAGAGCCCGAGCCGCATGAAGAGCCCGTTCGAGAGGAGCGACGGATGATTCCATACATACATTGTGCGCCAGCGGGTTTCGGGCCCCCGGGGAACGGCCCGGTCTTCTGCTTTTAGGGGCGCGGGGAACGGCGCAGTCTTTTCGCCCTTCAGGGGCGCGGGGAACTGCGCGACCAGCCCCCACCGGCCCGCACCCGACGAACCACCCCTTGACCCTCCCCCCACCCGAAAATATCTTTCATACGTGACCCAAGAAGTGAAGGAAATTTTCGCGGGCGAACCCCCGCCACCCCCCGCAGCCCTCGCCGCAAAGGTCCGCACCCTGGCCCCCTCGATGACCCGCTCCATGCAGCGAGTGGCGGAAGCCGTCGCCCAGGACCCCGCAGGCTGCGCCGCCCTCACGGTCACCGGCCTCGCAGAACTGACCGGCACCAGCGAAGCGACAGTCGTCCGCACGGCCCGCCTCCTCGGCTACCCCGGCTACCGCGACCTGCGCCTCGCCCTCGCCGGCCTCGCCGCCCAGCAGCAGTCGGGCCGCGCCCCCGCCGTGACCGCCGACATCGCGGTCGACGACCCGATCGCGGACGTCGTCGCCAAGCTCGCGTACGACGAGCAGCAGACGCTCGCCGACACCGCCGCCGCACTGGACACGGTGCAACTGGGCGCGGCGGTCGGGGCGCTCGCGGCGGCCCGCCGTATCGACGTGTACGGCGTCGGCGCGTCCGGGCTCGTCGCCCAGGACCTCACCCAGAAGCTGCTGCGCATCGGGCTGATAGCCCACGCCCACAACGACCCGCATCTCGCCGTGACCAACGCCGTGCAGTTGCGCGCCAAGGACGTGGCGATCGCGATCACGCACTCCGGGGCGACCGGCGACGTCATCGAGCCGTTGCGGGTCGCGTTCGAGCACGGGGCGACGACGATCGCGATCA
This sequence comes from Streptomyces liliiviolaceus, assembly GCF_018070025.1. Taxonomy (NCBI): domain Bacteria; kingdom Bacillati; phylum Actinomycetota; class Actinomycetes; order Kitasatosporales; family Streptomycetaceae; genus Streptomyces; species Streptomyces liliiviolaceus. The sequence goes on from NZ_JAGPYQ010000001.1 coordinate 978,727, forward strand.
CGGGGCGGCCGGACGGGCCCGTGACCCAGTACGCGGACCACATCCTGACCACGTCCACGGCCCGGGAGAGCGAGCTGCGGCCGGCGGCGATGTCGTCCCGGACGAGTCAACTGCTGGTGGTGGACTGCCTGTTCATCGGGGTCGCCCAGCGCACGTACGAGACGGCGGCGCCGGCGCTGTCCGCGTCGTACGAGGCGTTGGCCCACCGGCACCGGAGTACGCCGCGGTAGGGATGGCCGGGGGGTCGTCTGCGGGTCCGGTGGGGGCTGGTCGCGCAGTTCCCCGCGCCCCTTAGGGGCGAAAGGCTTGCGCCGTTCCCCGCGCCCCCAGAAGCATCCGCGCCCCTCAACACACCCGCACCCGCACCCGCACCCGCACCAGAAAGAGTCGCCGTACATGACCTCAAGCGCCGATGCCACCGACGCCCCCTCGTCCTCCGCATACCGCAGTGTGCGGGCCGAGTTGGAGGGCCTGACCACGGAGGCGTTCCGTCCCGAGCACTCCGACATCGACCGACTGCCGACGCTGGACATCGCGAAGATCATGAACGGCGAGGACGCCACCGTGCCGACCGCCGTCTCCGCGCAACTGCCGAACATCGCGGCGGCGATCGACGCCATCGCGGAGCGCATGGGGCGCGGCGGCCGGCTCGTCTACGCCGGCGCCGGCACCGCCGGACGGCTCGGCGTGCTGGACGCGTCGGAGTGCCCGCCGACGTTCAACACGGACCCGGCCGAGGTCGTCGGGCTGATCGCGGGCGGTCCGGCCGCGATGACGACGTCGGCCGAGGGGGCGGAGGACTCCGCGGAACTGGCCGTCGAGGACCTGTCCGCGCTGGGCCTCACGGCGGACGACACGGTCGTCGGCGTCTCCGCCTCGGGCCGCACCCCGTACGCGATCGGGGCGGTCGAGCACGCCCGCGCGCTCGGCGTCCTCACGGTCGGCCTGTCCTGCAACGCGGACAGCGCGCTGGCGGCAGCGGCCGACCACGGCATCGAGGTCGTGGTGGGCCCCGAGCTGCTCACGGGCTCCACCCGGCTGAAGGCGGGCACGGCGCAGAAGCTCGTCCTCAACATGCTGTCGACGATCACGATGATCCGCCTGGGCAAGACGTACGGGAACCTGATGGTCGACGTACGCGCCTCGAACGAGAAGCTGCGGGCGCGTTCACGGCGTATCGTCGCGCTCGCCACGGGTGCCTCGGACGAGGAGATCGAGGCGGCGCTGGCCGCGACGGACGGCGAGGTGAAGAACGCGATCCTCACGATCCTGGGCACCGTGGACGCCCCCACGGCCGCCGACCTCCTCAAAGCAACGAACGGCCACCTGCGCGAGGCCCTGGCAACGACCCACCGCCCCTGACCCCACCTACCTACAGGGGCGCGGGGTGCTTTTAGGGGCGCGGGGAACGGCGCAATCTTTTGTCTTCGGCTCTTAGGGGCGCGGGGAACGGCGCGACAAGCCCCCACCGGACCCGCACCCGACGAACCCACCCCGCGCACCCTCACGCACCCTCACGCACCCTCACTGTCAGTGCCACATGCGACGCTGGTACAGCCGTGAAGCCAATCGGAAGGGACCCCAAGAGCCGTGAACCACGCGCAACTGACCGCCCTGGGCAGAGCCCTCCGCGTGCTGGGCGAGCACGGAGACGCCCTCTCCCCGGAGATGCCCGACGCCAAGCTCCACGAGGTGAAGGCGGATCTGAAGCGCGCCCTGGACCTCCTGGACGAGACCGTCACCACCGCGGCCCCCACCACCCGCTGCGCGGAACACCCCACGGGCCCGGTGGACGAGGACGCCCCCGACCTGTGCCTGCTCTGCGAGACCCGCCGCCGCCTGGCCCGCCGCTCGAAGGTGAACGACTCGTTCCAGGACTCCTTCCCGCAGGGCCGCCCGACGACCCCGGACGGGACGTCGGAACGGACCACGTCCCGTTACGGCGTCCGGGGCGACCGGCCCCAGCCCCAGCAGCGCTGGCTGCCGGAGATGTGGACCGGCCAGGCCTGGCAGCTCTGCGGCACGCCCCGCCGCGACAAGCAGGAGGCCGAGCTGTATCTCGCCGCACAGCGCCGCAGCCCCCGCCCCGGCATGGCGTACCGACTGGTCCACGAGTTCACGGACTACGAGGTGCTGCGCATCTGGGGCACCCCGGTGAAGGTGGACATCGAACCGATGGGAAACCTCTAGCCCTGGGGCCGGCCCTGGTGCCGGTGGCCCGAGACCTCCCCGATCCACTCGACGAAGGCGCCCGGATCCTGGTCGGCCCCGTGCCCCGCGTCCCAGTAGTACGCGGTGTCGACGTCGTCACCCAGGCTCGTGAGACGGGCCGAGAGGTTGCCCGCGATCGACAGCGAGGTGTCGGTGTCCTTGGTGCCGAGGCGTATCCACCAGTGCTTCGCCCGGTTGTGGTTGAGGTTCTCGACGAGGTGGTGCATCGGGTTCATCAGGTCGAGCTTCGCGGGGATGTCGGCGTCCAGGCGCGCGCTGTCGCCGCTCTCGTGCCGCAGGCTGTAGAGCGTGAAGTGCCGGGCCTTCGTGGTCCCCGTGCCGAACAGGTTGTTCTCGGGGGTGGCCAGGGTGAAGCCGTCGAAGGACGGGGCGTTCTTCTTCCGGGCGCCCACATGCGTGAGGAAGCCGTCCCATGAGAAGGCGGCCCGCCCGCCCGAGCCGCCACCGGGAGTACCGCCCGGGGTCCAGGTGATGAAGGGGTTCGCGGCGAGATAGGCGGCCCGGTCCGCGTCCGGCAGTGCGGCCAGGTACCGCGTGGCCGACGGCTCCAGATGCGTCCTCAGCAGGAACGCGTCCAGGTTGCGCGCGGTGAGGGCGCCGAAGCCCTTCGCCCGCAGCCCGAGCGAGGCCAGGTGCTCGGCGTACGCGGCCCTCAGCTCCCCGGAGACGGTCGGATCGACCTGCGCGCCACCGCCCAGCGGGTTGTCCCCCCAGCACCACTCCGCCATGTCGGCGTGTTCGAGGTCGATGATCGGGCACCAGGCCCCGGCGGCGAAGATCGCGTCGCTCGTGTCGGCCGCGCCGATCGCCTTCAGATACGGCTCGTAGAGCGGGCTGTCACCGGACGCGCCGAGCAGCGCGGACAGTGCCCCGCCCGCGCTGACCCCGGACGAGACGATCCGCCGTACGTCGCCGGGGACGCGGCCCTTGTTGAACGTCAGGTACCGCACGGCGGCCTTCAGGTCGACGATGACGGCCGGCGCCGTGCCGTAGTAGACCCCGGAGGCGTCGACGAGCGTACGACCGCGGGCGCCGGGCTCCACGACGACGTACCCGGCGGCGAGCGCGAGCGCCTGGCGGCTGGTTCCGCCGCCCATCCCGGACGCGACGATGCCGGTGTTGTCCGCGACGGACGACGGCATGTACCCGCCGATGCCGTTGGCGAGGAGGATCGGGGCGCCCGTGGCGTCCACGGCCGTGCCGTCGATCCGCACCGGCACGCTGACGTTCAGGGACTGGTAGGTCGCGTCGACCGGCTCGGCCACGTAGGAGGCGACCTTGTAGAAGCGGTACACGACCTCGTGGGCGACGCCGCCGGTGTCCTGGATGGTGAGGGTCGACTCGGCGTAGGCGTCCGGATCGAAGGCCAGATCCGCCGAAGCCCCCGCCTCCACCCCGGTCCCGGTCCCGGCCGCGGACTCGGGCCGCCGGTCGGGCGTGGCGGCCCGCGCGCCGGAACCGAACCCGACCGCCGTCCCCACGGTCGCCGCGGTTGCCCCCATGACCACTGCTCTGCGCTTCACGTCCGTCTCCTGTCCTCAAGCACGGCTCGAAGCACTCAGTGCACCAGCCGTTCCTGAGGACTTCCCCTGCCCCTGCGGTGACGGCGCAGGGAACCGGCCAACGGCCCGGACACCCACGTCCTGCCTGCTCCGCCGCCATACCGAGCGAATCGCCCACAAAATTGTCAGCAATTTTGGCGCAAATCCGCACGGCCCGTCGCCCTACCCCAATGGGCTCAGCCCCACCACCGCCAACCGGAACAACCGGTCCGCCTCCGCCGCGGGGTCCCGGTGATGTTCCGTGGCGAGCACGATGCCGACCGCGAGCGTGATCAGGTCGGCGACCGTGACGCCCGCCGCCACCGCGCCGTCCCGCACGGCGCGGCGGAGCAGCGGCCCCCCCGCCTCCTCCAGCGACCACGAGCAGGAGTTCTCGTGCACCGGATCGACCGGGGACCCGTCGTACGTCAGCGCGGCGGCCAGCCCGCGCGCGGAGACGCAGTAGGCGACGACGTCACCCATCCACTCCAGGAGGGCATCCCTGCTGTCGCCCTGATCCGTCAGTTCCTCGGCGCGGGCACAGAGCGCCTCGATCCGCGTCCGCGACACCGCCTCCAGGAGCGCGCGACGCGTCGGGAAGTGCCGGCGGACCGTGGCGGAGCCGACCCCCGCGGTGCGCGCGATCTGCTCCAGGGACGCGTCCGCCCCGTGCGCGGCGACCTCCTCCTCGGCCACCGCGAGGATGCGCGCGTAGTTGCGCCTGGCGTCGGCGCGCTGATGGTCGGGCATCGGATCTCACCTCGTGCTTTGTCAAACGGCGGGCCCCGCCATATCTTAGGCGAAGAGGAAACGGCGGGCCCCGCCGTTTTGATGCGTCAGCGCCTCGAAGGAGCACCCGCATGCCCGGAACCACAGGCTCAGACTCCGCACCCGTCCTGGTCACGGGCGCCACCGGCAGACAGGGCGGCGCCACCGCCCGCGCCCTGCTCACGGCGGGGATTCCCGTACGGGCGCTGGTACGCGACCCGGCCACGGACCGCGCCAAGGCCGTCGAGGCGCTCGGCGCGGAACTGGTCACCGGCGATCTCCACGACCGCGACTCCGTGACGCGCGCCGCTCAGGGCGTCCGCGCGGTCTTCTCCGTACAGATGCCCGGCATCACGGAGGACGGCTTCGACTTCGACGGGGAGGTGCGGCAGGGCGTCAACCTCATCGAGGGCGCCAGGGCGGCCGGAGTGCCGCAGTTCGTGCACACCTCCGTCAGCGGTGCCGGTCAGCACACGGAGGATCCCGGCTGGGCCGAGGGGCGGTGGGCGTCGACGGCGGCCACGCTGGAGGCCAAGCGGGAGATCCAGGACCGGCTCCGCGAGGCGGGCTTCCCCCGCTGGACGCTGCTCAAGCCGGGCTTCTTCATGGAGAACTTCCTCCCGTCGATGCGGTTCCTGTTCCCGCGCGGGGTCGAGGGCGGGATCGTCAGCGTGCTCAAGCCCACGACCCACCTGTCCCTCGCCGCGGTGGACGACATCGGCACGGCTGCCGCCGCGGCCGTCGCAGCGCCGGAACGGTTCGACCGCGTCGAGCTGGAACTGGCCAGCGACTACCTGTCGATGGCGCGGATCGCCGAGATCCTCTCCCGGGCGCTGGGTACGCGTCTGGCGGCGCCGGACATGACGGAGGTGGAGGCGCTGGCCGCTGGGATGCCGGCGATGGGGGCGTCGCACGAGCGCCTGAACGTCGTCGGTCAGCCCGGCCGCCCCCAGTTCGCCCGCGACCTCGGCATCGCCCTGACCCCCTTCGAACGGTGGACAACCCAACACCTGCCCCCGACAACCTGACCCCGTCTGCTCCGCCCCCGCCGCCCCTACCCATCCCCGTCCACACATGGGGGCTCCGCCCCCTCGCCCCCTTTCGCGCAGTTCCCCGCGCCCCTAGCTACCTAGGGGCGCGGGGAACTGCGCGAGCAACCCCCACCACCCCGCAGCCAACCCCCCACCCGCACCCCCACCCCCTAGGGGCGCGGGGAACTGCGCAATCCCGTAGGCCCGCCCCCACCGGACCCGCACGGACAGGGGCGCGGGGAACTGCGCAATCGGTTGGCCCCACCCCCACCGGCCCGCAGCCAAAGCCGCGCCCCGCCCGAAATCAGCTGAGCGAGCGCAGCGCCCCCGCATCGAAGGCAGCCAGTTCCCCGAACCGCCCGTCCAGCACCTTCACGGCCCACTCCGGGTCCTGGAGCAGCGCGCGGCCGACCGCGATCATGTCGAACTCCTCGTTCTCCAGCCGGTCGAGCAGATCGTCGATGCCCTTGACCGGCGCGCCCTCGCCACGGAACCCCTTGAGGAAGTCCCCGTCCAAGCCGACCGACCCGACGGTGATGGCGGGCTTGCCGGTGAGCTTCTTCGTCCAGCCGGCCAGGTTCAGGTCGGAGCCGTCGAACTCCGGCAGCCAGTAGCGCCGCGTCGACGCGTGGAAGGCGTCCACTCCGGCCGCGGCCAGGGGCGCCAGCAAAGAGTCGAGCTCCGCCGGGGTCTGTGCCAGGCGCGCCTTGTAGACCTCCTGCTTCCACTGCGAGTAGCGGAAGAGGACGGGGAAGGTCGGCGAGACGACCGCCCGCACCGCGGCCACGATCTCCGCGGCGAACTTCGTACGGGCGACGAGGTCCCCGCCGTACCCGTCCGTGCGGCGGTTGGTGCCCGCCCACAGGAACTGGTCGAGCAGATAGCCGTGCGCGCCGTGCAGCTCCACCCCGTCGAAGCCGATGCGCTCGGCGTCGGCCGCGGCGTCGGCGAAGGCCTGGATGACGTCGTCGAGGTCGGCCTGGGTCATCTCCTTGCCCTGGCCGGCGGTGCCGTCCATGCGCAGGCCGGACGGACCGACCGCGGGCGCGTCCGCGAACGGCGGTTCCCCGGCGGAGCGCACCATGCCGATGTGCCAGAGCTGCGGCACGATCGTCCCGCCCGCCGCGTGCACGTCCGCGGCGACCTTCGCCCACCCGGCGAGCTGCTCCTCGCCGTGGAACCGCGGGACCCGGTCGCTGTTCCCGGCCGACTCGTGGCCCACGTACGTGCCTTCGGTGACGATCAGACCGACACCGGCGGCGGCGCGGCGCGCGTAGTACGACGCCACGTCCTCCCCGGGAACTCCGCCCGGCGAGAACTGCCGGGTCATCGGCGCCATCGCGATCCGGTTCGGAACGGTCAGCCCGTTGAGGGCGACGGGCCGGGAGAGAACCTCGGCGGCGCGGGAGGCGGAGGGAGAGGCGGAGGCGGCGACGGTCACGTGGGGGCTCCTCATGGGGGGAGAAGGGAGGGAATTGCACATCCCATCGGGTATGTGCATGCGCATGGATAACTCCCCGGACAACCATCCCGGCGACCGAGGCATTCCGCCGCCCCGCCGCCCACCCCTGTGACCCCGGACACGCCCGAGGGCGGCACCCCTGGAATGGGGTGCCGCCCTCGGTTCGTACAGCTGTGATGAAGCAGTGCCGCAGCGGTGCCGCGGCGGTGGACCGCCGATCCGTCTCCGGATCAGAAGTCCATGTCACCGCCCGGCATACCGCCACCGGCGCCGGCGCCGGCCGCGGCCTTCTCCGGCTTGTCGGCGATGACGGCCTCGGTGGTGAGGAACAGCGCGGCGATGGAGGCGGCGTTCTGCAGGGCGGAACGCGTGACCTTCGCCGGGTCGATGATGCCCTCGGCGATCATGTCCACGTACTCACCGGACGCGGCGTTGAGGCCGTGACCGACGGGCAGGTTGCGGACCTTCTCGACGATGACGCCACCCTCAAGACCGCCGTTGACGGCGATCTGCTTGAGCGGGGCCTCCAGGGCGAGCTTCACGGCGTTGGCGCCGGTCGCCTCGTCACCCGAGAGCTCAAGCTTCTCGAAGACCGAGGAAGCCTGGAGCAGAGCCACGCCACCACCGGCGACGATGCCCTCCTCGACGGCCGCCTTCGCGTTGCGAACGGCGTCCTCGATGCGGTGCTTGCGCTCCTTGAGCTCGACCTCGGTGGCGGCACCGGCCTTGATGACGGCCACGCCGCCGGCCAGCTTCGCCAGACGCTCCTGGAGCTTCTCGCGGTCGTAGTCCGAGTCCGAGTTCTCGATCTCGGCACGGATCTGGTTGACCCGGCCCTGGACCTGGTCGGCCGAGCCGGAGCCGTCCACGATCGTGGTCTCGTCCTTGGTGATGACGACCTTGCGGGCGCGGCCCAGCAGGTCCAGACCCGCGTTCTCCAGCTTCAGGCCGACCTCCTCGGAGATGACCTCGCCGCCCGTGAGGATGGCGATGTCGCCGAGCATGGCCTTGCGGCGGTCACCGAAGCCCGGAGCCTTGACGGCGACGGACTTGAAGGTGCCACGGATCTTGTTGACGACCAGCGTCGACAGCGCCTCGCCCTCGACGTCCTCGGCGATGATCAGCAGCGGCTTGCCGCCCTGCATGACCTTCTCAAGGAGCGGGAGCAGGTCCTTGACGTTGGCGATCTTCGAGTTGGCGATCAGGATGTACGGGTCGTCGAGGACGGCCTCCATACGCTCCATGTCGGTGGCGAAGTACGCCGAGATGTAGCCCTTGTCGAAGCGCATGCCCTCGGTGAGCTCAAGCTCAAGACCGAAGGTCTGCGACTCCTCGACGGTGATGACGCCTTCCTTGCCGACCTTGTCCATCGCCTCGGCGATGAGCTCGCCGATCTGGGTGTCGGCGGCGGAGATGGAGGCCGTGGAAGCGATCTGCTCCTTGGTCTCGACATCCTTGGCCTGCTCAAGAAGGGCACCGGAGACGGCCTCGACGGCCTTCTCGATACCGCGCTTGAGGGCCATCGGGTTGGCACCGGCGGCTACGTTGCGCAGACCCTCGCGGACCAGCGCCTGGGCGAGCACGGTCGCCGTGGTCGTTCCGTCGCCGGCGACGTCGTCCGTCTTCTTGGCGACTTCCTTGACCAGCTCTGCGCCGATCTTCTCGTACGGGTCCTCAAGCTCGATCTCCTTGGCGATGGAAACACCATCGTTGGTGATCGTGGGGGCGCCCCACTTCTTCTCTAGGACGACGTTACGACCCTTGGGGCCAAGGGTGACCTTGACGGCGTCGGCGAGCTGGTTCATCCCGCGCTCGAGACCGCGCCGTGCCTCCTCGTCGAACGCGATGATCTTGGCCATGTGAAGTGGTCCTCCCGGACTGGGGTGGAATCTCCAGGACCGCGCCCGCGCCCGCGACGGACGGCCTGCAGACCTCGTGGTTCCTTGCCCCACCTGGCCTGCGGGCCTCACTGACCCGGTCCTCGTTGTCACTCTCACCTTCAGAGTGCTAACGCCAATGATTAGCACTCGACCCATGCGAGTGCAAGCGCCTCTCAATGATCCGCAGGTGGGAGGGGGTGCGAGGCAGGGGCGCCCGATGACCTTGAGGCGCCCCCGGCCTTTCGCGCCCGGCGTCCGGACATGCCGAAGGGCCCGCACCCGGGAGGTACGAGCCCTTCGGAAGAAGAACGTCGCTGCAGTAAGTCGGCGCGTGCTTCAGCCGGTCGCCAGACGGACCATGTCCGCCTGCGGCCCCTTCTGGCCTTGCGAGATCTCAAAATCGACCCGCTGACCCTCTTCCAGGGTGCGGTAGCCGTCCATCTGAATCGCGCTGTAGTGGACGAATACATCCGCACCACCGTCGACCGCGATGAAGCCGTACCCCTTCTCCGCGTTGAACCATTTGACGGTGCCCTGAGCCATGCCTAACTCCCCTATTACTGGCCCTTGCACAGACCCGCACTTCGCGGATCCGGGTCAGACCTCACCCCCCAACGGTTGGGGGTGTGCGCCGGAACGCGTCGACCGCGGCTGAATGTATCCGTCCAACTGCCGTCTGCAACAGGTCAATCCGACGAGAATTCCGGGCACGGCTGATCGGAAATATGTGAAGGATTTACGAAGGATCAGGGCAAGTCGGGCCCGGTAAATGCCATAAACGGCTCAAAATGACCAGTTACTTTGGCTACTTCTTGTCGGGCTCCGGGCGCGAACTCATAAGCGCCGATCTTGCGAAGCGAAGCAGCTTCCCCAACTGTACCGCGCTCAACCATACAGAATTGCCCCCTCCGCTTCAGGCGCGGAGGGGGCAATTCGATGAACTCTGCGTGTTCGACATTACCAAGGGTAACGAACGGCGCCGCCGAACGGGGCACCGTGCGGGGCGCTCAGCCTCCGGCGACCGCCGGGATGATCGAGACCCCGACGCCGTCCGGCGTAGCCGTCTCAAGCCCCTGCTCGAAGCGGACGTCGTCGTCGTTCACGTACACGTTGACGAACCGCCGCAGCTTGCCCTGGTCGTCCAGGACGCGGGCGGCGATACCGGTGTGGTTCTTCTCCAGATCGGCGATGACCTCGGCGAGGGTCGCCCCTTCGGCGGCCACTTCGGCCTGCCCACCGGTGTAGGTACGCAGAATGGTGGGGATACGGACGTTGACGCTCACGGGACCTCCATCAGGTAGGGCTGTGGTACAGCGCCCCTTCTTCGGGGGCGCGGGGAACTGCGACAGCGATCAGGACCCGAGCCCAGCCTCGTGGAAGGAGTCGAGGTTCGGGCGGATGGTCGCGGTCAGCCCCGTGTCGGAGGCGACGGCGTCCAGCGTCTTCAGACCGTCCCCCGTGTTGAGGACGACGGTCGTCAGACTCGGGTCCAGCAGACCGGCCTCGATCAGCTTCTTCGTCACCCCCACCGTCACCCCGCCGGCGGTCTCCGCGAAGATCCCCTCGGTCCGCGCCAGCAGCTTGATCGCGTCGACGACCTGGTCGTCGTTCACGTCCTCCACGGCCCCGCCCGTCCGGCGGGCGATGTCGAGCACGTACGGCCCGTCGGCCGGGTTGCCGATGGCGAGGGACTTCGCGATCGTGTCCGGCTTCTGCGGCCGTACGACGTCGTGCCCGGCCTTGTAGGCGACGGACACCGGCGAACAGCCCTCGGCCTGGGCACCGAAGATCTTGTACGGCTTGTCCTCGACCAGACCGAGCTGGATCAGCTCCTTCAGCCCCTTGTCGATCTTCGTCAGCTGCGAACCGGAGGCGATCGGTACGACCAGCTGGTCCGGCAGCCGCCAGCCGAGCTGCTCACAGATCTCGTACGCCAGGGTCTTGGAGCCCTCCGCGTAGTACGGCCGCAGGTTGACGTTGACGAAGCCCCAGCCCTCGCCGGCCGGGTCGCCGATCAGCTCGGAGCAGAAGCGGTTCACGTCGTCGTAGTTGCCCTCGATGCCGACGAGCTCGCCGCCGTAGACCGCGGCCATGACGACCTTGCCCTGCTCCAGGTCGTGCGGGATGAACACGCAGGAACGGAAGCCGGCCCGCGCGGCGGCGGCGCCCACCGCGCCCGCGAGGTTGCCGGTGGAGGAGCAGGAGAGCGTGGTGAAGCCGAAGGCGCGCGCGGCCTCCAGCGCCTGGGCGACGACACGGTCCTTGAAGGAGTGCGTCGGGTTGCCGGAGTCGTCCTTCACGAAGAGCTTGCCGGCGTCGACGCCCAGCTCACGGGCCAGGTTGTCGGCCTTGACGAGCTTGGTCCAGCCCGGGTTGATGTTCGGCTTGTCCGCCACGTCCGCGGGGACGGGCAGCAGCGGCGCGTACCGCCAGATGTTCGCGGGACCGGCTTCGATCCGCTTGCGGAGTTCCTCGGTGTCGTAACCGGAGAAGTCGTACGCGATCTCCAGCGGGCCGAAACACTCCTCGCAGGCGAAGACCGGACCGAGCGGTACGCGGTGACCGCACTCGCGGCAGGAGAGCGCGGCGGCCGGACCGAGATCGACGGCGTTCGCGGAGTCCGCGGAGGGGGTGGAGTTCGTGGTGCTTGCAACTGTCTGCGCAGCCATGGAGGCGAGGCCCTTTCCTCATCTTCCTCACGACGCACTTCGCCATGAGACGGATTTGGCACCTTCCCGAGCCGGGAGCCTCGCCGCACTGATCGACAATGATCAGGACGAGACCGGCTGGAGGGTTGCCGGGGCTTCAACGGGCCGTATCCCTCTGCCCCTCTGGATGAGCGGTATTTAGTTGTCTACGCAACGACCCCCGACATGCGATGGTCATCAGCGTTGTTCAAGACTGTAACCGACGGCATGGATGGTGGAGAGAGCCGTCCGAACCGCGAGATGACCGTCACACCGGTTTACGTCGCGGCGGGACGCACGCATCCCGATGAACGCAAGGGAGAGCCGCACGTGCTGGAAGACGTCGAGCGCTGGCTGAGCACGCGCTCCTGGTCCGTCGAGGACCGCCCGCTCAAGAAGCTGATCGCCGCGAAGCGGTCCACGGGCTCCACGGTCAGTGTCGTACTGCCCGCGCTCAACGAGGAGGAGACCGTCGGCGAGATCGTCGCCGTGATCCGCCGTGAGCTGATGACCGCGAGAGTGCCGCTCGTCGACGAGATCGTGGTGATCGACTCGGGATCGACGGACCGCACCTCCGAGGTCGCCGCGGCCGCGGGTGCCCGGGTGGTGCACCGGGACGAGATCCTGCCCCGTATCCCGGCCGTCCCCGGCAAGGGCGAGGTGCTGTGGCGCTCGCTGCTCGTCACGCGCGGGGACATCGTGGCCTTCGTCGACGCGGACCTGAAGGAGTTCTCGGCGGACTTCGTCTCCGGGATCGTCGGTCCGCTGCTCACGGATCCGGGGGTCGACCTCGTCAAGGCGATGTACGACCGTCCGCTGGGCTCCGCGTCGGGCCAGGGGGGCCGGGTCACCGAACTCATGGCCCGGCCGCTGCTCAACATGCACTGGCCGCAGCTGGCCGGCTTCGTCCAGCCGCTGGGCGGGGAGTACGCGGCCCGCCGCTCGCTCCTCGAACGGCTTCCGTTCCCCGTCGGGTACGGGGTGGAGCTGGGCATGCTGGTCGACTCGCTGCATCTGGTCGGGCTCGACGCCCTCGCGCAGGTGGACGTGGGCGTCCGCAAGCACCGGCATCAGGACGGGCAGGCGCTCGGGCGGATGTCCGCGGCGATCTATCGGACCGCTCAGCTCCGGCTGGCGCGCGGGCACATGATCCGGCCGTCGTTGACGCAGTTCGTCCGGGGGGAGCGGGGTTTCGAGCCGCGAACGCATTCGGTGGACATGGAGGAACGTCCCCCGATGACCGACATCAGGGAGTACGTGTCGCGCCGCGCGGCTTAGTCGGGAGCCTGCGGGAGCATTGTCGTCCGCGGCCCGGTGGGGGCCGTTCGCGCAGTTCCCCGCGCCCCCATCAGGGGCGCGGGGAACTGCGCAGTCTTTAGGGGCGCGGGGAACTGCGCGGCACGCCCCCACCGGGGGCCAGGTGACCCACGACCTCCCGCCGCGGCCAGGGGGAACGTTTGAGCGGATAGCGCTGCGGCTAGATTTCGAGTCATGGCTCCCACCCACGGCACACACCCCGTCCTCGTCGCGTCCAACCGCGGCCCGGTCTCGTACACCGAGGACGAGTCCGGCGAGCTCACGGCCAAGCGCGGCGGAGGCGGACTCGTGTCGGGCCTCTCCGCCATCGGCCCCGACGCCGGCGCCCTGTGGGTCTGCTCGGCCCTCGGCGACGGCGACCGCGAGGCCGTCCGGCGGGGCGTGGGCGAGGACGGCGTCCGGATGCTCGACATCGACGCCGACACCCACGCCGCCGCGTACAACGGCATCGCGAACTCCGCGCTGTGGTTCGTCCACCACATGCTCTACCAGACCCCCCTGGAACCCGTCTTCGACGCGGAGTTCCGGCGCAAGTGGGCGGCCTACGAGACGTACAACCGGGCCTTCGCCGAGGCACTGGCCGAGGAGGCGGCGGACGGCGCAGCGGTCCTCGTACAGGACTACCACCTGACGCTCGTGCCGCGGATGCTCCGCGAACTCCGTCCCGACCTGCGCATCGGGCATTTCTCGCACACCCCGTGGGCCCCGCCGGACTACTTCCGGCTCCTCCCGGACGACATCGCGGCGAAGGTCCTCGACGGCATCCTCGGCGCCGACCGGGCCGCGTTCCTCACCCGGCGGTGGGCGGACGCGTTCACGCAGTGCTGTCGGGCCGTACTGGGGGACGACTTCGACCCGGACACGCGGATCGGCGTGCACGGCCTCGGCGCCGACGCGGACTTCCTGCGCGAGCGTTCGCACCGCCCGGACGTCGACGAGCGGATGGCCGCGCTGCGCGAGCAGATCGGCACCGCGCCCGACGGCAGCGCCCGGAAGACCGTCGTGCGGGTGGACCGGACCGAGCTCTCCAAGAACATCGTGCGCGGCCTGCTGGCGTACCGGCAGCTGCTGGACGACCGGCCCGAGTGGCGCGAGCGGGTGGTGCACGTGGCGTTCGCGTACCCGTCGCGGCAGGACCTGGCGGTGTACCGCGACTACACGGCCGAGGTGCGGCGGGTCGCCGACGAGATCAACTCCGCGTACGGGACGGCCGGGTGGACGCCGGTCGTGCTGCACGTGAAGGACGACTTCGCGCGCTCGCTCGCGGCGTACCGGCTGGCCGACGTGGCCCTCGTGAACCCCATCCGCGACGGGATGAACCTCGTCGCGAAGGAGGTGCCCGTCGTGTCCGACGACGGGTGCGTGCTGGTGCTGTCGCGGGAGGCGGGGGCGTACGAGGAGTTGGGCGAGGACGCGGTTGTCGTGAACCCGTACGACGTGTCGTCCACCGCGGATGCGTTGCATGAGGCGTTGACCGTGCCTCTTGCTGAGCGGGCCGAGCGGACGAAGCGGTTGGCTGTGGCCGCCACCGCGTTGCCTCCGGCGCAGTGGTTTCTTGACCAGTTGCATGCGCTCGGCTCTTAGGGGCGTTCGCTGACGCGGGGTCGGTTTGGAGCTGCGGGCCGGTGGGGGCCGGTCGCGCAGTTCCCCGCGCCCCTTAAAGGCAAAAGACTGCGCCGTTCCCCGCGCCCCTTTGGGGCTGCGCCCCTAGCGGGGCGGTGCCAAGTGGGTGGCCAGGGCCGTGAGCAGCCTCGTGACGCCCTCCGGGCCGTCCACCACCAGGTCTGCGCGGTCGGCCAGTTCCGTCACCTCTGTGCTGCCGCTGCAGACCAGGAGGCCCGGGATGCCGTCGGAGCGGAGTTTTTCGACGGCGGCGAAGGCCGGCAGGTCGCCGAGGTCGTCGCCGACGTACATGACCGACTCGGCGCCGGCATCGCGCACGTACGCGCCGAGGGCGACGCCCTTGTCCATGCCCGCCGGACGCAACTCCAGCACCAGCCGCCCCGGTTCGACGATCAGGCCGTGCTTCTGGGCCAGCCGGGACAGCGGTTCGCGCAGTGCCTCGAAGGCGGCCTGCGGGTCCTCGGCCCGGCGGGTGTGGACCGCGACGGCCCGGCCCTTCTCCTCGATCCAGCTGCCCTGCCAGGCGCCGATGCCGTCGAGGAAACCGGGCAGTTCGGCGCGGACCGCGGCGACACCGGGGTGCGGCGCGGGGGCCCGGACCGTACCGGTGACCGCGTCCCAGCGCTCCGCCCCGTAGTGGCCGAGCACGACGAGGTGGTCGAGGCCCGGGACCCCGGCGAAACCGCCGTACCGCACGGCGACCGACGCGGGCCTGCCGGTGACGACGGCCACCGACGCGACCTTGGGGGCCAGCGCCGCCAGGGCCGGTACGGCGTCCGGGTGGGCGCGGGCCTGCTCGGGGTCGGGGACGATCGGCGCGAGCGTGCCGTCGAAGTCGAAGGCGAGGACGGCCTTGTGGGGCCGCGCGAGGATCGCGGCGAGGCCGTCTCGGCCCGCCGCGGTCGCGGGGCTCGGCAGCGACGATGGGTCGGGGTGACTGGCCATGCTGCGACCCTATCCGCCGAGGTGGCGTCTTAAGCCTCCCGCTCGCCCCTGCGTACCTCACGGACGCGCCGCAGGCGGTTGACCGTCACCGGGTCGTACGCGAGGGCCCGCTCCGCGTCCAGCAGGGCGTTCAGCAGCTGGTAGTAGCGAACCGGGGCGATCCCCAGCTCCTCACGGACAGCCCGCTCCTTGGCCCCGGGCGACTCCCACCCCCGCCCCTCCAACGCGAGCACGTCCCGTTCCTGCGCGGTCAGCTCCTGGTCACCCATACGCCCAACGCTAACCCCGAAGGGGCGCGGGGAACGGCGCGATCTTTTGTCTTTCAGGGGGCGCAGCCCCCAAGGGGCGCGGGGAACTGCGCGGCCCGCCCCCACCGGACCCGCACCGCCCAACCGACGGAGTCACCCCGCGTTCTGGGCAGCGGCAGCAGCCCGCTGCAACTGCCCCAGCACGGCCCCCGGCTTCCCGTCCGGGCTCACCGCTTCCCCGATCCGCTGCTTGATGTCCGCGCTGACCGCGGCCCAGGACGTCTGCCCCACGGGATACAGCTCGGCGTTGGGCAGCTCGCCGAGGAAGTCGACGAGGTCGGCGTCGTCCTTGTCGAGGGCCATCGCCTCGGACGCGGACGTCGTCACGGGCAGCAGGTCGTACTCGTGGGAGAACTCAAGGACGTTCTCGTCGCTGTACACGTAGTCGAGGAAGTCCCCGATCTGGTCCTTGTGCCCGTTCTTCTTGAACGCCATCATCCAGTCGGCGACACCCATGGTGGCCTTGGAACGCCCCTTCGCGCCGGGCATCGGCACCATGCCGAACTTCACGCCCTTCGCCGCGGCGGCCTTCATCAGCGTCGGGTGGCCGTTCAGCATGCCGACCTCGCCGCGCGTGAACGCCGCGAAGGCGTCCGCCCGGTTGAGCTTCGCGGGCGCGACCGGCCCGGTGAGGCCCTTGTCGACGAGCTCCTCCTTGAGCCAGGTGAAGGTGTCGACGTTCTGCGGGGAGTCGATGCTGTAGGAGCCGACCGTGTCGGTGTACCCGTCACCACCGCTGAGCAGCCACATCAGCGTCTCGGCCTGCGCCTCCTCCGGCCCCAGCGGCAGCGCGTACGGGTACTTCACGCCCTTGGCCTTGAGCGCCGCCGCGTCGGAGGCGAGGTCGCTCCAGCTCTCCGGCGGGGTGAGGCCGGCGTCGGCGAAGAGGGTCTTGTTGTAGAAGAGCAGCCGGGTGGAGGAGGCGAACGGCATGCCGTACTGCGTGCGGTTTATCTCCCCCGCCGCGGACAGCTGCGACACGAAGTCGGCCTGGGTGTCTATGGAGAGCACGTCGCCCGCGCGGTAGAGCTCCCCCGCGGCGGCGTAGTCGGCGTACGCGCCGACCTGCGCCAGGTCGGGCGGGTCGCCCGCGTCGACCATGGCCTTGACCTTGGCGTCCACGTCGTTCCAGGAGTAGACGCTGACCTGGACGTCCACACCGGGGTGCTTCGCCTCATAGGCCTGCGTCAGCTTGTCCCAGTACTTCTGGGAGCTGTTCGCCTTGGAGTCGCCGTAGTCGGCCGCCACGAGTTTCAGCGTGACGTCACCGGACCCGGCGGAACTTCCGCAGCCTCCGAGGGCCGCGGTCACACCCAGTGCGGAAGCCACCGCGATCAGACTTGTCACTCGCCGCTGCACTACAGCCGTCCTCAACCCTGTTCGTCCCATGAGCGCGCCCTGGCGTCCGCGTGCCCAAGTGCCCGCGTACCCCACCGATTCGCTCATGCGATCCCAAACTTTCGAATCGCAATTTTCGCTCTAAGGTCTACACCACGTAAGTGGACTAGACCTCTCACGGGGTAAGGGGCGACACTGTACGTGTGAGACACGTCATCGCCCTGGATGTGGGCGGCACCGGAATGAAGGCCGCCCTCGTGGGGGCGGACGGCGAGCTGCTGCACCAGGCCCGCCGCTCGACGGGCCGGGAGCGCGGCCCGGACTCCGTCGTCGAGTCGATCCTCGCCTTCGCCGCCGACCTGCGCGCGCACGGCGAGGACCACCTCGGCGAGCCCGCGGCGGCCGCGGGCGTCGCCGTCCCCGGCATCGTGGACGCCGACCGCGGCATCGCCGCCTACGCGGCCAACCTCGGCTGGCGCGACGTACCACTGCGCAAGCTGCTCAGCGAGCGGCTGTCCGGGGCGCCGGTCGCCCTCGGCCACGACGTACGCACCGGTGGCCTCGCCGAGGGCCGGATCGGCGCAGGCCGGGGAGCGGACCGCTTCCTGTTCGTACCGCTGGGCACGGGCATCGCCGGCGCGATCGGCATCGACGGCCGGGTGGAGGCGGGCGCGCACGGTTTCGCGGGCGAGATCGGCCATGTCGTCGTACGTCCCGGAGGCGCCCCCTGCCCGTGCGGGCAGCACGGCTGCCTGGAGCGGTACGCGTCGGCGGCCGCGGTCAGCGAGGCGTGGGCCGAGGCCTCCGGCGACCGGGACGCGGACGCGGCGGACTGCGCGAAGGCCGTCGAGTCCGGCGCCCCCCGCGCGCGGGCGGTCTGGCAGGACGCGGTGGACGCGCTCGCGGACGGACTCGTCACCGCGCTCACTCTGCTGGACCCGCGCGTCCTGATCATCGGTGGCGGTCTCGCCGAGGCGGGGGAAACCTTGTTCACACCACTGCGGGCCGCGGTCGAGCGGCGCGTCACCTTCCAGAAACTGCCGTCCATCGTCCCCGCGGCACTCGGAGACACGGCCGGCTGCCTCGGCGCGGGCCTCCTCGCCTGGGACCTGCTGGCCACCACTTCGGAGGTATCCGCCCGATGACCACTGAGCGCATGTCTCCCACCGGCCCGCACATCACGATCCTCACCGGCGCGAACGTAGTCCTCCCCACCGGAACAGTGCACGGCGGACGCCTGATCGTCGACGGCACCCGCATCGCCGGGAGCGCTCCCGAGGGCGCCCCCACCGTGGACCTGCGCGACCACTGGGTGGTCCCCGGCTTCGTCGACATGCACAACCACGGCGGCGGCGGAGCCTCCTTCACCTCGGGCACGGTCGAGGAGATCCTCAAGGGCATCCGCACCCACCGCGCGCACGGCACGACGACCCTCGTCGCCTCCACGGTCACCGGCGACATGGACGGCCTGGCCCAGCGCGCGGGGCTGCTCTCCGAACTGGCCGAGCAGGGCGACATCGCGGGCGTCCACTTCGAGGGCCCGTTCATCTCCCCGTGCCGCAAGGGAGCGCACTCCGAGAAGCTGCTGCGCGACCCCGACCCGTCGGAGGTCCGCAAGCTGATCGACGCGGCGCGCGGCCAGGCCCGGATGGTCACCCTCGCCACCGAACTGCCGGGCGGCATCGACTCCGTACGCCTGCTCGTCGAGCACGGCGTCATCGCGGCGATCGGGCACACGGACGCCACGTACGAGCAGACGGTGGAGGCCATCGACGCGGGCGCGACCGTGGCGACGCACCTGTTCAACGCGATGCCGGTGCTCGGGCACCGCACGCCGGGCCCGATCGCGGCCCTGCTGGAGGACGAGCGGATCACCGTCGAGCTGATCAACGACGGTGTCCATCTCCACCCGGCGTCCCTGCAGTTGGCGTTCCATCACGCGGGCGGTGGGCGGGTGGCGTTCATCACGGACGCGATGGACGCGGCGGGCTTCGGCGACGGCCGCTACATGCTCGGCCCGCTGGAGGTGGAGGTCGCGGACGGTGTGGCGCGGCTGGTGGAGGGCGGCTCGATCGCGGGCTCCACGCTCACCCTGGACCGGGCCTTCAAGCGCGCGGTGACCGTGGACCGGCTGCCCGTCGAGGACGTCGTCGCGGCCATCTCCGCCAATCCGGCACGGCAGTTGGGCCTGTACGACCGGGTGGGTTCGCTGGAGCCGGGCAAGGACGCCGACCTGGTGGTCCTGGACTCCGCCTTCGAGCTCAAGGGTGTGATGCGCCGGGGCGCGTGGCTGGTCGAACCTCGGACCGCCTGAGCCGGGGACTGGGCCGACGGCCGTTGCCTTTGGCATGATCGGACTTTCGGACGAGCACATCCGTGGCATCCGCGCGCGCACCGGGCGAGCGGGTCCGCATCGAGAGAGGCAGGCCCAGGTGATTCTCACGGTCACGCTGAACACCGCTCTCGACATCACGTACCGCGTACGGGAGTTGCGGCCCCACGCGTCCCACCGGGTCGACGAGATGACCGAACGGCCCGGCGGGAAGGGCCTGAACGTGGCCCGGGTGCTCGCGGCCCTCGGCCACGAGGTGACCGTGACGGGCTTCGTGGGCGGCGTCACCGGGCGGGCCCTCCGCGACCGGCTGGCGCGGACGCCGGAGGTCGTCGACGCGCTGGTCCCGGTGAGCGGCTCGACCCGCCGCACGATCGCGGTGGCCGACACGACGACCGGTGACACGACTCAACTCAACGAACCGGGCCCGGAGATCACGCCCGCCGAGTGGGCCGACTTCCAGGAGGCGTACGAGGTTCTGCTGCGGTCCTGCTCCGCGGTGGCCCTGTGCGGCAGCCTGCCGCCCGGGGTGCCGGTCGGGGCGTACGCCCAACTCGTGCGCACGGCTCGGGCGTTGGCGGTTCCGGTGCTGCTCGACACGAGTGGGGAGCCGTTGCGGCGGGGGATCGCGGCCCGCCCCGACGTCGTCAAGCCGAACGCGGACGAACTGGCCGAGCTGACCGGCTCGCACGACCCGTCGCAGGCCACGCGGGACGCGCGGCGGCGCGGGGCGCACGCGGTGGTGGCGTCGCTCGGCGCGGACGGGCTGCTGGCCCGCACGCCCGAGGGCGACTGGCGCGCGGCCCCGCCCCGGCCGGTCCGCGGCAATCCGACGGGCGCCGGGGACTCCGCAGTCGCGGGCCTGCTGTCGGGCCTGGTGGAGAAACTGCCCTGGCCGGACCGCCTGGCCCGAGCGGTCGCGCTGTCCGCGGCGACGGTACTGGCCCCTGTGGCCGGGGAGTTCGACCGCCCAGCCTACGAGGAACTGCTGTCCCGAGTCTCCGTGACGAGCCAGACGACCGCGGCGTAGCGCTCCGCGCGGGTCGTTTCGTCACGTGCCGGCCGGTGGGGGCTGGTCGCGCCGTTCCCCGCGCCCCTAAAAGATGCGCCGTTCCCCGCGCCCCCATCAGGGGCGCGGGGAACGGCGCAATCTTTTGTCTTACAGGGGCGCGGGGAACTGCGCGAACGGCCCCCACCGGACCCGCACCCGAATCCGGACCCCACCACGGCAAGTAGAAAGCCAGAATCAACGCTCAGTTCTTGACCTGCCCGGCCTTCAGCCGAAGCTGGTCGAGGAGCACGTCACAGTCGTCCCCCTCCTGGCAGGAGATGGAGATCGTGTTGGTGCCCTTGGTGAGAGTGGGCCAGGAGTAGGTCTCCGTCCACCCCTTCTCCCACTCGTTCTCCTTGGCCCCCGCGAAGTTCCCGAGGTTCAGCTTGCTGCCGAACTCCTTGCCGTTCACGGTGAGCGTCATCTTGGCGTCCTTGCCGGGGACGCTGTACTTCGTGAAGACGGTGTACGTCCCGGCCTTCGGGATGCCGTTGACGGTCCAGGTGACCTCGGCGCCGACCTGGTTGAGGCCGGTCACGTAGATGCCGCCCGCCGCGCTCGCGCCCTCGATGTCCGAGGCGGTCGTCACACCGGCACCGAGCTTCAGGGCCTTCGCGTCGATGTCGGGCAGCTCGGCCGGCTCCTCGGCCTCCTTGCTGGACGTCTCGCTCGGCTCGGCGCTCTGCCCGGCCGACGCGGTCGGACCGGCGGTGTCGTCGCCGCTCTTGTCGTCGTCCGAGTCCCCGCCCGTCATCGCGATGGCGATGCCGATCACCACGGCCGCGACCACGGCGACGGCGCCGATCAGCAGCCCCTTGGTGTTGGGCCCGCGGCCCCGGCCGCCACCGCCCCGGCCGCCGTGCGTCTGCTGGTGCGTGGTGGACGCGCCGCCGGAGTGGTTCTCGGCCGTGGCGTAGTTCGCGGTCGGCTGGCCGTACTGCCCCTGCTGCCCGTACGTGCCCTGCTGCTGCGGCACCTGCCCGTACTGCGCGGTGGGGGCGGCGGCCTGCGCGGCGGACTGGCCGTACTGGCGCTCTCCGACCGGACGCACCCGGTTGACCGAGCCGGGGTAGCCGTAACCACCACCGCCGCTCGGCGGCTGGGCTCCGGCGGCCTTCCCGTCCTCGTACAGATAGCCGAACGGGTCGTCGTCCTCGGGCGTGCTCGCGCCGTTGTTGCCGGGCGTCATCCCTTGGTCTCCTAGCGGGTGCGGTACAGATGCGGTACGGGGGATCGAAAGGCGAGCCTACCCGGTTCCGATGCCCCAAAAGGGTGACTCAGCTCGCATGACAGCGCTGACCTGCGGATCAGCCCGCACGCCTGTGCGCTTTGGGACGAGAACGTTTCTCTACGTACATCCGCTCGTCAGCGGACTGCAAGACCTCGTCCGCCGTCATGCCGCAGTGTGCCCACCCGATACCGAAGCTGGCACCGACCCGCATGGCCCGTCCGTCGACCCTGATCGGCTGGATTATCTCGTTGCGCAGCCGTACCGCGAGGTCCTCCGCGTCGGCCCGGCCGAGCCCGTCGGCGAGCACCACGAACTCGTCGCCGCCGAGCCGGGCGACCGTGTCGCCGTCGCGCACGGCGCCGCCCAGCCTGCGGGCGACCTCGATCAGCACGTAGTCACCGGCGTTGTGCCCGAAGCGGTCGTTGATCGACTTGAAGCCGTCGAGGTCGCAGAAGAGCACCGCGAGCCCCTTCGTGCCGTCGTCGCGCTCCCCCTCGGGTGTGACGGTGTGCACATGGTGGTCGTACGCGTCCAGGGCGTCCGGGACCGGCCGGTAGTCGAAGCCGTGCCCGTTCACGTCGTAGGCGTTCACGTCGTACCCGTTGGCGCTCGCGTTGCGCGCGGCCACCACTTCGCCGTACGCCGCGTCGATCGTGTCGACCACACCGGGTTCCATCGCCGTGGGGCGGGCGCACAGCCGGGCGGCGAGCCGGGAACGCAGCTCCGCGGAGTTCGGCAGGCCGGTGAGCGAGTCGTGCGAGGCGCGGTGGGCGAGCTGCAGCTCGCGGCGCTTGCGCTCCTCGATGTCCTCGACGTGGGTGAGCAGGAAGCGCGGCCCGTCGGCGGCGTCCGCGACCACGCTGTTGCGCAGCGACACCCACACGTACGTGCCGTCGCGGCGACAGAGCCTCAGCTCGGCGCGCCCGCCCTCGGCGGAGGTCCGCAGCAGGGTGCCGATGTCCTCGGGGTGGACGAGGTCGGAGAACGCGTAGCGGCGCATCGAGGAGGCGGGGCGGCCCAGGAGCCGGCACAGCGCGTCGTTCGTCCGCAGGATCCGGCCGTGCTGGTCGCCGCCCATCTCGGCGACGGCCATGCCGGAGGGCGCGTACTCGAAGGCCTGCCGGAAGCTTTCCTCGCTGGCCCGCAGCGCCTGCTGCTCGCGCTCCAGACGGACCAGCGCGCGCTGCATGTTGGCGCGCAGCCGCGCGTTGCTGATGGCTATGGCGGCCTGGAACGCGTACATCTGCAGGGCCTCGCGGCCCCATGCGCCCGGATGCCGTCCGTTGCGCGGACGGTCCACGGACAGGACGCCTATCAGCTCACCGCAGGAGCCGCTCGGGACGCTCGGGGTGTACATGGGGGCGAAGAGCCGGTCGGCGGGGTGCCACTCGTCCTCGAAACGCGGTTCGGGGCCGTCGGTGTACCACTGCGGGACGTCGTCCTCGTCGAGGACCCAGCCCTCGGTGTGCGGTATGAACCGCAGGTCGCCCCAGGCCTCGCCCATGTTCAGCCGGCGCTCCCAGGATTCGCGGGAGCCCGTGCGGCCGGTGATGAGCGCCTCCGCAGCGGAGTTCCCGGCGAGGGCGGCGACCACCAGGTCGCCGTCGGGCTGGACGAGGTTGACGGCGGCCAGTTCGTAGCCGAGGCCGTTGACGACTCCGTCGGCCACGGTCTGCAGCGTGTCGGCCAGGCTGCGGGCCGTGTTCATGTCCGCCATGACCGTGTGCAGCTGCCGCAGGGTCGCAAGGCGGACGTACGGCTCCGACTCGGTCTCCATTCGCCCTCCCCTCGAAGACCTCGACAGCAACTCCAGGGCTCTCTCCCCGCCTACTCCCTGCCAGCTTCCTCGCCACTGAATCACAGCGCGCTGCCCACTCGGTACACAGGGTCAACAAAATATGGCACCTGTGACTCAAGTCACAGGTGAAGATGAACAATTGAGTAGAGTTTCTGTGTTTTCGCGGTGCGTTTACTGAACGCAAATTTGTGGAACATGTGCGCGCGCCTGGTAAGAGATACGAGTCACACTCCCACTTCAGTCCTAGGACCCGGTTCGGACGATGGTCGGATGTGTCCACCGTCGGCGGAGAATAGCGTCTTCGTGTGCTGAACACTCCCTCTGCCGCTCCGCCCGCCCCGTCCGTGCATGCTGTGGGGGTGAGCAACGACGAGTTCCGCGCGGCCATGTCCCGGCTGGCCGCCGGCGTGGTCCTGGTGACCGCGCACGAGCCGCAGGCCGACCCGGACGGCCCGAGCGGCGAGGACGTCGGCATGACGGCGACCTCCTTCATGTCCGTGTCCCTGGACCCGCCCCTGGTCCTCATCGGCCTGCGCGAGGGCTCCCGCATGGACGACCTGCTCGCCGAACAGCCCCTGTGGGCGGTCTCCCTGCTCGCCGAGGGCCAGAGTTCCGTCGCGAGCCGCTTCGCCATGAAGAACCGCATCTCGGACCGCCTGCTCTTCGCGGACGTGCCGTACGTCCGCGGCAAGGAGTCCGGCGCGCCCCTGCTGGACGGCGCCCTGGCGACCCTGGAGTGCCGCACCGAGCAGCGGGTGACCGCGGGCGACCACACCCTGGTGATCGGCCGCGTCCTGACGTCCTCGCTGCCGAGCGCCGAGGGCGGCCCGCTCACGTATTTCCGGGGCCGCTACCGGCACTTGGACTAGGCCTTTCCCGGTCCCACCGGGGATTCGATCGCGCCCGACCGTGTACGAATGTGAAGCCGGGCATGTGCCCGCTCCACTTTTCTCCGGGCTTTTCTTCCGCCGTCGGAAAACCCGCGCCGGGCGGTACGGGCGGGACGAACAGAGCACTGCCGCCAAAGAAGTACCGGGAGAAGCACTGGAAGAAGCACAGGAAGAGGCGCTGAAAGAAGTACCGGGAGAAGTCCCGGAACAAGTTCCGCACCGGCCCCGGAACAAGTGCCGGACCAGCCCGACACCCCTTTCTCTCACCCCCAGTCGCGCCCGGAACGCCCGCGCTTGGTGTCGCCCCGCTGTTTCTTCTCGCGAAGCCGGCGCTCATTGATTCCGCGCGGAATACGGGTGGCGCGGCGGGCCCTGGGCGGCGGGGCGCTGGCCTCGGCGAGCAGGGAGGCGAGCCGCACGGCAGCCGTCTCCCGGTTGCGCCACTGGGAGCGGTGCTCGGAGGCGCGCACGGCGACGACCCCGTCGACCAGCCGGTCGGCGAGCTTTGCGAGTGCGCGCTCCTTCCACACCGGCGGCAGCGACTGGGTCTTCGCGAGGTCGAAGCGCAGTTCGACCTGCGAGTCGGTCGT
This sequence comes from Streptomyces liliiviolaceus, assembly GCF_018070025.1. Lineage (NCBI taxonomy): Bacteria > Bacillati > Actinomycetota > Actinomycetes > Kitasatosporales > Streptomycetaceae > Streptomyces > Streptomyces liliiviolaceus. The sequence continues at coordinate 1,003,751 of NZ_JAGPYQ010000001.1, forward strand.
GTTGACGTGCTGGCCGCCCGGACCGGAGGAGCGCGAGAAACGCCACATCAGCTCGGCCTCGGGCAGCGAGACGGAGCCACGGATGACGTAAGGACCGGACATGGCCCCATGGTCCCTTGTCTGTCCGGTCCACGTCACCAGCTTTTCGGCACCGGAACGGTCACCGGCCCGCGCCCGCCCCGCGCCCCGGCCCCTCGGGACGCGGCCCCGCCCTCCCAGGTAAAGAAAGTAAAGAGGAGCGGAACCCTGGGGACCCCCATCGGCGTTCTTAGGGATGGCGGTAGCTTCGTCCCGTACGAAGCCCGACGCGCAGCACCGCACGATCCGTTCGCACGAACAACGAGGGAAGGACTCCCAACAATGGCTGTAAGCCTGTCCAAGGGTGGCAACGTCTCGCTCACCAAGGAGGCTCCGGGCCTGACCGCCGTCACCGTGGGCCTCGGCTGGGACGTCCGCTCCACCACGGGAACCGACTTCGACCTGGACGCCTCGGCCATCGCGGTCAACCCCGCGGGCAAGGTCTACTCGGACTCGCACTTCATCTTCTTCAACAACAAGCAGACCCCGGACCAGACGATCGTCCACACGGGCGACAACCGCACGGGTGAGGGCGCCGGCGACGACGAGGCGATCAACGTCAACCTCGCGGGTCTCCCCGCCGACATCGACAAGATCGTCTTCCCGGTCTCGATCTACGACGCCGAGACGCGCTCGCAGAACTTCGGCCAGGTCCGCAACGCGTACATCCGCATCGTGAACCAGGCTGGCGGCACCGAGATCGCCCGCTACGACCTCTCGGAGGACGCGGCCACGGAGACGGCCATGGTCTTCGGCGAGCTGTACCGCAACGGCGCCGAGTGGAAGTTCCGCGCGGTCGGCCAGGGCTACGCGTCCGGCCTGACGGGCATCGCGAAGGACTTCGGCGTCAACGTCTGATCCAGCACGCGCACGACATCCGAGGGGTCCGGTCCGGCTGCAGCCGGACCGGACCCCTCGGTCGCACACGGCCCCCGCACCGGCGCCCCCAAAGAGGCGCGGGCCCGGTCGCACCGGCGCCCCCAAAGGGGCGCGGGGAACTGCGCGCCCAGCCCCCACCGGACCCGCACCCGAATCCACACCCAAATCCGCACCCGAAGCCGACCTCCCCGCACCCCCCACCCCTTCCCCTCACCCCTCCCCGCACCCCCAGCGGAGCGCCTACCCTTCGCGGCGTGATCCTCGAACCGCTGACCCTCACCCCGGACCACGACCTGCCGGGCCCCCTCCTGACCGAACTCACCGCCCTCTACGCCTCGAACCACGCGTTCTACGCCCTCAGCGGTGACTTCCCCGACCCGCACGACATCCGCCCGGAGCAGGTCGCGAAGGCACTGGCGGACGAGCTGGCGAACCCGGACGTGGAGGTCCTCCAGGCCCGCAGCGCCGGACAGCTCGTCGCGATCGCGATCACGCTCGCCCACCACCCGGACCCGGGCGACCCCGACCCGTGGATCGGCCTGCTGCTGGTCGACGCGGCCCACCAGGGCAAGGGCCACGGAAGGCAGCTGGCGGCACGCATCGAGGACCGCTTCCGCGAGGCGGGCCGGGACGCCGTGCGCCTGGCGGCCCTGGACAACAACCCGGGCGCCTTCGCCTTCTGGACGACGATCGGCTACGAGACGATCGGCCACCGCAAGGACCGCCAACTGGGCCGCCCCTGCACGGTCCTACGCAAAATCCTTCGCTAGCCCTGTCGCTGCACGCATCTCAGGGACTCCCGGGCCGCCCCTCCCCGTACAGCCAGTCGTCCCAGATCCCCGAGAAGTCCTCGTCCGGCGCCGCCTTCTCCACGAAGGCGGTGAAGTCGTCCGTGTCCGCGTTGCCGTGCCGCCGCTCGGCGGCCCACCCCCGCACGATGCCGAAGAACACCTCGTCACCGACCGTCTGCCGCACCTTGTGCAGCACCATGGCACCCCGCTCGTACACAGGACTGTCGGAAATCTGCGCGGCCTCGGGCGGCCGGGCGGGCGGAAAGGCCCAGACGGCATCGCTCTCCGCCTCCTTGTCGAAGTAGTCCCCCTCGTACAACGCGTCGAAGACGTCCTGCACGGAGTCCCCGCCGTGGTCCTCGTCCCACAACCACTCGGCGTACGTGGCGAAGCCCTCGTTCAGCCACATGTCGCGCCAGGACTTCGGGGTGACGGAGTTCCCGTACCACTGGTGGACCAGCTCGTGCACGAGGAGTTCCACGCCGGGCGCGCCGGGGAACACGGGCCGGTTCTGGGTCTCCAGGGCGTACTCGGCATCGTCCTCCCGCTCCACGATCGCCCCCGTCGACGAGAACGGATACGGCCCGAAGGTGTCCTCGGCCCACTCCATGACCTCGGGAATGCGATCGAGCACCTCGGCGCTGTCCGCCGCCTGCTCAGGATCCACGGCCACGTAGACGGGCAGCCGCCCAGCCATCGACCGACGGATCTCGAACTCCCCCACCGCCACGGTCACCACGTAAGAGGCCACAGGCTCCGCAACCCGCCACTCGAAGACAGCCCGCCCATCCTTGACCGTCCGCTTCCGCAACTCCCCGACGGAAACGACCTCCAGCCCTTCGGGCACCTCGACGACGATGTCGTACGAGGCCTTGTCACTCGGATGATGGTTCCCGGGAAACCACGCCATGGACCCGGTGGGCTCCCCCAGCCCCAGAGCCCCGTCCTCGGTGGGCAGCCACCCCTCCTCGGACCCGTCCGGATCGGTGATGACCTCCGGCACGCCCTCGTAGCGCACCACCGCCACGAAGGAGTCACCGCCGTCGAGATCCTTACGCGGCCGAACGGTCAACTCATGATCACCACTGCGGTTGAACCGAGCGGGCTCCCCGTCCACCTCGACCGACCCGACCCCCATCCCCTTGAGATCAAGGTTGAACGCGCTGAGGTCCTTCTCCGCCCGAGCCCGGATCTCCGCCTTCCCCACCAGCCGCCGGGACTTCGGTTCGTAGTCGAGCGTGAGCCCGTAATGGATCACGTCGTACCCCCCGTTCCCGGCCTTGGGAAAGTACGGATCCCCCACCCCGGAACCCCCCGCGACACCCCCCACACCCCCGTCACAACCAGTGAGCAGGCACACCAGCAGAACCGCGACGGAACCAAAGGCAACAGACCGGGGCATGGGGGCGATCCTAGAACGGCGTGACACCATCACCCACGTGCTCGACATCGGCTACGCCCTCTCCTCCCGCTTCCCGGACCCCCCGCAGACCGACTACCGCCGCGCGGACGTCCACGCTCTGCGCCACGATCTGTTCTGCGGAGACGTCTACCTCGCCGACACGAAGGCGGACCGGGAGCTGTCCACAGGCTGGGGATGGGTGCCCGTACTCGACTTCGCGTGGGCCCTGTGCGACATCGTCGAACAGCTCGACCAGGACCCCATGGGCAGCAGGGCCTCCCGCCCCCAGCGCGCCGAACTGGACTTCACCGAGTCCACCGACCGCATGCTCTTCGAGCGCCGCTTCGGCTGGGTGGACATCGAGTCGGACTGGATGCCGGTGGAAGAGCCCCCGCTCACGTTCTCCCACACCGAACTCCGCCGCGAGGCCCGTGACTTCCTCCACGACGTCCTGGCCGACCTGACAGACCTCCACGAGGGTCTCCGGGACAACCCGGCGATCTGGAACCTGGAAGCCCGCTTCCCCAGACTCCCCTGAGCCGGAAACCCTGGGGCTGCGCCCCCAGCCCCCCATCGGCCTGAACGGCCTCGTCCTCAAACGCCGGACGGGCTGAAAAACAACGACCACCACCCCAGCCAGCAAGCGAACGCGGAAGCGAACCAAACCCCAAACGCACCGCAAGACAGAAGACAGCCACCGAACGCCGGACGAGCCAAAAGACGACCGACACCCGGCGCGTGGGACTCGGCACCCGACGACGGCGCCCGGGAGCGGGCCGTGCCGGTACGTCGAAAGTCCGCCGCGTACGGCTCCCGCAAAAAAGTCAGACCTTCCAACCGAGAGCCGTATGCACGGGGGCGGCGGACTCGACGTACCGGCACGGCCCGCTCCCACCCCAACGCACCACACCCCCCCCCGGGCCCTAAGCCCCGCAGGACCCCTCACACATCAACCCCCACCACCCGAACCCCCACCTCCGCAGCAAACACCCCCGCCAGATCCAACAACTGCGCCGGACTGATCACAGCCCCCGCCAACCGATCGACCCCCCGCGCGAACCCCACCTCGGCCGCCCGCCGCAGATCCACGTCCGTCAGCGACACCCCGCTGAAGTCCGCCCCCTTCAGCACACAGTCCACGAACTCCACCCGCTCCAGCCGAGCACCCCCGAAGTCCGGCTCGACCAGCACACACCCCTCGAACACCACGTCCCGGATCCGCGCCTCCCGCAGATTCAGGTAGTCGATCTTCCCCCCACGGAAGACCACCCGCTCCAGCACGGCGCCGTGCAACTGCACCCCGCCCAGCCGCGCATCGACCACCTCCACGTCCCGGAAGGTCGCCGACCCGAAGTCCGTCCCCACCCCCCGCAACCCGGTGAGCACGGAATCCAGCACCCGCGCATGATGCAGCCGTGTCTCATCGACCGCGCACCCCGTCAGCGCGCAGTCCATGAACCGCGCACCCCCACCGTCCTGCCCCACGAAATCCAGCTCGCCGAACAGCAGCCCGTCATAGTCGCCGTCGGGCTCCAGCTCCCCACCCCCGTACGGCTCCAGCGACGGCAGCCGCACCTCGGGCCGCCGAGCACCCTTGACCCCCGCGCCCGCCCTGGACCCGGCCTTCGCCACTCTGCTCACCATCCCCCCATCCTGCACCCCACCACTGACACCCTCCCTGACCAGCCAAATCACCACCGCATGTCACATTCCGAGCCCACCACGAGTCGTAAGGACAACGCAGAACACCCCACCGAAAAGGTACGGACCCCATGCACCCCACACCGCATTCCACACCGCATTCCACACCGCATTCCACACCGCACCTCACGATCATCGGCGGCGGCTTCGCCGGCCTCACCGCCGCCATCACCGCCGCGGAGACAGGCGCCAAGGTCACCGTGTACGAGGCCCATCACACCCTCGGCGGCCGGGCCCGCACCGCCGAGGGCCCGTACAGGACGAACGAGGGCCCGCACGCCCTCTACAAGGGCGGCCCCCACTGGACCTGGCTCAAACAGCGCGGCCTCCTGGGCGAACTGGCCCCGCTCCCACCCCTGGAAGCCGCCCGCCTCCGCCTCCACCACAAGGGCGCCCTCCGCCGCACCCCGCCCCTCGCCATGCTCAGACTCCTGCGCCGCACACCCCAACAGGCCCCCATCGACCAGGACTTCGCCACCTGGGCCACGAGCATCGCGGGCGAGGAGGGCGCGACCGCCGCGGCCCACTACTCCGCGGTCGCCCTCTTCCACCACGCCCCCGGCACCCTCTCCGCCGCCTTCGTCCAGGAACGCCTGCGCCGCGCCACGAAGTTGCCCCCGGAGGCGCACTACCCCCGCGGCGGCTGGGCGAGTGTGATCGACAGGATGGCGGCCCGCGCCTGGAACCTCGGTGTACGGGTGGAGACCCTCGCCCGCGTCGACACCCTCGACGCCCTCCCCGCCGGCCACGGCCCGGTCATCGTGGCCACGTCCCTCGACGCGGCCCGCGCCCTCCTCCGGGACGGCTCCCTGACCTGGCCGAGCGGCCGTACGGCCCTGATCGACCTGGCCGTCCGCACCCGCCGCGGCGACGCGTTCGCCGTCTCCGACCTGGACGCCCCCGGCTGGATCGAGCGCTTCACGGCCCAGGATCGCACCCTCGCCCCACCCGGCGAACAGCTCCTCCAGGGCCAGTTCCCGATCGCCCCGCACGCGTCACGCGCGGACGGCATCGCCCGCGCCGAGCGGCTCCTCGACCTCGCCCTGCCGACCTGGCGCGAGCGGGTCACGTACCGGCGCGAGGCGCTCGCGAACGGCCGCACGGGCGCCGTCGACCTCCCCGGCACGAGCTGGCGCGACCGCCCGCACGTGGACCGCGGCGACGACGTCTACCTCGCGGGCGACCAGGTGGCCGCTCCGGGCGTGCTCTCCGAGGTGTCGTTCAACAGCGCGCTGGAGGCGGTGTCCCTGGCCTTCGGGATCCGCAGCAGGGCAGGCCTTGACCTCAAGCATGCTTGAGGTCGAAAGCTGGGGTGCACCAACCGCACACCACACCCCCGGGGGAACCCCATGCCCACCACGAAGCCCGCCCCGGAACGCATGCCGGAACCCATGCACGCCATCCGCCTCCACACCTTCGGCCCGCCCGAGAACCTCACGTACGAGCGCACGCAGGCCCCCCGCCCCGCCCCCGGCCAGGTCCGTATCGAGGTCGCCGCCGCGGGCGTACACCTCCTGGACACCGCGCTCCGGGCGGGCGTCAGGGGCCCGTACCCCGAACTGCCCGCCCTCCCCACGATCCCCGGCCGCGAGGTCGCCGGCACGGTCGAGTCGCTCGGCGAGGGCGTCGCCGCCCTGTGGCTCGGCAAGCGCGTGGTGGCCCATCTGGGCCTCAACCCGGGCGGCTACGCGGACCTGGCCGTCACCGACGTCGACCGCCTCCACGAGATCCCCCGGAACCTCGACTTCGCCCAGGCGGTCGCGATGATCGGCACGGGCCGTACGACGATGGGGATCCTCCAGTTCACCGACCTGACCCCCGCCGACGTGGTCCTCGTCCCGGCCGCGGCGGGCGGCATCGGCACCCTCCTCGTGCAGTACGCGCGGCACGCGGGCGCCACCGTGATCGGTCTGGCGGGCGGCCCGGACAAGGTGGCACGCGTCGAGAAGAACGGCGCCGACCTGGCCGTCGACTACAAGGACCCCGCCTGGCCGGACGAGGTGAGGCGTTTCCTCGGCGACCGCCCGGCCACGGTCGTCTTCGACGGAGTGGGCGGCGACACGGCGCAAAAAGCAGTCGCACTCCTCGCACACCCCACGGGCCCTACAAGCCCCACGCGTCCCACGCACCCCGGCCATCGCGCCGACCGCGCACACCCCACCGGGCGGCACATCGTCTTCGGCTGGTCCGGCACCGGCCTGCACGACGGCACCCCGTACCTCGTCGAGGGCGTGTCCCGGTCGGTCCTGGGTCCCGCCATGCTGCAGAGGACAGGCGGCCCCAACCCCCTGCGCACCCTGGAACTGCGCGCCCTCACCGAGGCCGCCGAGGGCCGCCTGGTCCCGGACGTGCACCGCTTCCCGCTCGCGGAAGCGGCCGCCGCACACCGCGCGCTGGAGACCAGGGCCACCCACGGCAAGGTGGTCCTTGAGCCCTGAGACCCCGCCCGCCGCCCGCCACCCGCCGGGGCTCAACGCCCCAGCAAAACCCGCGCGATACCGACCTGGTCCTCGTCCAGCCCCTCGCCCTCCTCGACCCGCCACAGCGAGTTCTGCAGCACCCGTCCCAGCGTCCAGGCCCGCGCCCGCGCCCGGTCCACCCCCAGCACCTCCGTCATCAGGTCGAAGCGGCGCTCCAACGCCCCCTCCTCGCACCGGTTCCAGAGCGCGGGCAGCAGTTCGAAACAGGGGTCCCCGGCGAGCGGCTTCGGGTCGATGACGAGCCAGGGTTCACGGTCGGCCGCGAGGACGTTCTCGAAGTGCAGATCCCAGTGCAGCAGCCGGTCCCCCGGCTCGCCCGCGACCTCGCGCACGGCCGCCGCGCAGTCCGCGAGCAGCCGCCGGTCGTCCGCCGCGGCGAGGGAGCGCGTCACCGCGGGCAACCGCTCGAACATGTCCGCGGTGACGGAGTCCAGCCGCCGCAGCCCCGCCGGCGCCGGCACGGCCGTCATCCGCGCCAGCAGTTCGGCCAGAACCGACGTCGCCTTCATCACATCCGGCACGTCGGCCAACGGCCGGTCCTCGTCGAGCCGTTCCAGCAGCAGCGTGCCGCTCTCCACGTCCTCGTCCAGCAGCCGTACGACCCCGTCGCCGTCCCAGGTGCGCAGCGCCAGCCCCTCACCGGCCGTCTCCTCGTCGAGGTCCTGCAGTTTCAGCACGGCCCGCGTCCCGTCGCCGCGCACCACGGGCAGCACCACCGAGACCTGTCCGCTCATCGGCGCGCCCTCCTGGCGCAGCCCCCACCGCTCCAGAAACCGCCCGCCGCGCTCCAACAGCCGCTCGGATCCCACCGTCACCACCCTCACCCTCTCCAGAACCACGAAATCCGAAGGAGACACCCGCCACCCGGAGAAGCTAACGTCACCGCGCATGAGCAGCACGGAGAACGCGGACAGCGCGTCCGACCCGGACAGCGCGTCCGACCCGGACAGCGCATCCGGCCCGGACCGCACGCCCCCCGCGCCTTACGCGCCCCCCAGGCCCCGGACACCACCCCTGCCGCAACCTCCGCCGCAGCCGCCGCGGGCACCGGGCGCGCCCCGCACCACCGTGAACGGCGGCATATCGTTCTGGTACGCCGAGGAGGGCCTGCCCGCCCCCCGCGAGCCCCTTCAGGGTGACGCGAACGCCGACGTGGTGATCGTCGGCGGCGGCTACACCGGGCTGTGGACCGCGTACTACCTGAAGAAGGCCGCGCCCTTCCTGCGGATCACCGTCCTGGAGCAGAAGTTCTGCGGCTACGGCGCCTCCGGCCGCAACGGCGGCTGGCTCTACAACGGCATCGCGGGCCGCGACCGGTACGCGCGCCTGCACGGCCACGAGGCCGCCGTACGCCTCCAGGAGGCCATGAACGCCACGGTCGCCGAGGTCGTCAGGGTCGCCGGCGAGGAGGGCATCGAGGCGGACGTCCACCGGGGCGGCGTCCTCGAAGTCGCGTACACCCCCGCCCAGCTGGCCCGTCTGAAGGCCTTCCACGAGACGGAACTCTCGTACGGCGAGAAGGACCGCGAGCTGTACGGGGCCCGCGAGACCGCCGACCGGGTCCGGGTCGCGGACGCGGTGGGCTCCACCTGGACCCCGCACGGCGCCCGGCTGCACCCGGTGAAACTGCTCAAGGGCCTCGCGGCGGCCGTCGAGGCGCTCGGCGTCACGATCCACGAGTCGACGCCCGTCACGGAGATCAGGCCCAAGCACGCCGTCACCCCGTACGGAACAGTCCGCGCGCCCTACGTCCTGCGCTGCACGGAGGGCTTCACGGCCTCCCTGAAGGGCCACAGACGCACCTGGCTCCCGATGAACTCCTCGATGATCGCCACCGAGCCCCTGACCGCCGCCCAGTGGGAGTCGGTCGGCTGGGAGGGCCGCGAGACCCTCGGCGACATGGCCCACGCCTACATGTACGCCCAGCGCACCGCCGACGGCCGCATCGCACTGGGCGGCCGCGGAGTCCCGTACCGCTTCGGCTCCCGTACGGACAACGACGGCCGCACCCAGGCCTCGACGGTCGAGGCCCTGCACGGACTCCTCCTGCGCCTCTTCCCCCAGCTCTCGGGCATCGCCGTGGACCACGCCTGGTCGGGCGTGCTCGGCGTACCGCGCGACTGGTGCGCGTCGGTCACCCTCGACCGCGCCACCGGCCTCGGCTGGGCGGGCGGTTACGTCGGCTCCGGTGTCGCCACGGCGAACCTCGCCGCCCGCACCCTGAGGGACCTGGTCCAGCGGGACTCGGGCCAGTCGGGCGAGACGGACCTCACCACACTGCCCTGGGTCGAACACAAGGTCCGCAAGTGGGAACCAGAACCTTTCCGCTGGCTCGGGGTACACGGCATGTACGCGACGTATCGAGCCGCCGACCGCCGCGAAGTCACCACCCGTGCCGCACAGTCGTCCCGGATCGCGCGTTTCGCCGACCGGGTCGCGGGCCGCTGAAAGACAGGGGAACCCCATGAGCACCGCAGTCATGGACACCGTCCGCTACTCGTCCGACGGTCAGCTCCTCGACATCCATCGCGCAGCCGCCCCGGACGCCCCGACGGTCCTGCTCTGGCACGGCCGCGGCCCCGCCGAACGGGACGTCCTCGGCGCCCTGGCCGCGGAGGTCGCCCGTCTCGGGGCCACCGTCATAGTGCCCGACTGGCACCCCGACGCCCCCGACGGCGGCCGTCCGCAGCTCGCCGCGTCGCTCCGCTTCACCTGGGACTTCGTACGGGACCCGGCACAGGTCGTCCTCGTCGGCTGGTCCCTGGGGGGCCGTGCCGCGATGGCCACGGCCCTGCGCCCGGACCCGCCGGAGGGCTGGCGCCCGGCCGCCGTGGTCGGCATCGCCGCCCGCTACAACCAGCCCGAGCCCCTGCTCGGCCTGCCGTCCCCCATGGACGTCTGCGCCTCGGCCCCGCCCCTGCCCATCCACCTGGTGCACGGCACCGAGGACACGGTGTGCGACTTCGCCAACGCGGGCGAGTTCCAGCGCGTCCTGGCCGCCGCCGGCCGCAAGGCCCCGCTCACGGAGCTCACCACGGACCACCCGGGCGCGGTCATGGCCGAGTACTCCCCGGAATGGGGCCGCTGCCGCCCCGCCCACTCGGGCCCCGCCCACCGGGAGGGCCTGCGCACGGCCCGGGTCATCGCCCGGGCGGCGGGCCTGCCCACGCAAAAGGCCCGGACCACCGAGTGACCCGGACCTCTCCGCACCCCATCAGGAGCCCCCTGTCGGATTCGAACCGACGACCTACGCATTACAAGCTGTCCGAGCTTGTTCCATAGCGGTCCGGGGACGTCCGGCAATGAGTTCGCCTTGCAGGTCAGGCGACGTGCCGGACGTCCGTGGACGGGTGCGTACCGTGCCGGATCGGGCAGCAATCGAGACTAAAACTGAGACTGGCCGCATAGCCCGCCTCTGTGACCAGAAGAGCGGACGGCTAATTTACAGTCTGCATGATGCCCCTCCCTCACCTGCAACGTTGCGTCACCTGACACAACCTGCCCCAGGGATGCGCCAGAGAACGATCACCACCCCCGCACGCAGCAACCACTCCGCTGAGGGTGATGTCACTGCCCTACGGCCAGACCCTCACGCACCCGCCCCTGGGGACACTCCTTGGCTCTGGGTGCCGGTCGATGGTTGCTGCGGCGTCCCCCCTTGATTGGCTTCCATAACAGGTGTCCTTACAGAATCTAGGACGTGCCGCGGGGAAACGCCCAGTCTCTTGCTTCCCCAAAGCGCTGCCGGACCCAGCAGGAAAACGAGGGCAGCAGGTACAGCCGCCGCCAGAGGGACACCAATTCCAGCAGCCACACCCAATCCGATTGCCGCAACGCTGGACCCTCCAACAACGATCCAAATATCTCTCCTATCAATCTCGCCCTGCGAAGACTGAGTAACGGACTCCGCAGAAGTTACGCTTGAGACGTCGAGAAGATTTAGCCATCGCTGCTCCAAAAGACCATCCAGTAGAGATTCAAGCTCCCGAACAAGACCCGGAACCCCTTCGCTGCCATCAATAAGGAGCCTTCCGGAAGATTTCATAAGAACCTGTTGAACTCCGCTTACGTGACGCAACACCTCCAAACGCCTCTCAGTATCTGGAAATTCAGGTGAGTCCGAAGCGAAATCGCCAAGATTCTGACACAGGATGGAATTAAAACGGTCTACAGTCAAAGCTTTCGCGCGCCCCATAAGCATCTCACCACAGAGATAGAGCACGGATACGCACGTGAGCAGCGCCTGAGCATCCGCCTCCTGCTTGCGCCACCTCTTCCCGACCTGCAGGAATCGCCAAGCAGAAATAACGCAGAAAACGCCAATAAAATTAATAGCAACAAGCAATTTCATATCCCTGGAGCTCAGTACACCATCACCATCACCACTCAAAACTATCGCGCAACAGAATGCAGCAAGAAGAGGGAATCCGGTGAGCATAATTAGGACCTTGACAGATCGAAGCAAGGCCCTAGACTTCCTATCCGCCCTACCGTACTCACGAAGCAAGCGCCCATAACGCACCCGAGAAGAAATTCCAAGGACCCTAACAACGGCGATCGCTCGCCGGACACTTCTCCTATCATGTTCACCTTCAGGACGAACTTTAAATGGCAAGAGAGGGACGTACCTCCCTCGACGCCAAGGGGTGCGTCTAGAAATATTCCGGATATAGAATTCAACGTAAATCATGGCTGCAGCAACGCCTAGAACACTAACGATCACTGCTTCTAGAATGATCGACCATTTTTGTTGACTCATGCCCCCCCCTGCCTTGAAACTGACTCCTGCAGACAACAAATCATGCAATCAGAACACTCAACGGCTAGACAGGAAGCTACTCCAACCACATGCCAGATGTCGGTTATTCGACGATCGTTTCAGCTGGACGGCTGGCGGTTCAACGGGTACAGGCACCCTTCAGGCCAGTGGGCACACCTTCGCGGTAAGCGGGTACGCGCCATCTCAGGATGGAACGCGCCGTGTGCTACGGCGCTGCGCTCGGGCACCCTTGCCTCCATGACGAAGGTTGAGCAAGACAACGCTCGGGCCATCACTGGCCTGGAAGCATTGACAGAGCTGCTGGAATCGGGTGTGGCAACGTTCGCCCCTGCTTCGGAGGACCAACGGCCGTTCCTAGTCGGTTGGGGCCTGCTGGCAGCTCTGCACGGTCAGGCGTCCGCCGTGGTGCTACTTCATCGGAAGGGGTTCGGCCACGAGGCAGCCCCGAATCGCCGCTTGATGATCGAGTACATGGCGCAGCTTCAATGGCTGGCGAGGGACGGAGAGGAAGCCGTCGATTCTCTGAATAAGGCGTTCCAGCACACCCAGGAAAAGCTGCGCAAGGCAATAGACCAGGGCAACACCTTTTCGTACGACGCTGAGGTAGCTGCGTCGGCCGACGCAGTCGCGGCGGCAGTCATCACGCCTAACACGGCCAACCAGTACGCGAACACCAGCAAGCTACTGAACAGCCTGGCAACCAAGGGCCTACTGGAAGTCTGGCTCAGTGAAACGCAACTGTCACACTCAGGGCTGACGACCGCTCAGGCGTTCCGTGATGACTCCAGCGAGGTCGTGCGACTGCTCGCGCGGCCGGAGTATGGGAAGGCTTCCGACCCAAGCGAGCGTTCGCCACTCATGGCCTGCCTGCTGCTTCACCTCGGCATGCAGGCGTTCAACGACTTGATGGCGGGTCAGCCTTGGACCGCAGACCTTGACCGCATCGGCAGGGAGGCCGGCCTGGTCGATGACGAAAGCCCCCTTGATTCCTGATCCGGGTCACAAGTGGTTGCTGTCGCCCCCAGTAGCGCCATCTGACCGCCAGATTTGCAGCGGGCTCCGTTCGCTACCTGTGACCTGGGGTGTCCCCGACAAACATTGCCGTCGGGGACACCTGGGGGACAGGACTGCAAGTTCAGGCAACGACATCTCCGGGGGCACGCCCAACGGCAAGCAGATGGGAGCTGGCAGCTAGCAACTCCGGATACGGCTCTGCCATCCGTGCGGCTGCCATCGCAGAGGCAATCAGATCATCGGTAGGCCCCTCGCCGGGCTGCTGTTCAACGGCCTTGACGAGTGACCATGCGGGACCCTCGATGCCGAAGACCTCCACATCAGTCAGCCCCACTTCGCGTAGTTCGTCGGCAAGCTCTTCTGCCCGGTGGAAGTACGCCAGGGTGAAGTGAGGACCGTCGTGCACCGCCGTACGGAGGATCTTGGACACCGGCTCATACATGCGATCGGTGTGCAGATGCGCGTAGGTGACGTGCTCGAACAGGGAGGCGTAGCGGTTGATAGCTGCTGCGGCCACAAGACCGCCGGGCTTGGCTACGCGACTTGCTTCGGCGAGTGCCTGGCGGCGGTCTGCCGCAGAGGGCAGATGGTAGAGCGGCCCGAGTAGCTGGACCACGTCATAGCTGCTGTCGCTTGCATCTAGTGCTCGCGCGTCCCCAAGTGACGCTTCGCAGATGGCCGATGCCTGTTCAACGTGGCGGGGGATGGGGTCCACCAGGGAGACCCTGTAACCGTCTCTGGTCAACCATTCCGCGTGCACTCCAGCTCCGCCGCCGACGTCCAGCACGCTAGCGGGCGCAGACGGCAGGAAGCGACGCAGGAGCTCTTGCGTGCGGGCCAGCTCAAGCCGTCCGTCCGCTGAGCGATGCAGGCGTTCGCTCTCGTCCACGGTCTCGCCATAGAAGCGGAGGACAGAGGGTGCCAATCCGAGATTCGACATAACGGCAGTATGCTGTGTACCGGTGGACCAGTCCAGCAAGGAGATACCGAGCAAGAGAGGCAGTCATGGCACTACTGAAGTACGAGGAGATCGCGGAATCGCTACGAGCCCGCATTGCCGCCGGAGAGTTCGCGGCGGGTGAGATCGTGCCATCAGGGCGTGACCTGGCAGAACAGTGGTCGGTCTCGCGCGCGACTGCCATCAAGGCGATGGACGTACTGCGGAACGACGGCGTCGTCGTCGCCAAGCAGGGCACCGGCTTTGTGGTGACAGAGACACCCGTCGCGCGGCCTGCGGGCGCACGCCGGGCTGGGTCCGCACGTGTGAGCGGCGGTATGCCCTTCCTGCGCGTGGGTGAACCGGATTGGGCAGAGCCGCCGGCGCGCGTAGCCGCCGTGCTGGGCCTGGATTCAGGCGTCGCTACGTTGCGACGCATCAGGATTCACCAGCTCCCGGACGGAAGTCCGCACAGCTACGCAGAAGCGTGGTTCCCGCCCGAGGTTGCCGAAGCCTCCCCCCGGCTTGCACAGACCGCCCCCATCCCGGAAGGGACCACTCGCTACGTCCGTCGACAGACCGGCCGCTTCCCTGCGGAGGGGGTCGACGTGACCACGGTTCGCTTGGCCACGGAGACGGAAGCCCGCCACTTGGGTCTACCCGAAGCGATGGCGGTTGCCGTGGTCCTGCACACGGCCTACGACCAGGATGGGCGCCCGCTTGTGTGCGAGGAAGGGGTCACACCCTCCTCTCACTATGAGCGGGTGGAGACCTATGCGATGTAGGCCAGAGTGACCCACGGGAAAGCTGGACCGGTCAGCCGGTCCAGCTTTTTTCTTTTCTTTTCCACCCTCTGAGCTGCACAGATCCCCAAATGGCGGTATGACGTGCGGAGTTGACGCTTGACTGGACCGGTCCACCGGTCCAGTCTATGGATGTGCCCGGAGGAAAGCCCGAGAGGGTGAGTACGAAGTGAGTACGCATTGATTGAAAACTCAACAGCGTGCCTGAGGTAGCCGCTCCACCTCTGCAAGCAAGAGGGCGGCGTGCGCGGGTTCTGTCCCGTGTGCGGTTCAGCGCAACTCGACCTTTCCGCAGCTCATCGGCTGCGGGCCGGTTGCCTCCGCTGCTCGTCTCGTACGAGCAGCGCTGAGGGGAGCCGGATCTTTCCGTCTTCAACGGCGCGCGGCCCCGGAGGTGCAACTCCGGGGCCGCTGTACGGGCCGTTCCACTACTGAAGGAGTCACGACCCATGAAGTGCATCGTTGCTGGTCATGAAGCCGTTACCGCGTCAGAGTTCGCAGAGCTCGCGCTGGGTATCGACATCGAACTGTTCACCGGCCTGGCTACCGAGTCGGACACCGACCGCGCGGCCCGCCTGGACGTTGCGCGGGAAGTCCTGGCGGAGCTGCGCGAAAGCGACCCCCAGACCGCCGCCTACGCGCAGTCCCTGCTCCGTACGAGCCCGCTCAACCCCCGTCCGACCGTCCGGCGCTCGCGCCGGACCGCGAGCCGTGCGGCCCTGCACCACACCGTCCGCACGGCAGCCGCGGCGTGAGCGGGGAGCCCCGCGGTCGGATGGCGAATTCGCTAAGTCCGCAGCAGATTCAGTCCGCGGAGAGGACGCTGGCTGCGGGCACGTGGACGATCACCGCGGGTGCGGTGCTGTTCTCGGTGCTCACGGTCACGCCGCTGGTGGAGGAAGTCACACCGGCTGAGTGGGCTTGGACGGCGCCGATCCTGCCGCTGGTGGTCGACGCAGCCGTTGTCATCGTGGTTCGCCTGGACGCGGTCGTGGCACGGCTCGGGGGCGACTCCGGGCGCTGGCCGGCCGTGCTGCGGTGGATGACCGGTCTGATGACCCTGCTCCTCAACGTCGGCAACAGCGCGCTGAAAGGCGACCAGGTAGGGGTGGCCGTGCATGCGGTCGCACCCCTGCTCCTGATCGTCACCGCGGAAGCCGGACTCGCCTACCGGCGCGCGATCAATACGGCGTTGGAGCGCATCGAGCGTTCACGAGCCGCCGAAGCCGCGGAGCGTGAACAGCAGGTGCGGGCGGATCGTGAACACGAGCGGCAGACCCGTGAACAGCGTGAACACGCAGCCCGCGAACACGCCGAGCGCCTGGAGCGCGAGCGGGCCGACCGCGAGGCAAGTGAGCGGTCCGCGGAGCGTGAGCATGCTGAGCGGTTGGAGCGTGAACGCCTGGATCGTGAGGCGGACATGCGCCGTGAGCAGCGCGAACACGACAACCAGGTCCGCCGCGAGACGCAGCAACGTGAAGACGCGCTGCGCCGTGAACAGCAGGAGCGAGCAGAGCGTTCACGCCTCGTTCCCCCGGTCCGCGAGACGGCCGGCCACCCTGTCCGCGAGGCAGGCACGGCGGAGTCCGTGAACACGGCGGATGCCGCCGTGAACACGGCCGTGAACAGCGGATCGCAGACGTTCACGAAGATGCCCGAGTCCGACGCTCGTTCCTACCTCCGGTCCTTCCGTGAGGGTGAGCGGACGGTGCGGCAGCTCTCGGAGGACACCGGCTGGTCGATCGGCTGGGTGTCCGCCCGGGTGCAGGAAGCCCGCGAGCAGCAAGCCGGCAAGGCGCCGCAGGTTGAGGCGATGTTCTGATGCCGACTGCCTACGCGAAGTGCTTCGACCCGTCCGGCCTCCGGTACGGGGTGCCCACCTACCCGTGGCGCATGGCTCCGGACGGCTACGCCACCCGCCGTCAGTTACGGGCCCGCGGGCTTCGGCCTGGTGGGCAGCCGATAGCGGCGCAGCTCATGCGGTTCAACCGCCGTACCGGCGGCCCGCGGGTGGCCTACCTGTACCGCGAGGAACTGGCGCTGCCGGTGCGGCCGATGACGTCGCGCAAGTGGGGCGCGCTCGCTTTGGCGATGCTCGCCCGCCGTACCTGCCCCGGCTGCCGGCTCGACGTCGGTTACTGCATTCCCCGCTCGTACGGCATCTGCGGGTCCTGCATCGCCTCCGAGGAACAGCGCACCGCCTGAACATCCCTCTTTCACCTGGGAGTTTCGCTGTGACCAGCCGTACCCGACCCCGCCGCGCCGTGAAGGTGCCTGCCGGGGCCACCACCGTCCGTATCCCCCGCCAGCGCGGGCGCCGCAACGCTCAGCCGTTCGTCGTCGTGATGCCCGAACAGCCCTCCCTCACCCGGGAGGCCCTGTCGGTCGTGGGCGGTCTGCTGTGGCACTTCCGCAGCGCGCTCGCCCCCACTGGTTTCGCCCTGCTTGCCCTCGTGGTGACCGCGCTCCTGCACGTGATCGCGTGGTGGTCGGGGCTGATCCTCGCCCCCGCCGCCGCGGCTCCGCTGGTGTGGCTGCTGGTCATGCAGCGCCGCCGCCCCGCCGCCGGCTCCGCCCTCGCCTACCGCATCGCCCTCGCCGCGCTGACCGCGGCGTCGCTGGCCTGGCTGGCGCTGGCCGCTGGGTTCGGGCCGCTGGCCGGAGCGCTTGAGGTGTGGTGGCTGCTCACCTGGCTCACCGCACAGACCGCGTGGCTCATCGTCCGCCGCACCCACTGACCTCAGGAGATTCTTCGATGGCAGCACACGCACGTCCTCAGCGCGCCGCCGGCTCCGGGGCCAACGGCGCGAACAACGGCAAGGGCAACAAGTTCGCCAACGCCGGCGCCGCCGCGGGCGGGTTCGTCGGCGCGATGGGCAGCTCGTTCGTCCCGCCGATCAACGTCACCGTGAACAACAACAAGGGCATGGCCCGCACCGGCAGCAGCAACTCTCAATCCCTGCTCCCGGCACCGGAGTTCACCTCCCCGGCGATGGTCCGCAACTACTGCAACACCCTGCGCGCCGCGGCCGTGACGCTGTCCATCGAGGTGGCCATGGGCGCCGAAATCCTCAAAGGCGTGCTCGCCACCGTCCCCGACCCGGACGGACGGCCGTTCGGCTCCCGACTCCGCGCGGCGAAGGTCGCTCGGAAGATGCAGAAGTCCGCCGACGATCTGCGCCACGCCGCGAAGAACGCCGCGGCCTGCTACGCCACGTTCCAGCAGGAGTTCGAGGAAGAGATCAACCGGGTGCGTCACCGCGCCCGCAAGCCGCAAGCACCGGTCATGAACTGGGCCCAGCAGTAAGGGAGGCGACACCGTATGAGCAGGAACAACCGGCGCAGCCGGAGCGACTTCCCCGACAACGCAACCGTCATGTCCCCCTACACGCTGGCCGACCAGGGCTCCGGCGGCAGCATCGGCGCCTACCTCCTCAACCGGGCCAAGCCGCATCTGCCCCCGTGGCTCGGGGTCGGTGCGGCGGGTCTGGCCGGAGCGCTCGGCAACTGGCGCTGGGACGAATCCGCTGCCGCCGGGGTCGGTCTGACCCTCGCCTCGGTGGCGCTGTCCGGCGCCACCTGGTGGATCGGCCGCTCCACCAGCACTCAGCGCCGCCTGCACTCCGCGATCACCGTGGCGTCCGGATCGGCGTGGGTGACGGCCGCGTGCCTGGCTGGGCCGATGGCGGGTCCGCTGGATGACCTGTACCTGATGGGCGGCCCCGTCCTCGCGCTGTCGTGGAACGTGCGGATGCTCTTGCGCACCTCCGACCCGTCGGGCGAGAGCGGCGATAAGGGACTGCTGGAGAAGGTCGGTTTGGCGCGGGCGCAGATCGGTGCGGCGAAGGTGGAGCCGAACCGGGTCACCGCGCCGGTGGCGTTGGAGCCGGGTGAGCAGACCAACGAGGACGTCACCAAGAGCCTCGCCCGCCTCGCCTCCGCGCTGGACCTGCCGCGCAACGCCGTGCGCTACACCCCCGACCCGGGCTCGGAGCGGCGTGGGGAGCTGGTCATCGTCCCCGAGGACATGCTCAGCGAAGTGGTGGAGTGGGAGGGTCCGTCGAACGTGGGCGGCTCCATTGCTCAGCCGCTGGTCATTGGCCGCTACGACGACGGCGCCCCGCTGGTCATCTGGCTGCCCGGCGACCCGGAGGCGGGCCGCAACGGCACCCACGTCCTGGTGGCCGGCGGAACGGGCTCCGGCAAGGGCGATGCCGCCCTCAACCTCCTCACCGAGGTGGTCTCCCGCCGGGACGTCATCGTGTGGTTCTCGGACCCGAAGATGTACCAGGACTTCGCCCCCCTGCGCCCCGCACTCGACTGGGCCGCCGAGGGCGGAGCCTCCACCGAAATCATGGTCGCCGCCGTGGAAGCCGTCATCCCGGCCCGTACCCGCTGGCTCGGTGCGCACGGCTATCGGCAGTGGGTCCCCGAAGCGGCCGAGACGCAGAACAGCGCTGAGCACACCTGCCGCACGGACGGCACGGTGTGCGGGTGCGAGGGGATGCCGTTCCTGGTCACCTGGTTCGAGGAAGCCGCCAACACCCTCCGCGCGCTCGGGGACGACGCGTTCACCGGCATCGCCCAGGAAGCCCGCTCCGCCGGCGTCTCCCTGATCGTGTCGCTGCAGCGCCCCTCCTACGACCAGATGTCCACCAGCACCCGCGCGTCCCTGCCGTCCGTGCTCGCGCTCGGCTGCGACCCGCGCGACGAGGGATTCTCCCTCCCCGACGAGGTCCTGGCCGCGGGCGCGCACCCGGGAGCGTGGGGCAACCGGCGGCCCGGCTACTGCTACGCCGTCTCCCCCGGCATCCCCGAAGACCGCTACGCCTCCCCGGGCCGGACCCGGCGCTTCACCCACCGGGCCGTGCCGGTCATGGAAATGCTCGCCACCTGGTCCCAGCGCAACGGCGCCCTCGCCGACCCCATCACCGCCGGCGCCGCCGTCAGCATCGCCGGAACCGCCTACACCGGCCGCCCCGACGAGAACGACCCTTCGGAGCCGGCGGGGCTGCGGGTGGTCCAGGAGGAGGACGCCATGGACGATCAGAACGGGCCGCGGGTGGACCCCGAGGACGCGCACATCGACCCGGAAGCCGACCTCCCCGAGACGGAAGAAGGCGACGACGCCCCGATCTTCGGGCAGGACTCCGGGCGCAAGCCGACTCCGCAGGAGGCGCGGGAGCTGTTCGCCCGCGCGCTCACGGAGTTCGAGCAGAGCGGCCAGATGATCGTGGGGCCGGTCGACTTCCTGGAGTGGTGCGACCGCAACCAGCTCTCCCGCCCGTGGGTGTCCGCCCGACTCAAGGAAGCCGCCATTGACGGTCGGCTGGAGGCGACGAACACCACCGGACGGTGGCGCATCGTCCCCGCCCTGACAGCCGCGTGACGCCTGACACCGTCACGGCACCCTGACACCCAAACCCCTAGGCACACGCGGTGTCACGCACTCCTGACACCCCGCCCTGACACCCGCCTGACACCTCACCCACGCACGCCCACGGCGCCCCTGCGCCCGCTCGCGCGTGCCTCACCCGAGGAAGGCTCCGATGACCCACCACGACCCGCCGGGGATCATCGCCCCGCACATCCCCGCCGACGCCTACCGACGCGCGCAGACCACCGGGCAGCCGGTCGTCATCGTCGTCCCGGCCAACAACACGAACGCCCTCCCGTGGCCCCGGATCGTGACCGCGCTCGCTGTGGCCGGGGCCGCGGCCCTGGGTGGGTGGGGGCTGGTCGTCGCGCTGTGCGCGCTGCTCGATGCCGCCGCCCACACCGCGACCGTCATCGCCGGCGCCGCCGGACCCATCGGATTCGGCGGAATCACCCTCCGGCTCGCCCGTACCAAGCACCTCTAGCTACGCCAAGGGCGGCCCCCTCGTCTCGCCAAAGTCGCGGGGCCGCCCTTGTCAGCCAGCATCCATTTACGGAACTGGAGACCTCCAGCATGACCCATGACCCCCGTACCGCGCTGCTGTCCGCAGCGCTGGATGCCGCCGCGCGCGGCTGGCACGTCTTCCCGCTCCGGCCCGGCACGAAGCGGCCGGCCCTGCACGGGGCCGACCGGTGCCGCACCACCGGTGACTGCGCCGGTGGGCATCTGAAGTGGCAGGAGCGGGCGACCGTCGACCCGCACCGCATCACCCTGTGCTGGCAGACCAGCCCCGCCAACATCGGGCTCGCCACCGGCCCCTCCGGGCTGGTCGTCGTCGACCTGGACGTACCCAAGAACCAGGACAACAGCAACAGCAGTGCGGACACGCCTGACGGCGCGACGACCTTTAAGGCGCTCTGCGAGCGCACCGGCCACCCCGTCCCCACCACCCACCGGGTCCGGACCGCAAGCGGCGGACACCACCTGTACTTCACCGCCCCGGCCGGTATCCGGCTGGGCAACACCGCGGGCACCCTCGCACCCCTGGTCGACACGAGGGCATGGGGCGGCTACGTCGTCGCCGCCGGCAGTCTCACCCCGGGCGGCTCGTACGAGACTGTCCACGACACCGCCCCGGCACCCTTGCCCGGGTGGCTGCTGGAGTTGCTGCAACCGGCCCCGGCTCGCCCGGTGGTGCCGTTGCGGCTGCCCGCGGTCAACGGCAGTCGCGCGGCGCTGGCAGCGCTGGAAGCCGAATGCGCGGTCGTCGCGGCGGCGCCGGAGAAGCAGGGCAACATCACGCTGAACCGGTGCACGTTCAAGGTGGGGCGGTTCGTCGCGTGGGGCGACCTCCCCCGGCACGTGGCAGAGAACGCCTTCCAAGCGGCGGGAGAGGCCCGGGGACTCACCGCTGCGGAGTGCCGGAGCACGATCCGCAGTGCTCTGGACAGTTCCCTGCGCAAGGTCCGGCCTCGGGAGACGGCATGAGCACCCCACCCCGCCCCCGCTTGGAAGGCCAACCAGAACCGAGCGGCCCGCACCCCGCCCAACCGGCCGCGCTCGGGCCGGTCGTGGGCGAGCCGAAAGGCGCCGCCCGTCAGGGCGTCCGCACTGCTCTTCGTCCTGACTCGCCGGCCGGGGACGGCCGATACCCCATGGCATGGCTGCACATCGTCGCCCCGCGCGGCGCGGTGCCCACCGCCACCTCGAAATGCCTGTGCGGACGTGATCGCAGCGCGGTCGGCAAAGCCCGCGTGCTCGCCCTGATCACCGACCACACCGCTCACCGCGACACCTGCCCGCTCCGCACCACACAGGAAGGGAGGGCCGCCGCATGACCGACCCTATCGACGGCGCCGCACTGCTCAACGAGGTAGAAGCCTTCCACCGCCGCTTCAACGTCTTCCCCACCGAAGCCGCATACGTCGCAGTCACCCTGTGGGACGCGCACGCCCACCTGCTCGACGCGTTCGACTCCACCCCCCGCCTCGCCTTCCTCTCCCCGGAACCGGGATCGGGGAAGTCCCGCGCGCTGGAGGTGGTGGAGACCCTGGTGCCGCGGTCCATGGCCGCGGTCGACGCGTCCGCGTCCGCGCTGTTCCGGTCCGTCTCCGGCATCGACGGCGGCCGGCCCACGATCCTGTTCGACGAGATCGACACGATCTTCGGGCCGAAAGCCGGCGAGAACGAACAGCTCCGCGGGTTCATCAACGCCGGCCACACCCGCGGCAGGGTCATGTACCGGTGCGTCGGAGACGGCTCCAACCAGCAAGTACAGGGCTTCCCCTCGTACTGCGCCGTCGCCGTCGCCGGACTCGGCTCGCTGCCGGACACGATCATGACGCGGTCCGTCATCGTCCGCATGCGACGGCGGGCCCGCAACGAGAGAGTGGAACAGTTCCGCACCCGCATCCACGTGCGGGAAGGCAACCAACTCCGGGACCGGCTCGCCAAGTGGGCCGAAACCATCCAGGACCAGGTCACCGACGCCTTCCCCGAAATGCCCGACGGGGTGGCCGACCGGCCCGCGGACGTATGGGAACCCCTGCTCGCCATCGCCGACGCGGTCGGCGGACCGTGGCCGAAGCGGGCGCGGGAAGCCTGCCTGACCATGGTCAAAGCCTCCCGCGCCAACGACAAGGGCAGCATCGGCATCCGGCTCCTGACCGATCTGCGGGACCAGGTCCTGACCGGGATCGACCGGCTGCCCACCGTCGCCATCCTCGACCGGCTAAACGCCCTTGATGACGCCCCGTGGGCCGACTTCAACGGCAAGCCGCTCGACTCCCGCAAGCTTTCCAAGATGCTCAGCGAGTACGTCACCGCGGACGGAGACCCGGTCGGCTCCCGCAACATCAAAACCGGCGGAGGCGGGGTCCTCAAGGGCTACTACGCCACCGACCTGCACGACGCATGGCAGCGCTACTGCCCCCCACCCCCTCAGAATCCGCTACCTCCGCTACCCGGCACCGAAAACACGGTCTGACCAGCAAAAACGTGGTAGCGGCAACCGGCATCGATTGCCGCTACCCCCGCGCTACCCATCCGCTACCGCTACCCCTTCCCGCTACCTCAAACAGGCCCCTGACCTGCAAGGTAGCGGCGGTAGCGGAAGTAGCGGACCTCAGAGGGACCCCCGCCGGACCGTCCGCAGAGGAGCCACCGCATGAGCACCGCCCTCGCGCCTACCGAGCAACTGCTCTACACCGCGGAGGAAGCCGCAACGGTCCTTCGCTTGGGCCGTTCCACCGTCTACGAACTGATGGCCGCCGGCGAGCTGCGGTTCGTCAAGCGCGGTCGTTCCCGCCGGATCAAGCGAAGCGCCCTCGAAGCATTCGTGGACAGCCTCGAACCGCAGCCCGTCTGACCTGACCCACCCGAGGCGGCCCCGGCTTGTGCCGGGGCCGCCTCTTGCATGGAGGCATACGTGAGCCCTCGTAAGTCGAACCTGGAATCCAGCATCTACTTCGGTGATGACGGCTGGTGGCACGGCCGCGTCACCATGGGCGTGCTGCCCGACGGGAGCCCCGACCGCCGCCACCGCATGGCCCGCACCGAACCCGCAGTGCGCCGCAAGGTCCGCGAACTGGAGAAGCTCCGCGACGAGGGGCGCGCGACCAAGGCAGGCCGTAAGCCCACGGTCGGGCAATGGATGGAGACCTACCTGACCGACATCGCGAGCCTGAAGCTCAAGCCCCGCTCGCTGGACGACTACTGGTCCAAGACCCGCAACGACATCGTCCCCGGAGTCGGGAAGCACCGCATCGACAAGCTCGCCCCGGAGCACCTTGAGCAGATGTACCGGGCCATGCTCGATGCCGGGCGCGCCCCCTCCCACGTCGTCAAGGTGCACCGCATCCTGTCGCGCGCCCTGAAGATCGCCCACCGCCGCCGGATGATTGGCGAGAACGTCGCCACCCTGGTCGACCCGCCCAGCATCGACGAGACGGAGACGAACCCGTTCACCCAGGATGAGGCGAAAGCGTTCCTGGAAGCGGCAGCCAAGCGGCCCACGTTCATGCGGTGGATCGTCGGTGTCGGCATGGGGTTCCGGCAGGGCGAAACCCTGGGACTGCGGTGGCCCTACGTCGACCTACAGGCCGAGCTGTTCCACCCTCGGTGGCAGCTCCAGCGCCTCACGTGGAGGCACGGCTGCGGTGACGCGCACGCCTGCGGGGCACGCCTGCACCGCTTCGAGCCCTGCCCGCCGAACTGCGCCGCCCACAGCGGCTACAAGCGCGGTTGTCCGAAGCCGTGCACCAAGACGTGCGTCAAGCACGCGAGTATCTGCCCCGACCGCAAGGGCGGAGGTCTGGCCTTCACCCGCCCCAAGACCAAGAAGAGCACGAACCCCGTACCGATCCCGCCCGCATTCATCCCCTACCTGCTCGCGCACAAGGCGCAGCAGGACGAACTACGGGAGGCGGCCGGCGAACTCTGGCAGGAGCACCATGCCGTGTTCACCCGACCCGATGGACGCCCCATCGACCCCCGGGACGACTGGGGAGAGTTCAAGGAGCTGTTGGCGGAGGCGGGCATCGGTGACCGTCGCCTCTACGACGGGAGCCGTCACACGGCGGGCACGATCCTCAATGAGCTGGGGGTGGACATGCCCACCATCATGGAGATCCTTCGGCACACGCAGATCAGCCAGACCCGCCGCTACGTCAAGGGCCGCTCGCACCTCTCGAAGGACGCCATGCGCCGCATGGGCGACACCTTCCTGCCCGCCCCGGAACCGGCGCCTGAGCCCCCGACTGAGACTAGAACTGAGACTGGAGACAGCCGCGCGGCTCGCGCACTCCGGCGCCGCCGCATCCGCTGAACGAAAATGCCCAGCTCAGACAATGTCTGAGCTGGGCATTGAAATGAGCCCCCTGTCGGATTCGAACCGACGACCTACGCATTACAAGTGCGTTGCTCTGGCCGGACTGAGCTAAGGAGGCCTGCACGCGGACGTGCCTGTGCGTGCTCGCAGGCACGCCCGAAGCAGTGTACCCACGTCACAGCGGGGGCCCGTCGAAAATTTCCTCGAACTTCATTACCCACCGAGTACTGACAGAACGTGTGAACGCGGGGTAGCGTCCTGAACCAGTCCGCTCATGTGGACTACACCACTACGGATCGTTCCGTAGTGGAACACCACCTTTACAACGGATCGTCCGGCACGTTCCTGCCGGTGAAGGGGGCCCCTCACCATGGCCACTGTCTCGTTCAACAAGGCGACCCGCATCTACCCGGGTGGCGAGAAGCCCGCCGTCGACCAGCTTGAGCTCGACGTCGCGGACGGCGAGTTCCTCGTCCTCGTCGGTCCCTCCGGCTGCGGAAAGTCCACCTCCCTGCGCATGCTCGCGGGTCTTGAGGACGTCAACGGCGGATCCATCCACATCGGCGACCGCGACGTCACGCACCTGCCGCCCAAGGACCGGGACATCGCCATGGTGTTCCAGAACTACGCGCTGTACCCGCACATGACGGTCGCGGACAACATGGGCTTCGCGCTCAAGATCGCCGGCGTCAACAAGGCCGAGATCCGCCAGAAGGTCGAGGACGCTGCGAAGATCCTCGACCTCACCGAGTACCTCGGCCGCAAGCCGAAGGCCCTCTCCGGCGGTCAGCGCCAGCGTGTCGCCATGGGCCGCGCCATCGTGCGTGAGCCCCAGGTGTTCCTCATGGACGAGCCGCTGTCGAACCTCGACGCCAAGCTCCGTGTCTCGACCCGTACGCAGATCGCGTCGCTGCAGCGCCGCCTCGGCATCACCACGGTGTACGTGACCCACGACCAGGTCGAGGCCATGACGATGGGCGACCGCGTGGCGGTCCTCAAGGACGGTCTGCTCCAGCAGGTCGACTCGCCGCGCAACATGTACGACCGCCCGGCGAACCTCTTCGTCGCCGGCTTCATCGGCTCCCCGGCGATGAACCTCGTCGAGGTCCCGATCACCGACGGCGGCGTGAAGTTCGGCAACAGCGTGGTGCCCGTCAACCGCGAGGCCCTCAAGACCGCCTCCGACAAGGGTGACCGCACGGTCACCGTCGGCGTCCGCCCCGAGCACTTCGACATCGTCGAGCAGGGTGGCGCGCCGGCCCTGTCGAAGGAGGCCTCGGACGCTCCGGCCGGCCTCGCCGTCACGGTGAACGTCGTCGAGGAACTCGGCGCCGACGGCTACGTCTACGGCAGCGCCAAGGTCGGCGACGACCTCAAGGACCTGGTCGTCCGCGTCAGCGGCCGCGCGGTCCCGGAGAAGGGCGCCACGCTGCACGTCGTGCCGCGCGCGGGCGAGACCCACGTGTTCTCCACCTCCACCGGTGAGCGCCTCACCGACTGATCGCGCAACCGCCCCCACCGGCCGGGCGGTTCCCGGAGAATTCACCCAGGTTGACGAAGAAGGCCCCGCAGACCGCTGCGGGGCCTTCTTCGTTGTCGACAAATACCCCGGCAGACCGGTCATTTCGACATCTGTTCGTCAACATCAAACTCGAAAACGGTCGCTCCCCCGTCCCCCGAACTGATTACTAAATGTCGCCAAATCATCACCCCGCGCTACCCTCACTCGCGTGAAGCACTCCACTAACCACTCGACGCGACACGGCCACGGCCCCTCCGGCCGACCGACCCGACACGGCCGCGGTCCGGCCCGCCGGATCGGCCGTACCCTCGCCCTCGTTCTGCCCGTCGTCCTGGTGCTCTCCGGCACGCTCGCGGTCACCCGGGTCAACTGGTCGGGAAACGAATCCTCGACGTCGGCTCTCGCAGCCTCCGCCGAGAACGTCTCCCGGCGCGCCCCGTCCCGAGCTCCACACGACGTGCTGCGCGACAAGCTCCTGCTGGAGCTCCAGGAGAAGAACCCGGGGGTCGCCCTCACCCATCTCCAGGAGGCCGTGAACGGCCGTCCGTCCCTCGGCAGGCACTGCGCCTCCATCGCCCGGTCCCTCGGCCGCGCGGCGGTCCGCGCGTACGGCCCGGTCCGCGCCCAGTCGTTCGCCCGCCCGGTGTGCGACACGTCCTTCGCCACGGGCGTAGCAGCCCAGCACGCCTGAGCCCGGGCCCCGCAAGGGGCGCGGGGAACTGCGCGACCAGCCCTCCACCCACCCGCAGATGCCCATTTCCCCCGCGCCCCTCACAAACCCCACCGGCTGATCCCGCGGTGCGCCACGTAAAGTTCGGGCATGACCGATCCGAACGCAGCGTCGCGCCCCGTGCAAGCCGTCGTCCTGGCCGGCGGCCAGGGCTCAAGGCTGCGTCCCTACACCGACGACCGCCCCAAGCCGATGGTCGAGATCCCCGGCACCGGGACCCCGATCATCGGCCATCAGCTGACCTGGCTCGCCGAGGAGGGCGTCACCGACGTCGTCGTCTCCTGCGGCCATCTCGCCGAGGTCCTGCAGGAGTGGCTGGAGTCGACGGAGCTGCCCGTCTCCGTGACCACCGTGGTCGAGTCGGAGCCCCTGGGCCGTGGCGGCGGCCTCAAGTACGCCGCGAAGCACCTGCCCCACCCCGACCGCCCCTGGTACGCGACGAACGGTGACATCTGGACCCGTTTCTCGCTGCGGGAGATGGCGGACTTCCACACCGAGCGCGACGCGGTGGCGACCCTCGCGCTGGCCCGTCCCCGCCTTCCGTGGGGCGCCGTCCAGACCGACGACTTCGGCCACATCACGGACTTCATCGAGGCCCCGCCGACCGCGCACGGCATCAACGCGGGTGTGTACGTGTTCTCCCCCGAGTTCGCCGATCTGCTGCCCTCCCTCGGTGACCACGAGCGCTCCACGTTCCCGCGGCTGGCCCGTGAGCGCCGCCTGGCGGGCTATCCGATCCCGCAGGGCGCGTACTGGCGCGCCATCGACACGGCGAAGGACCTCACGGAGGCGGCCAAGGAGCTGGCGGCGCTGGGCCGTTGAGCGCGTTCTGATACCTCAGGGGCAGCGATCTGTCTGCGGGCCGGTGGGGGTGGGCCGCGCAGTTCCCCGCGCCCCTCACAAGCGGGGCTGCGCCCCGGCTTTTGCCCCTTCAGGGGCGCGGGGAACTGCGCGACCAGCCCCCACCGGCCCGCAGACACAAGCGAAACACCCGGCCGGTACGCCGATGGGGCCCGCACCAGACTGGTGCGGGCCCCATCGGCGTCCTACGGGCCTCAGCCGAGCAGGCCGCCCACGAGCCCGGACTTGCCGCCGGAGTCTCCGGAGCCACCCGTACCGCCGCCCGTGCCGCCTCCGGAGCCGGTGCCGCCGCCCGTGCCCGTGGCGCCGCCCGTGCCGCCGCCGCCCGAGGAGGACGGTCCGGCGGTGGTGGCGGGCGCCTGCGGGGGCGCCGACTGCTGCGGCGGGGCCTGGTTCGAGCCCTGCGTCTGGCTGGGCTGGCCCGCGGTGGCGCCGGCCGTCTCACGGGCCGTCGCGCCGGGCGAGGTGGCCGCGCCCGACGGGCTCGCCGAGGTCGCGCCCCGGGTGGGCGAGTCGGCCGACGCCGAGGGACTCTGCTGGTCGCGGCGCGCGCCGGGCTCCTTCGGAAGGGCGGAGCCGGGCAGTTCGTTGCGCGGGGCCTCGCCCGGACCGGGGACGACCACGCGGTCGGAGTCGCGGACGGCACCGCCGAGCATCGACCCGATGAGCAGCGTGAGGCCGACGACGATGGCCGCGACGAGCGCCCCGCGCCGCAGGACGCGACGGCGCAGCTCCCAGATCTCGGCACGCGGCCCGAGAGTGCGCCAGGCCTCGCCCGCGAGGCGGCCGTCGATGGAGTAGACGGGGGCGCCCGCGATGATCAGCGGCGACCAGGCGGCCAGGAAGATGATGTCGGGTGCGTCGTAGACGGGAACGGACTTCCAGCTGACGGTGAGCAGCAGCGCCGCCGACAGCAGCGCGCCGACGACCGCCGCGACCCGCTGCCACAGTCCGAGGACGGTGAGGACGCCGACGATCACCTGGAAGAAGGCGATGAGGAGTCCGGCGCCGACGGGGTGCTGGAGCGCGAACTCGCGCAGGGGCTCGGCGAGTTCCCAGGGGTGCAGCGAGTTGAGCCACTTGACCATGGAGCCGCGCTTGCCGCCGTCGAAGTAGACGGGGTCGCACAGCTTGCCCATGCCGGCGTAGATGGAGATGAAGCCGAGGAAGACGCGCATCGGGAGCAGGACGACGCCGAGGTTCATCCGGCGGCCGGGGTAGTAGCCGTGCCGGACGGGGGCGGCTCCGTGCCGCTTGAGCGCCCCGTCGTCCTCGTCCCGGTAGTCGTCGTCCTCGTAGGAGTCGTCCTCGAAGTCGCCCTCCGCGTACGGGGGTTCGTCGAGCTCCTCGTAGGCGCTGCCCGCGCTGCGCAGCTGCTGCGGCAGGAGACGGGTCTCGGGGCCGCGGACGGTCGGGGTCTCGACGGTGGCGTCGATGTCGAACCCGGTGGGTGCGGCGCCGTCGACGCGCGGGATGACCTGGGTCGCGCCGCCCTCGCCGCCGGCCTGTTCCTCGGCGCCGTGCCGGAGGCTCGTGCTCCGCACGGCCTGCAACAACCGGGTGGCGCCCGTGTCGTCGGGGGCGGACTTCCCGCTCCAGACGACGGGCGCGCGGCGGCGGGTGCCTGCGGCGGTTCCGACGACGGGGGTGCGCGCGGTGTCGCCGCCCGAGCTCAAGTTCCGCGCGGCACGCGGGGACTGGGCCCGCGGCGCGGTGTTCAGCTGCACGCGGAAGCTCGCATGATTGACGATGACCTGCGCCGGATCGCTCGGCACCTTCACCATGCTCAGCGCGGGAGCGTCGTCGAATCCCAACGAGCGGTCCCCCGTGGGTGTGCGGGGTGTTCTGGTGTCCACACTCATCTAACCGAGTGACATGTGTTTAGGACACTGCTTTGACCGGCCGGATCTGTCCGGACCCCGTCAAGATCAACCGGGGCCCCGTCAGGCCGCGGACCTGTGCCCCGTAAGGGGCGCGGGGAACTGCGCGACCAGCCCCCACGCACCTTCAGCCGAACGACGACCCGGCGTCAGCCGATCCCCGAATCAGGCCCGCTTGCGCGAGGCCTCGTACAGCACAACTCCCGCAGCCACACCCGCGTTGAGCGACTCCGTCCCGCCCGGCATGGGAATCCGGACGCGGAAGTCACAGGTCTCCCCCACCAGCCGGGACAAGCCCTTCCCCTCGCTGCCGACGACGATGACGACGGGCCCGCCGAGGGCCTCCAGGTCACCGACCTCGGCCTCACCGTCGGCGGCGAGCCCGACCACGACGAGCCCGGCCTTCTTGTACGCCTCCAGCGCCCGCGTCAGATTGGCCGCGCGGGCGACCGGCGTGCGGGCGGCCGCACCGGCGGACGTCTTCCACGCACCGGCGGTCATACCCGCCGCGCGCCGCTCGGGCACGACCACGCCGTGGCCGCCGAACGCGGAGACGGACCGGACGACGGCACCGAGGTTGCGCGGGTCCGTCACCCCGTCGAGGGCGACGATCAGCGGGTCCCTGCCCTCGTCGTACGCGGCGGCCGCGAGGTCCTCCGGGTGCGCGTACTCGTACGGCGGGACCTGGAGGACGAGCCCCTGGTGGTTGAGTCCGTTGGTCATGCGGTCCAGCTCGGGACGCGGGGCCTCCATGAGGTGGATGCCGCCACGGTCCGCGGCGAGCTGCAGCGCTTCGCGCACCCGCTCGTCGTTGTCGATGAACTGCTGGACGTACAGCATCGTCGCGGGTACGCCCTCGCGCAGCGCCTCGACGACGGAGTTGCGGCCGACGACCATCTCGGACGTGCCCTTGCCGCCCCGGCCGCCGCGCGGCGAGGGCTTGCGGACGAGCTGCTTGGCCCTGGCGCCGGCGATGCGGTTCTTCTTGTGGCCCTTGCGCGCCTCGGCGGGCGGGGTGGGGCCCTTGCCTTCGAGGCCCTTGCGCCGCTGGCCGCCACTGCCGACCTGCGCGCCCTTCTTGCCGGACATGCGGCGGTTGTTAGCGGCCATGACCTACCTGTCTGTGTGAAGACGTACGGATGAAGTGAAGACGTACGGACGGACGTACGGGTGTACGTCCATGCAAGTGTGCCGCCCGGAGACCCGGACGGCACAATCGATCAAGAAATGGTCAGCGCGGGCCGAGGGTCCAGCGCGGGCCCTGGGGGCCGTCCTCGATGACGAGCCCGGACTGGTTGAGCTGGTCGCGGATGGCGTCGGCGGTGGCCCAGTCCTTGCGGACGCGGGCGGACTCGCGCTGCTGGAGCACCAGGCGTACGAGCGTGTCGACGACTCCGTGGAGGTCCTCGCTGCGGTCGCTCTCGCCCGCCCAGTGCGGGTCGAGGGGGTCGAGACCGAGGACCGCGAGCATGGCCCTGACCTCGGCGAGCCGGGCGACGGCCGCTTCCTTGTCGTCGGCGGCCAGTGCGGAGTTCCCCTGGCGGACCGTGGTGTGCACGACGGCGAGGGCCTGCGGGACCCCCAGGTCGTCGTCCATCGCCTCGGCGAACGCCGGCGGCACCTCGGCGGCGGGCTCGACCGGCCCCCCGGCCTTCTCCACCACGCGCTGTACGAAGCCCTCGATCCGGGCGAACGCCGACTCGGCCTCGCGCAGTGCCTCTTCGCTGTACTCGATGGTGGAGCGGTAGTGCGGGGTGCCCAGGTAGTAGCGGAGCACGATGGGCCGCCACGCCTTGGTCATCTCGCTGACCAGCACGCTGTTGCCGAGCGACTTCGACATCTTCTCGCCGCTCATGGTCACCCATGAGTTGTGCACCCAGTAGTGCGCGAACTCGTCGCCGAAGCCGACGGCCTGGGCGATCTCGTTCTCGTGGTGCGGGAAGATCAGGTCGATGCCGCCGCCGTGGATGTCGAAGGCGGAGCCCAGGTACTTGTGGGCCATCGCGCTGCACTCCAGGTGCCAGCCGGGCCGGCCGCGACCCCAGGGCGTCTCCCAGGACGGCTCGCCGGGCTTGACGGCCTTCCACATGGCGAAGTCCCGCGGGTCCCGCTTGCCGGTCTCGCCGTCCTCGGCGGGCTGGCGCAGCTCGTCGAGGTCCTGGTTGGAGAGGGAGAGGTAGCCGGGCAGGGACCGTACGTCGAAGTAGACGTTCCCGTCGGCCTCGTACGCGTGACCGCGCTCGATGAGCGTGCGCATCATCTCGACCATCTCGGTGACGTGACCGGTGGCGCGCGGCTCGTAAGTCGGCGGAAGGCAGCCGAGTGCCGTGTAGCCGTCGTTGAAGGCGCGCTCGTTCTCGTAGCCGATCGCCCACCAGGGCCTGTCCTGCTCCGCGGACTTCCTGATGATCTTGTCGTCGATGTCCGTCACGTTGCGGACGAACGTCACGTCGTAGCCGCGGTACTCGAACCAGCGGCGCATGATGTCGAAGTTGAGGCCCGACCGGATGTGGCCGATGTGCGGGGCCGCCTGCACCGTGGCGCCACACAGGTAGATCGAGACACAACCCGGCGTGATCGGGGTGAAATCGCGAATCTGCCGGGCGCTGGTGTCGTACAGGCGAATAGTCACCACACCAGGGTAGTGGGCGGTGACCAGTGCCCCGCGACCCTTATCCCACATGGGACACGTATTCGTGACATCCGTGCCGTGTCGATG
Organism: Streptomyces liliiviolaceus; assembly: GCF_018070025.1. Taxonomy (NCBI): domain Bacteria; kingdom Bacillati; phylum Actinomycetota; class Actinomycetes; order Kitasatosporales; family Streptomycetaceae; genus Streptomyces; species Streptomyces liliiviolaceus. The sequence continues at coordinate 1,036,533 of NZ_JAGPYQ010000001.1, forward strand.
ACGTTGCAGGGGGTTTCCTCGCCCCGCCGCCCCTACCCGTTCCCGTCAACGACTCGGGGGCCGGCCCCCGAACCCCCGGTCCTCAAACGCCGGACGGGCTGGAAAACCAGCCCGTCCGGCGTTTGAGGACAAAGGGGGGCGAGGGGGCGCAGCCCCCATGCAGTGACGGGACGGGTAGGGGCGGCGGGGGCGAAGAAAAGGCCCGTCACCCCACCCGCGCCACCACCGCCGTCGCCACCGCCATCAGCCCCTCGTCCCGCCCGGCGAACCCGAGCCCGTCCGTCGTGGCCCCGGACACCGACACCGGCGCCCCCACAGCCGCGGAGAGCACCGCCTGCGCCTCGTCCCGACGCTTCCCGATCTTCGGCCGGGGACCGACGACCTGCACGGCGACATTGCCGATGGTGAACCCCGCCGCCCGCACGATCCGCGCCGCCTCCGTCAGCAGCGTCACCCCGGACGCGCCGGACCACTCGGGCCGCCCCGTACCGAAGTGCTGTCCCAGATCGCCCAGCCCGGCCGCGGAGAACAGCGCGTTGCACGCGGCGTGCGCGACGACGTCCGCGTCGGAGTGGCCCGCGAGGCCGGGCCCCTGGCCCTCCCAGAGCAGGCCGGCGCACCACAGCTCACGGCCTTCCTCGAAGGCGTGGATGTCGGTACCGATCCCGACCTGCGGCAGCAAAGGCGCCACCGGGGGCATGTCAGAAGCCATCGTTCAGCCTCCGCCGCGTCAGGACCGCCTCCGCGAGGATCAGATCCAGCGGACGCGTCACCTTGAACGCCTCCTCGTGGCCGGGCACGACCACGACCCGCAGTCCGAGCTGCTCGACCATGCTCGCGTCGTCGGTGACGTTGTCCGTGACCGTCTCGTGGGCCCGTACGAGGGTGTCGCGGTCGAAGCCCTGCGGGGTCTGGACGGCGCGCAGCCGCGCCCGGTCCGGGGTGGCGACGACGGGCTCGGGCTCGCCGACGGTCTCCGTGGGCTCGACCTGCTTGACGGTGTCCGCGAGCGGCAGCGCGGGTACGACGGCCGGCGCCCCGTCGCGTACCGCCTCGATGACGCCGTCGACCGTGTCGACGGGGACGAGGGGGCGGGCCGCGTCGTGCACGAGCACGATGTCGATGCCGGACGGCAGCGCTTCGAGCCCGAGCCGCACGGAGTCCTGGCGGCTTTCGCCCCCGGGCACGACGTGGAACTCGGTCCGCTCGGGCAGTGCGTGCGAGTCGAGCAGCGTCTTGACCTCCGCGGCCCCGTCGGGCGGCGCCACGACGACGACGAGGGAGACGGCACGCGACGCGGCCATGGCCCGGACCGCGTGGATCAGCATGGGGGTGCCGTTCAGCGCGCGAAGCGCTTTGGGAGCGCCCGGGCCGAGGCGTACGCCTCGGCCTGCGGCCGGAATCACGGCCGCGGTACGGGCCCCGGGAGGCGTGGGGCGCGAATCGTCAGACATCGGTTCCTGTCAGGTTTGTATGCTCGGCCGACGTGGGTATGGCCTGGGCGTACCCCGGCCGACGGGCTGGGGGAGTGCCGGGCGCGACGCCTTGACCGGACCCTTCCGTGAAGATGGTCGAGCCAGCTGTCCGGGCCCGGCACTCCAAGTATCGGATCCCTGAATTGTCGAGGGACGTCCGAGTGCTCGGTGTGCGGAGGGTGTGCGCACGGTTTCCCGGTATGGATGTGCCCGGGGTGGAAACAGGCCCGGGTACGAACATGCCGCAGCGCCCGGCGACAGTGAATACGTCATCGGGCACCGCGGCATTTCATTGCGCCGAACCGCTCGTTTCGCTTCTGGTCGAAAAGCGATCAGAGCGTGACGGGCGTCAGGACGCGAGGACCTCGTCGAGCAGGGCCTCGGCCTTGTCCTCGTTCGTGTTCTCCGCGAGGGCGAGCTCGCTCACCAGGATCTGGCGGGCCTTGGCGAGCATGCGCTTCTCGCCGGCGGAGAGTCCACGCTCGCGCTCACGACGCCACAGGTCACGGACTACCTCCGCCACCTTGATGACATCGCCGGAGGCGAGCTTCTCAAGATTTGCCTTGTAACGACGCGACCAGTTAGTGGGCTCCTCGGCGTACGGCGCGCGCAGTACCTCGAAGACCCGGTCCAGCCCGTCCTGACCGACCACATCACGTACGCCGACGAACTCCGCATTGTCCGCTGGCACACGCACTGTCAGGTCGCCCTGGGCGACCTTCAGCACCAAGTAGGTCTTGTCCACGCCTTTGATCTGGCGAGTTTCGATAGCCTCGATCAGCGCGGCCCCGTGATGGGGATAGACCACGGTGTCGCCAACCTTGAACGTCATGTGACAGGTACCCCTTCCGTGGCTATCCAGGGTAACACGGAAACCGCGTGTTCTGAATGGCGTTTTCGCAGGTCAGGGCATATCTCGGGGCTTGACAATCCCAACAGGAACGTGCTGCGGAGGGGTCGCGGACGACGGTATTCGCAGGTCGGAGCGGCTCTTCCGGCGGGGAGAAACGCGCACGTTACAACACCCCCGATCCCCGTCCACGTGCCTGATCGTCCAGATTTGTCGGGTTCCGGGGGCCCATCTTCCGCTACTCCGTTCGGCCGTCGGGGTCACGTACGAGACGAATCCGGAATTGATCACGCGGGCCGGAGATCGGCATCGGATCGGCCGGAGATCGGCGCGGAGATCGACGGAAGATCAACGGAAGATCGACCGAAGATCAATTTCCCGGGCCGCCACGCATTCCTTACGGGAAATCCGCAAGACCGCACCGGAGGCTTGTCGGTGGCTTACCGAGGGTTCTTATGTGAAAGACGGACGAAAGGCGGACGGGTGCGTGGCGGATGAGTCCATGCGGCATGCACGTACACCGGGTGAACGGGAGAGCCGGGGAACGCAGAAGCGGCGTACGGTCGCGGTCGGGGCGCCGTAGGGGCGGGTCGGGTGCGGCGGCGCGGGAACGGCTCGGTAACCTGAGGCCGCTGACTGACCCTTAGGGCGGCTTTACAGAGGAGTCGCCCTGTTCCGCCCACGTTCTAGGAGTTGCCGCCGCCGTGAGCAGCAGCCTTCGACGCGGCAGCCTCGCCGCCGCCGCCATCGCGTTCTCGATCGCCTCGCTCGCCGCGTGCGGTGCCGGCAACAAGGCCCAGACGCTGGAGATCAAGCCGGACAACGCGGCCGTCACCGTCGGCCAGATCAAGATCCAGAACGCCGTCGTCATCACCCAGGCCGAACTGGAGTCGACCGGCCCGGCCGCGGTCTCCGCGACCCTGTTCAACAGCGGCGACAAGCCCCAGACCCTGGAGTCGATCAAGGTCGAGGGCATCGGGCAGCCCGCGGAGCTCAAGCCCGCCAAGGGCTCGGGCAAGCTGACCGTCCCGGCCCACGGCTCCCTGGTCCTCGGCGGCAAGGGCAACGCCTCCGCCGCGCTGGAGAGCAGCCGCGAGGCGTTCGCGGACGGCGACGCGCAGCCGGTCACCTTCACCTTCAGCAAGACCGGCGACGTGAAGCTGGAAGCGTTCGTCGTGCCCGGCCACGGCTACTACGCCGAGTGGGGCCCGAGCGCGGCCCCGGCGGCGCCGAGCACCGAGCCCTCCGCCTCGGAGTCGGAGTCCGGCACGGCCACCGGGTCGCCGACGCCCTCCGGGTCCGCCACCGCGTCCGGCGGGACCGAGGAGACGGGCGAGGCGGGCACGCAGGCCACCGACGCAGCCTCGGCCAGCGCGGACGCCTCGGAGTCGGCAGCGGGCCACTGAGCGGCCCACGGCCACCGTTCTCCCGTACGGGCAGGTCCCGTACGTACGCGTGAGGCATGAGCTGCGCATGACGAAGGGCGGGACCCTCTTCCGGGGGTCCCGCCCTTCGCGGTACCGCAGTACCTACTGCCCTGTGCGGACGTACTGTGCTGTGCGGACGTACTGTCCTGTGCGGTTTACGGCTCGAACTTGTAGCCGAGGCCGCGGACCGTCACCAGGTAGCGCGGCGCGCCGGGGTCCGGCTCGATCTTCGCCCGCAGGCGCTTCACGTGGACGTCCAGCGTCTTGGTGTCGCCCACGTAGTCGGCGCCCCACACCCGGTCGATGAGCTGCATACGCGTCAGGACGCGGCCCGCGTTGCGCAGCAGCATCTCCAGGAGGTCGAACTCCTTGAGCGGGAGGTCGACCTTGGAGCCGGAGACGGTGACCACGTGGCGGTCGACGTCCATCCGCACCGGGCCCGCCTCCAGGGCGGCCACGCTGACCTCCTCCGGCTCGCCGCGGCGGCGCAGGACGGCCCGGATGCGGGCGACCAGCTCACGCGACGAGAAGGGCTTGGTCACATAGTCGTCGGCTCCTATTTCGAGCCCCACGACCTTGTCGATCTCGCTGTCCTTGGCGGTGACCATGATCACCGGAACGTTCGAACGGCTGCGCAGCTGACGGCACACCTCGGTACCCGGCAGACCGGGCAGCATCAGGTCGAGGAGGACGAGGTCGGCGCCGTTGCGCTCGAACTCGTCGAGTCCGTCGGGCCCGGTGGCCGCGATGGCGACCTCGAAACCCTCTTTGCGAAGCATGTAGGACAGAGCGTCGCTGAAGGACTCCTCGTCCTCGACGACGAGCACTCGGGTCACGGGTGGACCTCCGGGGCAGAAAAGGGTTCGTACGGGGATGAGACGGTGGTCGTCCCGTCGGTCTGACCGGTCTCGTCGTCTTCGTCGAGGCCGGGCATCTGATGGCCGCTCGCGCGGTCGCGGGCGGCGCCCGCCTCCGGCAGCCGCAGGGTGAAGGTGGAGCCCTGACCCTCGGAGCTCCACACCGTGACCTCCCCGCTGTGCGAGGCGGCCACGTGCTTGACGATCGCGAGCCCGAGCCCCGTACCGCCGGTTGCGCGGGAACGGGCCGGGTCGACGCGGTAGAAGCGCTCGAAGACGCGCTCCTTGTCCTTCTCGGAGATGCCGATGCCCTGGTCGGTCACGGCGATCTCGATGAGGTCTCCGCCGGGCGCGGTCACCCTGCGCGCGGCTATGCCGACCCGGGTGCGGGCGGGCGAGTAGTTGACGGCGTTCTCCACGAGGTTGCCGAGGGCCGCCGCCAGCTGGCCGCGGTTGCCCCACAGGCGCAGGTCGGCGGTGCCGCCGGCGGCCATGGTGATCTGCTTGGTGCCGGCCTGGTGGCGGCAGCGGTCGATCGCCTCGGCGACCAGCTCGTCGACGCGGACGGGCTCGGCGTCCTCCAGCGGGTCGTCGTTCTGGACCCGGGAGAGGTCGATGAGCTCCTGGACGAGGTTGGTGAGGCGGGTCGCCTCTATCTGCATGCGCCCGGCGAAGCGTTCCACGGCCTCCGGTTCCTCCGAGGCGCCCATGACGGCCTCGGAGAGGAGGGAGAGCGCGCCGACCGGGGTCTTGAGCTCGTGGCTGACATTGGCCACGAAGTCGCGTCGTACGGCTTCGATCCGGCGGGCCTCGGTGAGGTCCTCGACCAGGAGGAGGACGAGCCGGGAGCCGAGCGGGGCCACGCGGGCGGACACGGCGAGTGCCTCGCCCCGGCCGGTGCCGCGCCGGGGAAGGTCCAGCTCGACCTGTCGTATCTCGCCGTCCCTGCGGGTGTCGCGGGCCATCAGGATCATCGGTTCGACGGCCAGTTTCCCGCCGCGCACGAGACCGAGGGCGTACGCGGCCGAGCTGGCCTTGACCACGGCGTCGGACTCGTCGAGCACGACGGCGGAGGAGCGGAGCACGGACAGAACCGTGTCGACGCCCGGCGGCAGGACCGGGTCGGTGTGCAGAGAGGTGCGGGTGGGGCGTTTCTGTTCCCGCTCACTCCAGCGGAACGCCAGCACGGCGATGACACCGGTGAGTACACCGGCGATCGCTGCCGCTGCGGCGACAGCCGCGTTCACGTCCATGGCTCCAGGTTAGGCACGCTGTACGCCCCGGTCACAGCCGTCCAAGGGTGGACTCGAACACTCGTCGCCCAGAGTTCACCCTGGAGACCCTGCTGGTTCACTTCGTACGACCGGGCCGCGCACCCTTCCCACCTGCGGGAAGAGGCCACGTCGCCCAGAATTCACCTGGGTGCCGGTGATGGTTCATTTGAGGGGACGTAAACCGACGCGTTCAGGCCGGAGCGTGGGACCGTGGGGTTCACGAGCCCCAGTGAACCTCCGAAGCAGACGTAGGAAAGGGACATCCAGATGCGGGACGCGTACCACGAGGAACTTGACTCGATCGGCGAGGGCCTGGTCGAGATGGCCCGCCTCGTCGGATCGGCCATCGGTCGCGCCACGACGGCGATCCTCGACTCCGATCTGAAGCTCGCGGAGAGCGTGATCGCGGCCGACCAGAAGGTCGACGATCTCCAGCACGACCTTGAGGCACGGGCGATAACCCTGCTGGCCCGGCAGCAGCCCGTGGCCACGGACCTGCGGATCGTCGTCACCTCGCTCCGTATGTCGGCCGACCTGGAGCGCTCCGGCGACCTCGCCCAGCACGTGGCGAAGCTGGCACGGCTGCGCTTCCCGGAGCGCGCCATTCCGCAGGACCTGCACGCCACGATCCTGGAGATGGGCCAGCTCGCGCAGCGGCTGATGGCGAAGGCGGCCGAGGTCATCGTCACCAAGGACGTCGACCTCGCCCTCCAGCTGGAGCAGGACGACGACGCGATGGACCTCCTCCACCGCACGCTCTTCCAGCACCTCCTGGACGACCGCTGGAAGCACGGCATCGAGACGGCGGTGGACGTGACGCTGCTGGGCCGCTACTACGAGCGCTTCGCGGACCACGCGGTGTCGGTGGCGAACCGTGTGGTGTACCTGGTGACGGGCGAGCACGCCGACGAGCTGCAGACCGCTCCGCAGGTCGAGGGCGCGTAAGGCGTCCAGGGCGGGTGGAGGTGCGGCCGGTGGCTGTGTGGCCTGTGGTTGTGTGGCCTGTGGCTGTGTGACCGGCCGTGGGTCGGGCTGCGGGTCGGCTGGCCGTGGGTCCGGCTGCGGTTCGGTCGGCCGTGGGTCGGGCTGTGGGTGGGCCGGGCCTCGGCCGCGAGGGGGCGCATCGGGTGCGGGCAGGGGCGCGAAAGCCTCAGTGCGCCGTTGATGCGCCCGGCCTCGGGGGAATGCAATGGGAGTAGGCACAAGCCTTCGAGGAGGGACCCATGGCCGATTCCCCCACCACGCCCGACCCGACCCAGGAACGCGAGACGCAGCAGCCAGTCGAGATCAAGAGCCTGCCGCTCTTCGGCGCCTGCGGCTGCGGCTCGGGCTGCGGATGCGGGTGCCAGTCCGGCAATCCCTGTCAGTGCGGCTGAGGCGTCTGCGGCGTCACCCGTGAACGCGGAAGGGCCCCGCTTCAGGTGCGGGGCCCTTCCGTTCGTTCATCGGTTCATGCGCCGGCGGGCGGCGGCTACCGATTGGTGGTGCGCACCGCGTCCAGGTTCGGCTGCGGGGCCGCGGTACCGGTCGCCCGCTGCGCGGTGTCGCTCACCGCGCCGGGGGCTGCCGAGCGCGCGGTCGCCTGCGCCGGGGTGACACCGTCGTAGTACGGCCGGTACTCCACCAGCGAGCTGCCCGCGCTGATCGCGGAGCCCGCCGCGGTCAGCTCGGCCGCGGAGACCGAGCCGGTGCCGCCGAAGGCGATGACGGAGTTGACGCCGGCCGCCTGCTGACGCAGATAGGTGGCGCTCGTCTCCGACAGGGTCGTCTCGTCGGTCCACAGGACCGGGCCGTAGTGGAGCATGCCGGTGCTCGCGGAGACCCCGCCGCGCCAGCTGTCCGTCCAGGCCAGGCCGACCTGGAACGGGGAGCTCCACCAGAACCGCGCCAGCTCGGCCGACGTACCGTCGTGGCCGCTGCCGCTGATCGGGTAGTACGAGTAGGTGTCGGGCCAGTTGGAGAAGGACGTGTGCGTGAGCGCGTACTTCGCCGAGGTGCCGACCGGGACGACCATGGTCCGGTCGGGGTCGATCGAGTTGAGGTACGACTTCACCGACGACGACAGGGTGTTGCCCTGGTTGAGGACGACCGTGCCCTTGCCGCCCGCGCCCAGGGCACCCGCCGCAGCGGAGGCCGCGATCGCCGAGTGGTAGTCGGTGCCGGTGGCGATGAACACGTACTCCGGAGAGCTCGTGACGGCCTTGGCGACCGCCACGGAGGTGGAGTAGCGCGAGGTGCCGGACAGCCGCTTCGGGGTGAAGCCGAGCGAGCTGACCTTGGTCGCGACCGCGCTGGACAGGATGTCCGTGCCGCCGACCAGGTAGACCGTGGCGCCGGGCTTCAGCGCGCGCTTCAGCTCGTTCTGGACACCGGCCGACACCGAGGTCTTCGACGTCATCAGCAGGGGGCCCAGTTTCTGGCCGGCGAGGGTCTGCCCTGTCAGGGCGTAGGACGGGCTGTCCTTGCTGATGAGGACGGCGGTCTTCGCGTCGATCAGACCGGGCTCGCTCTGGCCCGTCGTGTTCCAGGTCCAGCGGGACGCGGCGACGTTCGTGGCGTACGAGTCGGCGCCCCAGACCCGGCCCACGCCCTGGCTGCGCAGCGGCTGCCAGGCGGGGTCGAGGACCGATGACGTACCCGGCGGGAGCGCCACCTTGGTGATGTCGCCGGTGGCGACGTCGACGATGCGCGGAATGGCCACGTCCTCGTCGGTGCCGTTGGTGACGACGATCCGGGTGCCGGTGGGCGACCAGGCCGGGGCGTACGCGGCGTCGGTGAAGGTGAGCTGGCGCTCGCCGGTGCCGTCGGTGTTGACGACGAAGAGCCGGCTCAGGCCGTCCGCCTCACGGACGAAGGCGACCTGGGTGCCGTCGGGCGAGATCGCGGGGTTGGTGCCGGAGTCGGCGAGCTTCGTGAAGCCGCCGGTGGCGTTCTCCCAGAGCCAGATGGCCGAGCCGGTCGGTGATCCGCAGGTGTCGCCGGTGCGGACGAAGGCGACCAGGCCGTTGATCGACGCGCTGGGCTGACGGTCGCAGCCGTCCTCCGCGGTGGAGAACAGCGGCTGGGCGTAACGGGAGCCGTCCGAGGACGCGTACCGGAGGCGACCGCCGCCGGAGTACACGACCGTCTGCCCCGAGCCCAGGAACGTCGGGTGGCCGACGCTGGTCATCGAGCCCTGCTCCTGGATCTTGACCAGGGTGGAACCGGTGTAGCGGCGGGTCTCGACCCGGTTGTCCTTCACGTACGCGACCCGGCTGCCGTCGGGCGACCAGGCAGGCTGGCGGGCCTCGGCGAGGAAGTCGGTGTACGTGCTGCTGCCGGGTTCCTGCGTCTGCATGACGTTACGGGCGCCGTTGACGAACGTCAGCTTGCCGTCGGCGGCCTGCCAGGTGACGGGTTCCACCGCGACCGCGCCGGGCGTGGCGGTCGCCATGCCCGCGGCCACGGCGACGACGGTGCCCAGTGCCGCGAGCACGCGGCGTCTGTGAATCTTCATGTGCCCCCACAAGAATGCCGAAAGATTGCGATCCCGAAGGCGCTGCCGGAAGCGGCGCCAAGGGTGCTGAAAAGGGCTGCCGTTCGCCTCCCCGACGTGGAACGGACACTTCACGTTCTCCACGACAGCTGGGTCACTGTAGCGGCACACATGATCGGAAAGGAACAGCTTTGAACGACCGTTGCGAGGACGGGCGTCCCGTTCTCTTCCTCGACATCGACGGCCCGCTCATCCCGTTCGGCCCGTCGGCCGGCGGAGGCTCCCCTGCTCCCCCTCCTCCGGGGAACCCACTGCTCGGACGGCTCGACCCCACCGTCGGGCCACGCCTCCTGGCGCTGGGATGCGACCTGGTGTGGGCGACGACCTGGTTGGACGACGCGAACGAGGTGGTCGCTCCACGGATCGGGCTGCCGGTACTGCCGGTACTGAGGTGGCCGGACACGTCCGCCGACGAGGGTCCGCGCGGCCTGCACTGGAAGACCCGGCACATCCTCGACCGGGCCGGCCGCCGCCCGTTCATCTGGGTCGACGACGAGATCGGCGCCATGGACCGCCTCTGGGTCGACGCACAGCGCCGGGAGCCGTCGTTGCTTCACCGCGTCGACCCGGGCGTGGGCCTGGTCGACGACGATTTCGCGGTGCTCGCGGAGTGGCTTCGTAGCGTGGGGCACCAGGGAGTGTCCTAGCGTTGAGGCCATGATCGTATGGCTCAACGGCACCCATGGCGCGGGCAAGACGACGACCAGCGCGCTCGTGCGGCAACTGATTCCGGATGCGCGGGTGTTCGACGCGGAGAAGGTCGGCGAGACGCTCATGGACATCACGCCGGGGCTGCCCGGCCCCGGGGCGGACAACTTCCAGCACTGGCCGCCGTGGCGACCGCTCGTCGTCGAGACCGCGCGGCGGGTACTGGACTACGCCGGGGGCGTTCTGGTGATGCCCATGACCGTGCTGGTGGAGCAGTACTGGCGCGAGATCAGCACGGGCCTCGCGCAACACGCCATTCCTGTACGGCACTTCGTGCTCCACGCCGACCAGGACACCCTGCGCGGACGCATCGCGGGCGACACCGTTCTCGGCCCCGACTCCCCGTTCCGCCTCGCACACCTTGAGCCCTACGCGGAGGCGGCCCGCACCTGGCTGCACGCCGAGGCCGAGGTCGTCGACACGACGCACCTCACGCCGGCGGAAGCGGCTGCGCGGATCGCGGAGGCGGTCAAGAACTGAGACGCGCCTGCGTCCTCCGCGCTCCGGCCGCGCTACGGCTGGGCTGGCTTCTGAGCACGGTCCTCGCCGGGATCGTGGTCGTCGGAGGCTGGGCAGCCCGGCAGTACAAGAACACGAACGCCGCTGACCACCAGCACCTCGCCCCCTCCTCCTCCCCCACCCCCGCTGTCTCCGCGGCCTGCTACCAGTCCCGCCAGTCATCCGTGATCTCGGTACGGTCGATGCCTCGCCGCGCCGCCAGGGCAGGGACGTCGATGCCGTGTTCGGTCAGGGTCTGATCGATGTACAGGCACAACTCCTCCCGCTCCTGGGTCTCGTAACCGGCGCCGCCGTGCTCCTCGTTGATGTCGTTCAGCGCCAGAACGACGTGCTTGATCGCTTCGAAGACCCGCTCGCCGTCACTGTCCTCATCACCGTCCTTGCGCAGCCCCCGCACAGCGGACTCGAACGCGCCCAGCGCCTTCTCCGTCGCGGACAGCAGCGATTCGGGGAAGAGCTGGGACATGAAGGCATCGCTCGGGTCACGCGCCCCGGAGGCAAGCTCCCTTGCCTCGCCGTCGACACGCGCCCGCCAGGATGTGGATGGTCTGATGGCCATGCCCAGGACGGTAGCCCCCGGCACTGACACACCCGTTTTCGCACGGCTGTCGAGTCGCACCGAGGGGGTAGTACTACGGCCGACGGCCGGCGCCGAGGGTCGGAACGGGCTGTACGGGGTGGCTGCCACCGGAGCCGTGACGTGCGGCCAGCAGGCGCTTGCGGTGGCTTCTGCGGCGGAGGGCGGTGACGAGAGCGATCGCGGCGCCGACGGCGATTCCGAGCATCGGGAGGAGGAGGGCCAGCAGCAGCCAGGCTCCGAAGGTGACGAACCCTCCGGGGTCCCCGATGGCGTACTGGGACGGCCCCTTGGAGGTGCAGGTGACCGTGTACTCGCCTGCCCGCGACACGTCGATGGCGCGCAGGGGGTTCCAGGTCTCATCGCGGGTGAGGAACACGTCGATCCCCGGATCGGTGAGACGGGGCTCGCCCGGACCGCTGATCCCGCACTTCTGGTCGGCGGACGGTCCCCGCTCCTCGATCCAGATCGCCTTCTCGTGCTCCGGATCGAGCCGCAGCGTGACGGAGTCCCCGTCGGCGAACTGGTTGCCCGTGTCCACCGCGTCGACCACGTTCTTGAACCGGTACACACCGACGACCATGCCCAGCACGATCAGAACGACGGCGATCGCGGCCGCAACCGCATACCAGCGACGTCCGGGGCGAAGCTCGTCCGCCGATATCCGCGGCGACGGGGAGGGCTGCATCGCCACACCTTAGATCGCCTGGGCAAGGGCCGGCCGAGGAGCCGCCGCAGCGGGCGGACTTCGGCGCTCCGACCTCGGCGACGACTCCGCCGCCGCCTGACCCGCCGCAGCGCGGTGGGCGGATGCGCTCAGGGCAGGACGGGCCGCTCAGGAGGCGCGATGTCGGAGGCTGCGGGCCGCGACGGCATGGGCACCCCACATGCCTTCCCCAACGCGTCGAACACGATCCCCGCTCCCTCGGGGACCTCCCCCGCACTCAGCGTCATCTCCCAGCCGTTCTTCACCATGTGCCAGCCCAGGCCACCGTCTTCGGACGGTATCCGCTCCAGGTGTCCCCAGCCCCGTGCTTTCAGCACGGCCAACACCGAGTCCACGGCCGCACGCTTCGGCGCGTCCTCGGTCATCAAGACCCCCACCACGCGGCACGGATTGCCCAGCTTGCTCATGTCGGGGAAACTCAGCCGTCCGTTCCCCGCGTCCTCGACCGCAGACCGGACATCCCCCTGTACGGCATCGACGGTCAGCTCGTCCTCGGCCGCCTTCTCCGCCGTGCGCGCAGTCGTCGTCGCCCGCTCACCTGCTGCGCCGGCGCTGTCACCGCCGCCACAACCTGTCAGCGCCGTCATCACCGCTATCGCGGCCACGGCCACGGCCACCCCACGCATGTGTCCTGCCTTCGCGTTGTTTCGTGTGCCGTGGAGTGTCACACACAAACGACCACACGAACGCCGCAGGTCAGGCGGCAGAAACCCATGACGCATCAGGCCGTGCCGCAGACTCCGCGCTCCGACTCATGCCCGCCCGACAACTCCCGGTCACGCCAAGGGCGGCCGCTCGCCTCGGAAGACGCTGCGGCACCTGCGGCCCCCAGGCCATGAAAATGCCTCCCATCCGCGCCGTATGCGCAGGTGGGAGGCATGATCAGGAAAGCTACTTCTTCTTGCCCTGGTTCTTGACAGCCTCGATCGCCGCCGCGGCCGCCGCCGGGTCCAGGTATGTGCCGCCCGGGGTCACCGGCTTGAAGGACGCGTCCAGTTCGTACGCGAGCGGGATGCCCGTCGGGATGTTCAGGCCCGCGATGTCCGCGTCCGAGACTCCGTCGAGGTGCTTGACGAGGGCGCGCAGCGAGTTGCCGTGGGCCGCGACCAGGACCGTGCGGCCGGCCAGGAGGTCCGGGACGATGCCGTCGTACCAGTAGGGGAGCATGCGGACGACGACGTCCTTCAGGCACTCCGTGCGCGGGCGCAGCTCCGGCGGGATCGTCGCGTAGCGCGGGTCGTCCGACTGCGAGAACTCCGTGCCGTCCTCAAGCGGGGGCGGCGGCGTGTCGTACGAGCGGCGCCACAGCATGAACTGCTCCTCGCCGAACTCCGCGAGGGTCTGCGCCTTGTCCTTGCCCTGCAGTGCGCCGTAGTGCCGCTCGTTCAGGCGCCAGCTGCGGTGGACCGGGATCCAGTGGCGGTCCGCCGATTCGAGGGAGAGCTGCGCCGTGCGGATCGCGCGCTTCTGGAGCGAGGTGTGGACGACGTCGGGCAGCAGGCCGGCGTCCTTGAGCAGCTCACCGCCGCGTACTGCCTCCTTCTCGCCCTTCTCGTTGAGGTTGACGTCCACCCAGCCGGTGAACAGGTTCTTCGCGTTCCATTCGCTCTCGCCGTGGCGGAGGAGGATCAGCTTGTACGGTGCGTCGGCCATGGCCCCGAGCGTAATCGAAGCCCCCGATCGGCCGCTCGCCCGCCCGGCACCCGGACACCCGCACCCGCCCCGCCCCAGCCCACCCCCGATACTTGACGACTTCTGTTAATTGAGTGGCAGCCGCCCGGCCCGCCCTCGTAATTTGTGCTCGCCGTACGCACCACTTACATGAGCCGCGCTCGTCGGAAGCGCTCATCAGACCTGGGAGTCCCCATGCCGTTCACGTCCCTGAGCGTGAGACGTGCCGCCCGCGAGACCCTCTCCGGGCTCCCCCGTGAGTTCTGGTGGCTGTGGACCAGCACGCTCGTCAACCGGCTCGGCGCCTTCGTCGCCACCTTCATGGCCCTGTACCTGACGCTGGACCGCGGCTACTCCGCCTCGTACGCCGGACTCGTCGCCTCGCTCCACGGGCTCGGCGGGGTGATCTCCTCGCTCGGCGCCGGTGTGATGACGGACCGGCTCGGGCGGCGGCCCACGCTGCTCATCGCCCAGTCGTCCACGGCCGTCTCCGTCGCGCTGCTCGGCTTCATGCGGGACCCGGTGGCGATCGCGGCCGTCGCCTTCCTCGTCGGCATGGCCAGCAACGCCTCCCGTCCCGCCGTGCAGGCGATGATGGGCGACATCGTCAGGCCCGAGGACCGGGTGCGGGCCTTCTCGCTCAACTACTGGGCGATCAACCTGGGCTTCGCCGTCTCGTCCACGGCGGCCGGTTTCATCGCGGAGGTCAGTTACCTCGCGGGCTTCCTCGTCGAGGCCGGGATGACGATGGTCTGCGCGATCGTCATCTTCGTGAAGCTGCCCGAGTCGCGGCCCGCGCCGACCGCCAAGACGGCCGACGAGCCCGCGGTCGGTCTGGGGACGGTGCTGCGTGACGGGCGTTTCATGAGCGTCGTCGGGCTGTCCTTCCTCGTCGCGCTCATCTTCCAGCAGGGGTATGTGGGCCTGCCGGTGGCGATGGGGCAGGCCGGATTCACGCCCGCCGACTACGGCCTGGTGATCGCGATCAACGGTGTCCTCATCGTCGTGCTGCAGCTCCCCGTCACCCGTCTCATCCAGCACCAGGACCCGAAACAGCTCCTCGTCGTGTCGTCCCTCCTCGCCGGGTACGGGTTCGGGCTCACCGCCTTCGCGGGCTCGGTCGGCGTCTTCGCGCTCACGATCTGCGTCTGGACCCTCGCCGAGATCGTCAACGCGCCCACCCAGACCGGCCTCGTCGTCCGCCTCTCCCCCGTCCACGGCCGCGGCCGCTACCAGGGCATGTACACGACGTCCTGGTCCGTCGCCGCGCTCGTCGCACCCCTGATGTCCGGTGTCGTCATCGACCGGTACGGGGCCGAGTGGCTCTGGGGCGTGTGCGCGATCGTCGGCACGGTGGCGGGGGTGGGGTACGGGGTGCTCATGCGCGGGCTCCCGGACGAGGAGCCCGTAGCCACCGAATCACCCCGACCTGAGGCCCGGTCCGAGGCTCGACCCGTGGCCCGGTCCAAGGCTCGACCCGAGCCCCTGTCCGAGCCCCTGTCCGAGCCCCTGCCGCTCCCCCAGTCGCCGGTCCAGTCGCCGGTCCAGTTGCCGGCCCAGCCCCGGCCCGCTGCCGAAAAGCCCGAGGTCAGCGCCGGCTAGCGCCCCGTGGCAACGCGCAGCACCGCCGCACCTCAGTGGTGCATCCGCGCCCCCTTCACCACCTTGTCCACCGCGTTGCGGGGGCCGTACACCGCGAGGCCGACCAGGTCGAGGTCCGCGGTGGGTACGGCCCGTACCGCCGCCCGGTTGTCGCGGTCGTTGCCCGTGGTGAACAGGTCCGCGGTGAACAGCGCGCGGGGCAGGGCGCGGGACAGTGCCTTGCCGTGGGCCGCCTTCAGCGTCTCCTTCGTCCCCTCGAAGACGAGGACCGGCTGGCGGAACATGGGCAGGTAGCCGACGCCGTCGGCGTCCTCGTACGGCTCGCCGACCACCTCGGGGACCGCCGGGCCCAGGCCGCTGACCAGGAACGCGGTCACGTTCAGCCGCTGCCACGGCTCCAGGTCCTCGCGCAGCAGGACGGCGATCTTGGTGTCGAAACGGACGGGGGCCGGCGCGGGGTCCGGGGTGTGTCCAGAGGCGTGTTCACGGGCGTGTTCAGGGGCGTGTTCAGGGGTCTGGCTGCTCTCACTGCTCATGCTTCGAGACTGCCGAGCCGCGTACGCACCCGTCTTGTACGTTGTTTGCATGGTGGTCCGGCGTGAGGTCTCCGCCTGGCGCCCCAGCGTGCCGGGTGTCGTGGAGGTCTTCCACGCCCACTTCACGGAGTACGCGTATCCGATGCACGTGCACGACGCGTGGACCCTGCTGCTCGTCGACGCGGGCGCGGTGCGCTACGACCTCGACCGGCACGAGCACGGCACCCCGGACGGCACGGTCTCGCTGCTCCCGCCGCACGTGCCGCACAACGGGTCGCCGATCACCGAGGACGGTTTCCGCAAGCGGGTCCTGTACCTGGATCTCAGCCGTCTCGACGAGACGTACATCGGACCGGCCGTGGACACCCCCGACTTCCTCGATCCGGTGCTGCGCCGGCGGGTCGGGCAGCTGCACACGGCCCTCGCCCGGCCCGGTGACGAGCTGGAGGCGGAGAGCAGGCTGACCCTGATCGGCGAGCGGTTGCGCGGCCATCTGCGGCCCGCGCTCGTCAGGGACGGCCGGGGCGCCGACCACCCGCTCGCACACCGGCTCCGCGAGCTGCTCGACGAACGCCTCCTGGAGGGCGTCACCCTCCAGGAGGCCGCCGGGCTCGTGCACGCGCACCCCGCCCATCTGGTGCGGGCGTTCAGCGGCGCGTACGGGATACCGCCCCACCAGTACCTGATGTCACGCCGGGTGGAGCGGGCCCGGCGGCTGCTGCTGGCGGGCCGGGCACCCGGCGAGGTGGCCGCCGAGACCGGCTTCTACGACCAGTCCCACCTCAGCCGCCACTTCAAGCGGCTGGTCGGAGTGGCACCCGGCCGCTACCGCGACAGCTCGCGCTGAAAGTCACCCCGTGACCCCCACGCGCTGAAGATCACGCTGAGCGTCGTACAGGTTCCGCGGGCGTACCGCGTCCGTCGTCCCGTACAGCTCCAGGCGGGAGTGCAGCGGCCCGGTGAAGTCGGGTACGTCGATCTGGTCGAACTCCGTCACCTCGTTGATGCCGACCGTCGCGCTGTACGGGGCCAGGCCGTCGATCCTCATCAGGCCGGCGCGGCCGTTGGTGACGCGGATGTTCCAGTGGGTGAAGCGGGCGCCGAAGAGGGGGCCCGCGCTCGCGTCCCCGCCGTGGCGGCCGTCGTTGACGACCGTGATGTCGGTACGGACGTTCGCGAAGGGCATCCCGCGGTGCGAGTCGAAGGTGCCCATGCGCATGTCCCCGCGCGACCAGACGTTGTACGAGGACAGCCCCTCCACGTTGATGCCGTGGAGCTGGGTGTTCGCGGGGGCGGGTGTCGTGCGTTCCTCGATGGTGAAGCGGTCGACGAGGTTGTCGTGCGATCCCTCGCGGCAGAAGTACGGGTGGTGCGAGCCGCGTCCCGCGACCCGGGTGTTGCGCAGGGTGCAGGCGGAGGCGGCGACCAGCCCGAAGCCGTTGTCCATGTGGCGTACGACGATGTCGTCGGCCCAGCAGTCGTACGCGCACTGGAAGGTGACGCCGTTGTAGCCCTTGTCCAGCAGATGCGGGGCCTGCGGGGTCTCGACGGCCTCCAGGGTGAGGCCCTCCACCCCGGATCCGGTCAGCGCCTTCACATGGGTGGTCAGACGCGGGTCCCACTCCGGGCGGACGTCGAGCGGAAGGGGCCGCTCCAGGGTGACCTGCCTGCCCCGTAGGCGCGTGATCCGCACGGGCCATTCGTACGGGACGTAGCTGGTCAATTTTGTCTTGTCGTCCCAGACGTAGGCCTCCGGGCCGGCGCCGTCGCCCGCCATGTGCTCCAGGAGGGTGTGGGCGGGGTCGTCCGCGAGGCGGAGGAGGACCAGGTCTCCGGGGGCGAGCCTGCCCGGGTCCGCGACGGTCACCGTCCAGGAGCCCCGGCGGGCCGGTGCGACCGTGGTCAGCGTCCGCCACTCGTCCCGTTTGTTGCCCGTCCAGCCCTCGAAGGGCCACTCCTTGGCCCGGACGGCGTCCGTCAGGGTGGTGAAGCGGTCCGTGGGGCAGAGCCAGACGAGGCCGCCCGCCCAGGACCAGGACGACTTGTCGCCGCCGTAACGCGACCCGTAGGCACCGATCAACTCGGTGAGGTTCCGGGTCGCGCGGAGTGCCGTACGGGTGCTGCCGGCGCCGCGCAGGACGACGTTCGAGTGGCCGATGTGGATCAGGCCGTCGAGGCGGTAGGTGCCGGGCGGGATGAGTACCGTGCCACCGCCGGCCCTTCCGGCAGCGGCGATGGCACGGTTGATCGCGGGTGCGGAGTCGGCCGAACCGTCCGCCGTGGCGCCGTACGCGCGGACATCGGCGACGACGGCGGCGCCTGGGCGGCGGGGGAAGTGCGCCGTCCCGGCGCGTTGGCCGGCTCTGCCGATGTACGGGATCTGCGGGTGCACGTAGGGAGTTCGGGTGAACTCCCGCCAGAGTTCGGGCACCTCCGGACGCGGAGTCGCTGCCGACGCCTGCGCCCCGGCCGCCGTGCCGGTCACGGCGGCCGCCGCCACGGCTGTCGCGCCGCCGAGCAGGGCCCGTCTGGTGAGGGCTCCGGTGAGGCCTCCGGTGAAGGCTCCGGTGAGGGCCCGCTGGGTGTCCTGCGCGCCACGGTCGCTCATGCCCGAACCGCCTTCCAAGGATGGGGATTCCATGGATGTGAACAACGTTCAGATGTGCGTTGGCGGTGAGCATGACATGGCATCCGCACGGCGGGAAAGAGTCGTGCAGCGGTTGATTGGTACGGACTACCGACTCAGCCAGTCGGACGCTGAGTCAGGTGGCTGAACGCGTCCAGATTGCGGGTGGACTCGCCGCGCGACACCCGCCAGGCGTACTCCTTGCGGATCGCGGACGCGAAACCGAGCTCCAGGAGGGTGTTGAAACTGCCGTCGGCGGCCTCCAGGACCGCACCGAGCAGCCGGTCGACCTCGTCGGCGGTGACCGCGGCCAGCGGCAGCTTGCCCGCCACGTAGATGTCACCGAGCGGGTCGACGGCGTACCCCACTCCGTAGAGCTTGAGGTTGCGCTCCAGGAGCCAGCGGTGCACCCCGCCCTCGTTCTCGTCCGGGTGCCGGATGACGAAGGCGTTCAGCGAGAGGGAGTGTCCGCCGACGATCAGCGAGACGGTCGTCGACAGCTTCCTGGTGCCGGGGAGCTTCACCACGAAGTGGCCGGACTCCGGGCTCTCCCACTCCAGTTCGGCGTCCTTGAGGAACTCCTCGACGGTCCCCGCCGCCCGCTCCGCAGCCATCGTGTCAGCCATGGTGGGAGCGTACGTGACGGCGGTGCTCGTTCATCGCCGCCGTGTAGACGTCGGCCGTGGCCGCCGCCGCCGTGTCCCAGCCGAAGGACTGCGCATGCCAGGCGGCCGCCGCGCCCATCCGGTCCGGGAGCGCCCGGTTGTCGGCGAAATCGCGCAGCACGCGCGCGTAGTCGACGGGATCGTGGCCGGAGACGAGAAAGCCCGTCTCCTTGTGGCGGACCGCGACCGGCAGACCGCCCACCGCGGCGGCGAGCACCGGGGTGCCGGCCGCCTGCGCCTCTATGGCGACGAGTCCGAACGACTCGCTGTAGGAGGGCATCACCAGCACGGACGCGGCCCGGAACCAGTCCGCGAGCTGCTCCTGGTCGACCGGCGGCCGGAAGCACACCACGTCGGCGATGCCCAGCCGGGCGGCGAGCTTCTGCAGCCCCTCGGGCTTGGCGAGACCGCTGCCGCTCGGGCCGCCCACCACCGGGACGACGATGTTCGCGCGCAGGTCGGGGCGCTCATCCAGGAGGACGGCGACCGCCCGCAGCAGCACGTCGGGCGCCTTCAGGGGCTGGATGCGGCCCGCGAAGAGCGGTATGAGGGCGTCCTGCGGGAGGCCGAGCCGCGCGCGGGCGGCGGCGCGTCCGTCGGCCGGGCGGAAACGGTCGAGGTTCACGCCCGGGTGGACGACCGCGACCTTGCCCTGCTCGGCCTCGTAGTGCCGGACGAGTTCGTCGGCCTCTTCCGCGGTGTTGGCGATGAGCCGGTCGGCGGCGCGGACGATCTGGGTCTCACCGATGACACGGGCGGCGGGCTCGGGGGTGTCGTCGTCGGCCAGGGCGGCGTTCTTGACCTTCGCCATGGTGTGCATGGCGTGCACGAGGGGGGCACCCCAGCGCTCGGCGGCCAGCCAGCCGACCTGCCCGGAGAGCCAGTAGTGCGAGTGGACGAGGTCGTAGTAGCCGGGACGGTGGCCGGCCCAGGCCTGCATCACCCCGTGCGTGAAGGCGCACAGCTGGGCGGGCAGATCCTCCTTGGCGAGGCCTTCGTAGGGGCCCGCGTCGACATGCCGGACCAGGACGCCGGGCGCCAGCTCCACCTTGGGCGGCAGGGCCCCGGTGGTCGCGCGCGTGAAGATCTCGACCTCGATGTTGATCGCGGCGAGGCGCTGGGCCAGCTCCACGATGTACACGTTCATGCCGCCCGCGTCGCCCGTGCCCGGCTGGTGCAGCGGTGAGGTGTGCACGGAGAGCATCGCCACGCGGCGTGGCCTGCGATGCAGACGAAGCCTCGTCGAGGCCGCCGGCGAGCGGCGCCCGAGCCTGCTCACGTACTGGCTCACGTGGCCTTCCTCCTTCTACGGACGTGCTGCGGGTGCGCTGCGGACGTACTGCGGACGCGCTGCGGGCATGCCTGTGGCGGGGCGTGGAACGCCCTTCAAGTCCTGAACGCCGGAAGAGTCTGCTCCATTTCCTCTTTGCCGAATCATTGCCATGGGTCGCTCAACCGTTCGAGGGGCTGTTGCGTAGACGAGGCGCAAGCGAGCGGTGATGCGCCGGGCGGCCGTCGGCCGGCTCGCGCTCTTTCAGCCCGTCCGGCGTTTGAGGACGAGGCCGTTCAGGCCGACAGCGGGGGCCCGGGGGCGGCAGCCCCCGCGAGGCCCGCACCGACCCGGAGTTCCCACCAGCGCGCCGCTTACCCTTGACCCCATGAACGCCCGCGCAGCGAAACCCGTGGGGACGGTGACGCGCGGGACCACCAACCCGAACCGCCTGCGCCGCATGGACCGCTGGATCGCCGCCACCCACGGCGCCGCACTGCGCCACGCCGACGACCCCGTGGCGGTCGACCTCGGCTACGGCGCGGCCCCGTGGACCGCGGTCGAGCTGCTCCAGCGCCTGCGTACCGCCGCTCCCCGCGCGCGCGTGGTGGGCGTCGAGATCGACCCGGCCCGGGTCGCCGCCGCAAAACCGTACGAACGCGACGGTCTCCGGTTCCGGCACGGCGGCTTCGAGATCCCGCTGCCCGTCCGGCCGACGCTGATCCGCGCGGCGAACGTCCTGCGGCAGTACGAGGAGGCCGAGGTCGCCGCGGTGTGGGCCCGGCTGTGCGCACGCCTGGCGCCGGCGGACGCCGGCTCGCGCGGCGGGCTCCTAGTCGAGGGCACGTGCGACGAGATCGGCCGTCGGCACGTGTGGGTCGCGCTCGGCCCCGAGGGTCCGCGGACCGTCACGTTCGCCACCCGTCTCGGCTCCCTGGAGCGTCCGTCCGACCTCGCCGAACGCCTCCCCAAGGCCCTCATCCACCGCAATGTCCCGGGTGAGCCGGTGCACGCCTTCCTGCGCGACTTCGACCGCGCATGGGCATCGGCGGCGCCGTACGCCTCGTACGGCGCCCGGCAGCGCTGGATCCGGGCGGTCCGCGATCTGACGGCCGACTGGCCGGTCGTGGACGGGGTGGCGCGGTGGCGGCAGGGCGAAGTGACCGTGCGGTGGGACGCGTTGGCGCCGGGCGCGTAGGAACGGGACGCCCCCGGCAGCCCTCTGACGTGGTGGGAACGATCTCGGTGAGTCATTCGTCACATTGGTGGGGAACGCGAAGGAGATCACCACCGAGTGGGCAGTGAGGGGGAAGGAAGGGGCGGAAGGGAAGCGGGAGTTCTTGCCCGCCTCTGTCATATTCCGCGCCGACATGGCACGATCCCCGGGGCGTTCCTAAGTTACTGACGGTAAATCAGTTTTGGGGGTCGGTTCATGGTGACCGGTGTGCGGAGCGTGACCACGACGGCCATGGCCCTGGCCTGCGCGGCAGTCATCCTGGCCGCGCCGGGGGTGGCCTACGCGGCCCCGACGCCGCCGCCCGGCCCGACACCGACCCGGACGCCGAGCCCGAGCGCGAGTCCGACACCCGTGAGCACCGCGGACCTTGAAGCGGTCCGCGTGAAGCTGGAGGGGCTGTACCACGACGCGTCGGTCGCCACGGACGCGTACAACCTCGCCGAGGAGCGGACCGAGAAGCAGTCCACGCAGATCGTCGCGCTCGCCCGCGAGATCGTCGAGGGCAAGGCCCGGCTGGTCGAGCTGAAGAAGCGCGTGGGCGCCGCCGCCCGCGCCCAGTACCGCGTCGGCGGGCTGCCGGACCAGGCCCAGTTGATGCTCAGCGACGACCCGGAGGCCTTCCTGGACGGTGCGGGCCGGATCCGCCAGGGCGCCCAGGCGACCAAGGGCCTGCTCGCCGAGATGCGGCGCACCCAGCAGGACTTGGAGCAGTACGCGCGCGACGCGGCGGCCCAGTGGACGAAGCTTGAGGCCAACCGCGAGGCGAAGGCCGAGGCCAAGAAGAAGATCAAGAAGCAGATCGCCGCCGCCGAGAAGCTTGAGTCCCAGCTGGAGAAGGACGAGAAGGAGCGCCTGGCGAAGCTGGAGCAGCAGGCGGCGTACGAGGCGCAGACGACCTGGCTGGACTCCGGCATCCTCGACGAGATCAGCGGCAAGGCCTCCGCCCAGGGCAAGAAGGCCGTGGAGTACGCGACGGCACAGATCGGCAAGCCGTACGAGTGGGGCGCCGAGGGGCCGAAGACGTTCGACTGCTCCGGGCTCACCTCACAGGCGTGGGCCGCCGCCGGACAGGCGATCCCCCGCACCTCGCAGGAGCAGTGGAAGCAGCTCGACCGCGTCGCCGTCGAGGCCATGCGCCCCGGCGACCTCATCATCTACAACTCCGACGCCAGCCATGTCGCGATGTACATCGGCGACGGCGCGATGATCCACGCACCGCGCCCCGGTCGTACGGTGACGATCGCGGGGGCGGGCTCGATGCCGATACTCGGAGTGGTCCGCCCGGGCAAGTGAGGCCCGGGGTCCGGAGTCCGGGGTCAGGGATCCGGGGTCAGGGATCCGGGGTCAGGGATCCGGGGTCAGGGATCCGTACGGGGGCGCGCGTCCGCCCGACGCGCCGCCCGGCCGCGGGCACGCCGCCCGCCACCTCGGTGCACCCGATGTCCCATGCGTCCCGTGCGGCGACACTTGTCGCTTCTGTGCGGCGCCCCGGTCCGCCCGGCGCCGCTTTCACCGCTGCGGCCTGCCTCGGTGACCTGCCCCAGAGACTTGCCCCAGTGACCTGCCGCACGTGATACGCGGCACGTTCGGAGCCGGCGCTAAACCGGTGGGGCGTGATGTACGTCATCCCGTACAAGCGCACATCCTGCCCAATTGCGGTACAGGATGCGGCATATGACGGCGGCCGTTTTCCGTGCGCGTGGGCTGCCGCCATTCCTATGTGACGGCGCCTGACGCTATGGTCCCCGTCGGTGGATCGAGATCCCTCGACGCACCGTGCCCTCGGGGGGAGGGAAGGAACCCAAGACGATGCCCGTACCCGTACCGCGGCAGAGAGCGATCCCCGCCGTGGAAGGTGGACAGGCTCACGCCGCGTCTCCATCCGGCGGACCGGCACAGGCCGCGCCCGCGCTCGGCGCCCTGTCCGGCCAGGAGCCGTCCTCGACGAGGCACGGCACCTCAGGCGACGCCTCCCACGGCGTCACCGCCGACACCGCCGACAACGACGACGCCCATGACAGCGGTGCCGCGGGCGGCACCGCCCCGCTGACGCTGCTCGTGATCGAGGACGATCCGGCCGGCGCGCTGACCGTGCCCGAACTGCGGGACGCGGCCGGCCGCCAGATCCGGGTCCGTACCGCCCGCAACCTCACCGAGGCCGAGCGGCTGCTCACCGACGACGTCCAGTGCGTCCTGCTCGACCTCACGCTGCGGACGCCCGGCCCCGCGACCACGTCCGAGGGGGCGGCGGAGGCGGAGGCGGACGACGAGCTGGCCACGCTCAGGCATGTGCTGCGGCTCGCGCCCCGGCACGCCGTCCTCGCGCTGACCCCGGCGGAGGACACCGAGCGCGGCGCGGAAGCCGTACGCGTCGGCGCCCAGGACTATCTCTTCCGCGACGAGCTGGACAGCCGGCTGCTGAGCCGCGCGGTCCGCTACGCGGTGGAGCGCAAACGGTCCGACCGGGCCGAACGACGGCTGACCGAGTCCAAGCTGCGCGCGCAGGAGAACGCACGCCTTGAGCGCGGTCTGCTGCCCACACCGCTCCTGGAGGGCTCCTCGCTGCGGTTCGCCGCGCGCTACCGGCCCGGCCGCTCGCGCGCGCTGCTCGGCGGCGACTTCTACGACACGGTCCGCACCCCCGACGGCACCGTCCACGCGATGATCGGCGACGTCTGCGGCCACGGCCCCGACGAGGCCGCGCTCGGGGTGGAGCTGCGGATCGCCTGGCGTGCGCTGACCCTGGCGGGCCTGTGCGGCGACCGGCTGCTGTCGACGCTCCAGCAGGTGCTGGAGCACGAGCGCGACAGCGACGAGATCTTCGCGACGCTCTGCACGGTGGACATCGCGCCGGACGGCCGCCGCGCGGGCCTGTGCCTGGCGGGCCATCCCGCCCCGCTGATCTCGCGTCCGGCCCGCTCCCGGGCCCTGGTGGGCGCCGACGGGGGCGGCGACGCGGGCGCCGACGCCGGAGTGCCTCCCGTCGCCGAGCTGCTGCCGTACGAGAACGGCGGCCCCGCGCTCGGTCTGCTGCCGAACGCGCGGTGGCCGCGCCAGCAGGTGGAGCTGGGCGGCGAGTGGAGTCTGATGCTCTACACGGACGGGCTGATCGAGGGCCGCACCGGCGAGGGCAGGGAGCGGCTCGGCCAGGACGGGATGGTGGACATGGTCCGCCGCCAGCTGGCCGAGGGGCTGCGGGGCGAGGAACTGCTGCGGGCCGCGGTGAACGAGGTGCGGGACCTCAACGGCGGGGAGCTGACGGACGACGTGGCGGTGCTGCTGCTGGACCGCGTGGCGTAAGCCCGCGGTTGCGCTGCCGCTACTCGTGAGCCCTCGCGGCCGGCGGATTCATGGAGCGTGCGGCGCCGTGATGGAGCGTGCGGCGCCGTGGGGGCTGGTCGCGCAGTTCCCCGCGCCCCTGAAAAGCCGGGGCTGCGCCCCGGCTTTTCGCACCGGACCCGCACGCTCAGTACACGCCGCTCCAGGCAACGGCTCAGCGGCCGCCGTTGTACGGCCCGTACGGCCCGTCGCTGCTGCTGCCGCCCCGGCGGCCACCCCGGCCGCCCGAGACCTGCTGGAGCGCGGGTCGGACGTCCACGAAGAAGACGATCGTGGCGACGAGGAACGCGATCTGCAGGAAGAGCATCGGCACCAGCAGGTTCACGGCCACGGCGAGACCGAGCAGGATCAGCCAGAACATCTTGGTCTGCTTGTTCGCGGCGCGGTAGGCGTCGTCGCGGGCCAGCCCGGCCATGACCAGCGCCACCACCGCGAGCACCAGCATGGCGGTGTAGATCAGCCACATGAGGCCGCCGAATGCCGTCAGGAGCACTTTGCCCACCACCCGTGTCTAGTCCGTCGTGCTGTCGCGGTCACCGTACCCGCAGAACGGGCCGGGAACTCCGATAGTGCCCGGAGCGCCCGACCCGTTCTCTTCGCGTACGCGCTCTTTGCGTGCACGCTCCTTCTGTCCGCGTACATGTACGTGTACGCGCCCGCCGTCCTACTTCGCGGGCGGCGTCGACTTCTTGGCCGCGGTGGTCTTGCGGGCGGCCGGGGCCTTCTTCGCGGGCGCCTTCTTGGCCTGGGCGGGCGCGGTCTTGGCCTCGGCGGGCGTCGCGATCGTGCCCTCGGCCGGCTCGGGGTTCGGCTCGACGGCGATCGCCAGCTCCTCGATCTCCTCGGCCGCCTCGCCGCGCCAGGTCTTCACGGTCTGCTCGCCGTGCTCGGCGACCTTCTCGTACGTCTCGCGCGCCTTCACGGCGTACTCGGCGGCGACGCCGACACCGCGCAGGGCGAAGTCCTGAGCCGTCTCACCGATCTTCTTCAGGTCGGTGTCCAGGGTGCTGATGAAGCCGTTCACCCGGGTCTGAAGGGTCTCCTGCGCCTCCTTGGCGCGGGCGGTGGCCTTCTCCTGGACGGCGTTCGGGTCGATACCCCGCACGGCGTCGATACGGGCCGGCGCCTCGGCGCGCAGCTGCTCGACGAGGCCCGGCACCTTCTTGGCCTGCTGGAGGGCCAGGTCGGCCGTACCGGCGGCGAAGTAGAGCGGGGTCGGGTCGCTGAGGGTCTTGCGGAGGTCGTCGGTGATGGCCATGGTGATGGTCCTCCCGGAATCGCTGAAGCGTGGAGCGTGAGGGTGTGGTCTGTCTGTCGCTACTCCGTGGCCGACGGCCGGCCGGCCCGAACGGGACCGTGCCGGGACGTGCCGTGCCCGGTCGTGGTGCCGGGCCCGGTCAGCTCGCGGAGGACTGCTGGTCGTGCTGATCGTGCTGGTCATGCGGGTGTCGCGGGTCGTGCGGGTCGTTCTCTGCGGCATCGCTGCCGTCGGCCGTGCGGGCCCTGTCAACGACGGTGTCCCCGCCATCCGTTACGCGCGTGACGGCGGATACGTCCGACACGTTCGCCATGTCCGACGCGTCCGGCACGCCTTCCGCGTCCGGCACGCCCTCGACCGCCTTGATCTCGAACCCGTTCTCCTTGCGGAAGGACTCGTAGATCTGGAGCAGCACCTGCTTCTGCCGCTCGGTGAGCGTCGGGTCGGCGAGGAGGACCGCACGCGTCTCCACCTCGTCCCGGTCGCGCTCGGCGTCGAGGATCCCGGCGCGGACGTACAACGTCTCGGCGGAGATCCGCAGGGCCTTGGCGACCTGCTGCAACACCTCCGCGCTCGGCTTGCGCAGCCCGCGCTCGATCTGGCTCAGATACGGATTGGACACCCCGGCGGCCTCGGCGAGCTGCCGCAGACTCAGCTGCGCGTTGCGCCGCTGGTCCCGCAGATACTCACCAAGATTGCCGACGTTGAGCGATGCCATGCCCCTACCCTGCACCACCCGCGCTAACTATTGCAAGCACATGCTTGCAAAAGTGCGCCACGCCACTGCCAGACCCTCGACCGCCGGCCCTGACCCTGACCCTGACCCTCTGTTCCAACTCCCGACCCAAGGACTGCCCCGTATGCGACCGGACGACTGGCACCTCACCGAAGATGTGGACGACTTCCTCGCCCGAGCCGGCGGTTTCCTGCGCTCGCGGCCCGGTCTGCACGTCATGCCGCTGACGTGGACCGCGCGACTGCGGGCCCGTGGGGCCGCGGCCTTCGGTGTCGAGCCGCCCCTCTTCGGGGTGCTGGAGCAGGCGGGTGAGGTCCGCGCCGCCTGCTACCGGCTCCCCTCCCGCGCACTGGTCCCCACCCCGCTCACCCCCGAGCAGGCCGACGGCCTCGCCGCCCGCCTGGCCGCGCTCGGGCACTCCCTCCCCGCCGTCAGCGCGGACGACGGCACCGCAGCCCTCTTCGCCGAGGCGTGGCGGCGGCGCACGGGCGCGACACCGACACCCCGTGACACCCGGCTGGGGCTGTACCGCCTCGGCACCCTCACCCCGCCCGATCCGCACCCGGCGGGCCGGAGCCGCCTGCTGGGCGAGCACGACCTCGACGACGTCATGTACTGGTGCGGCGAGTTCGCCAGAGCCACCGGGGAGGACGTCTCCATCGACGCCGACTCCTGGGCCGGCACCCGCTACGCCGACAAGACCTACACACTCTGGGAGACCCCCGACGGCACCCCCGTCTCCGTCGCGGGCATGAACCCGGTGATCGGCGGCCAGGTGCAGGTGGATGTCGTCTACACCCCGTCCCACCTGCGCGGTCACGGGTACGCAGGCGCCGTGACGGCGGAGGTGAGCCGGGCCGCGCTGGCAGCGGGCGCGCGCGAGGTCGTCCTGTTCACGGACCTGGCGAACCCCACCAGCAACGCCCTCTACCAGCGCCTCGGCTACCGCCTGCTCACCAACTGGTCGGCGTACGACTTCGCGAGAGACCACTTGGCCACGTAGCCGCGTAGCCGCGTAGCCAAGTGGCCGAGCGACCGGGTGACCGTGTCACCCCCCTTACACGCCCCCCTCCCCCCTACCTGGCGAGTTCCGCCGGCTCGTCCAGCCGTGTCAGCTTGTGCGGGTTCCTCACGACGTAGATCCGGGTGACCCGCCCGTCCTCCACGACGAGGCTCACCGCGGTCGACTCGCCGCCCGTCTCGATGCGTACCGCGGGCGCGCCGTTGAGCCACACGACCGTCGTCCCGGCCACCGCGGCCACCTGGCTGACGCGCGCGAGCAGCACCGACACCGGTTCGACCCCGTGGACCGGAGCCGTCGCGGCGGGCACGAGACCACCCCCGTCGGCGACCAGCACCACGTCCGGCGCCATGATCTCCATCAGCTCGCGCAACTGCCCGGTCCGCAGCGCGAGCAGGAACCGTTCCACGACGGCCTGTTGCTCCGACGGGCTCACCCGTACCCGCGGGCGCCGCGCGGCCACGTGCTCGCGGGCCCGCCGCGCGACCTGCCGCACCGTGGCCGCCGACTTGCCGATGGCCTCGCCGATCTCGCCGTACGGCATCTCGAAGACCTCGCGGAGCACGAACACCGCCCGTTCAGTGGGCCCGAGCGTCTCCAGGACGGTCAGCATCGCGATCGACACACTCTCCGCGAGTTCGACGTCCTCGGCGACATCGGGGCTGGTCAGCAGCGGTTCCGGCAGCCACTCACCCACGTACTCCTCCCGGCTGCGCGACAGCGTCCGCAGCCGGTTGAGTCCCTGCCGTGTGACGACCCGGACGAGGTACGCCCTCGGGTCACGTATCTGCGACCGGTCGACGTCGGCCCACCGCAGCCAGGACTCCTGGAGTACGTCCTCGGCGTCGGCCGCCGACCCGAGCATCTCGTAGGCCACCGTGAACAGCAGCGCGCGATGGACGACGAACGGATCGGCGTCGCCGGTCATGCCGTCGGCACCGCGCCGGACTCCGCGGGACGCGCGCCCGGCCGTGTGCCCGACTGCCCGTCCGGCCGCCCGTCCGCCCGCGCGGCGAGCGGGATTCCGCACGCGTCGGAGAAGCCCTGCGAGCTGATCCCGTGCGCCGAGTTGTTCCTGGTCGCCAGGTTGGCGAAGGCGACAGACGCGGTCAGTTCGACCAGGGCCGCCTCGCCGAGCTGGTCGAGCAGGCTCGCGTACTGCTCGTCGGTGACGGTCGGCGGGGTGTGCGTCATGGCCTCGGCGTACTCCAGCACGTCCCGTTCCAGCGGGGTGAACACCTCCGACTCCCGCCAGCGCGGCACCTGGCTCGCCTTGGTCAGGTCCAGGTCCTTGTTCAGCGCCTGGAAGTAGTTGATGTCGAGGCACCAACCGCAGCCGACCAGCGCCGCAACCGCCATGTGGGCGAACGTCTTGAGTCCCTCGTCGGCCATGTCCCACTCATTGACCTTGCCGCCCATCTCCGAGGAGTCCCAGGCGACAGCGGGATGGTGCGCGGTCACCGCGAAGGGCTCGGGGACCGCGCCGAACTGCTTGATCAGCTCTTCCTCGACCTCGGCGGGGAGTTCCGCCTTCGTGATGCGTAGTGCCATGGTGTCTTGTCCTCCTCGGACGTCTGCCGCTTCGGTTCGCCGTGCAGCGTGAAGCGTGAGGCATGAAGCGTGAACGGCATGAAGACACCGGCCGGTTCGCGAACGTGACATCGCCACGGCTCCGGCTGTCGCCTACCAGATGATGATCCCGCCGCCGATGTCCGCCGCCCGCCGGGCCGCGGCCACGATGTTGTCCAGGCTGCGGCGCACGTCGACGGCGAAGCTCACGTCGGCGGCGCGGCTCACGTCACTGGCGGGTGCGGTGATCCGCCCCAGCAGCGTACGGACGAGATCGCACTCGGCGAGGAAGGCGGGCACCTCGTCCGGTGCCACGGTGAGGTCCTCGGTGGCGAGCCGCGGAAGGAACCGCGCGCCCAGCGAACGGACCGGCTCCGACCCCCACACCTCGGTGCGCCAGTCCTCCCGGCCCGCCGCGTCGGAGCACCCGGGCGGAACGTCCAGCACCTCGATGCCGCCCTCCGCGCGGGGCACATACACATCGACCGACAGACTCATGGCAAGGAGTCGACCACGGAGGGGTGCCGGCGGTCCACCGTGCACCGGTCACGGCTCGACAAAAGAGCCTTTGCGACAACCGATTCCCTGAAAGCCATTGCTTGAACGCGCGCATTCCCATAGCATTTTCGCCGTGACTGCCGGGTCGGCCATTGGCCAGAAAACAGTAGGGTTCCCGGCCTCCGAGTGAGGCCCGGGCGGGCCAGAGGGCCGCCCTTTCACTTACGTACTCGCACCAGGCGCCGCACGACGTTGCCGCCCAGTGTGCCTTCGCGCGCGTATCCACGCGTCCAGTACCCGCATGCCCGGTACCCGCGCGTCTCGTACCCGCACGCCTGGTACCAGCACGTCTCGTCGCGCGCCCTCACCATCTTCACCGCGCCCGCATGCGCATATGCGCTCTGCGGTGCAGCCCTGCTGTGCTGCCCCGCGCTGCCCGCGCCGCCCTGCGCTCAATTCACCGCGGGTTCCACCGTGCACGGTGTGCAATTCGCCCCGCGGCGATTCCCCATGCCCATTTCCAGCCCCATGCCCTTTTCCGGAATGAATCCAGCAGAGAGAAAAGAATGCCCAACGACTTCAACCAGCAGATCATCGAAGAATTCCGCGCCAACGCCGGGGAGGTCGGCGGCCCCTTCGAGGGTGCCCGGCTGATCCTGCTGACCACCACGGGAGCCCGTTCCGGGGAGCGGCACACCACTCCGGTCGCGTACTTCGCCGACGGGGACGGGGACGTGCTGGTCATCGCCTCGGCCGCGGGTGCTCCGAAGCATCCGGACTGGTTCCACAACCTGGTCGCGCATCCGCAGGTCACCGTGGAGAGCGGGGTGTTCACGTACGAGGCCACCGCCGAGGTCCTGGCGGGCGCCGCGCGTGACGACGCGTTCGCCCGAGCGGTCGAGGCCGACCCCGGCTGGGCCGACTACCAGGCCAGGACCAGCCGGGTGATCCCGGTGGTCGTCCTCCACCAGGTTCCGAGCGACGGTCCGCCGAACGTGAGCGCCTCCTCGATGGGCCAGTACGTGCAGCTGATCCACGACGCCTTCCGGCGCGAACTCGCCCTGATCCGCAAGGAGATCGGCAACGCGGGCCCCACGCTCGGGGCCCAGCTCCGCATCAACTGCCTGACGTTCTGCCAGGGCCTGCACAACCACCACACCGGCGAGGACATCGCCATGTTCCCGTTCCTGGCGGACAGCCACCCGGACCTCGCCCCGGTCCTCGACCGTCTGCGCGAGGAGCACGAGCGGATCGCCGAGCTGACGGCGGAGTTGAAACAGGTCGTCGGCGCGGACCCGACGGACCCGGCCAGCTCGGCGGACCCCGCACACGTACGCGCGGAGGTCGAGCGCCTCACCATCGCGCTGGAGGCGCATCTGACGTACGAGGAGGAGCAGTTGATCCCCGTACTGGACGCGCCGACCGGATCGGCCAGGGCGGCCGGGTCGGCGCACTAGCCCACCGGGCGCCGCCCCTCACCCGCATTGGTCGACTCAATCGAACGGCAGTGGCCGCGCGTGCACGACGTCCAGTCTGGACACGGCCCGCGTCAGCACGACGTACAACCGGCGCAGCCCCCGCCCGTCGCCCTCCGCGATCGCGGCCGGTTCCACGGCCACGACGTGGTCGTATTCGAGCCCTTTC
Source organism: Streptomyces liliiviolaceus (assembly GCF_018070025.1). Classification (NCBI taxonomy): domain Bacteria; kingdom Bacillati; phylum Actinomycetota; class Actinomycetes; order Kitasatosporales; family Streptomycetaceae; genus Streptomyces; species Streptomyces liliiviolaceus. Next base: position 1,068,154 of record NZ_JAGPYQ010000001.1, read on the forward strand.
GCGACACCGGCCCCCAACACCGTTACCCGGGCGCCCAGTTGGTTCACCTCGGCGGCCTCGATCCCAGCGGCTCCGAGCGCCTCCCGCACCCGTACGACGTCCGGGTCGGCGGTGACGACCCCGATGGACCCCTCGTACGTGAGCGCGCGGCGGACGCACTCGGCCGTCTCCCGCAGCACGTCCGAGGGGGCCGTCGGGTGGATCCGCAGCTCGCCGTCCGTGCGCAGGGAGCGACCCGGGGGCACCCCCACGTCCAGCCGGGCCAGTACGCGGTTCGCCAGTTCGACCACCGCCCCGGGCACCCGGAACCCGGTGGTCAACGGCACCACCGACGCCTCGGGCTTTCCCAGGTGGGCGAGGAGTTCGCCCCACTCCCGGGCGGCCCACGGCGTGGTCCCCTGGGCGAGGTCGCCGAGGACCGTGACCGACCCGAAGGCGGCTCTCCGGCCGATCGCCCGGCACTCCATCGGCGACAGGTCCTGGGCCTCGTCGACGACCAAGTGGCTGTAGCCGTCAGGGTGTTCGATCAGGCCCGCGACCTCGTCGAGCAGGACCAGATCGGCCGCGGACCAGCGGGCGGACTTCCACGACCGGGGCGGCCGGCCCCACAGGACCGCCTTCTGTTCGTCCGCGTCCAGCACCCCGTCGGCCGCGGCGGCCAGCGCGTCCGGATCGCCGAGCAGTTCCGCGACGACCTCCTCCGGCCGCACCCTGGGCCACACCGAGTCGACGTACGCGCCGATGGACCGCGCCCGGGAGATCCTCTGCAGCCAGGCGTTGGACTGGGGCCCGGCCCGCCGTTCGGCCTGCGCCTGTACGTTCCGCACGACCCGGGTCCGTACGCGCTCACGTCCGACGGCGTACGGCGGCTCCTCGGCCCGTACGCCCGCCACGATCCGCGCGAGCGCACCGGCTGACACCCGCCAGCGGTACGAACCGTCGGGCACGGCGAGATCACCGAGGCCCTCGCCCCCCGCCGGGTCCACCCGGGAGTGGAGGGCGCGCCGCAGCACCCGCGCCATGCGGGCGTCGTGCTTGACGACGGCGGCGCTCTCGTCGTCCTCGCCCCTGACCGGATGCCGGCCGATCTCGTCCCCGATCGTCGACTGCCGCACGCCGGTCTCGCCGAGCGCGGGCAGCACCTCCGCGATGTAGGAGAGGAAGGTGGGGTTCGGCCCGAGGATCAGCAGTCCGCCGCGCCGGATGCGCCGCGGATGGGTGTAGAGCAGGTACGCGGCCCGGTGCAGCCCGACGGCCGTCTTTCCGGTGCCGGGCGCGCCCTGCACGCAGACGGACACGGCGAGATCGGCCCGTACGAGGTCGTCCTGATCCGGCTGGATGGTCGCCGCGATGTCGCGCATCGGGCCGACCCGGGGGCGCTCGATCTCGTTCGTGAGGATGCGGCTCCGCAGGCCGGAGGCTTCCGGACGCGCGTCGCCGAGGTGCTCGTCCTCAAGTCCCGTGAGGTCGGCCGACTCCCCCCGGCTGCCCGGCGCCCAGCCGAACCGCCGCCGTACACCCACACCCTGTGGACGGCGAGCGCTCGCCTGGTAGAAGGCGCGGGAGACGGGGGCGCGCCAGTCGACGACGAGGGGCGGGGCCGCGGGGTGCTCGCTGATGCGGCGGCGCCCGATGTGATAGCCCTGCCCGGCGTGGTCACCGGCCGCGGGGTCCGTCCGGAAGTCCAACCGGCCGAAGAACAGCGGCCCTTCGGGCAGTTCCCGCATCTCCTTCGCACGGCTGCGGAGCGCGTACCCGAGCACTTCGGCGTCGGCGCCGGACGCGGACACGTCCTCTCCGGTGACGACGTGTTCCTGGGCGCCGTCGACCATCGCGGCGAGGGCAGCGCGGCAGAGGTCGTGGTAGCCGCGCTCATGACGGAGGGAGCGGAGGGAGTCGGCGAGGGTGCGTTCGGGGTCGGCTGACGTCATTCGGGCAGCGTACGCGAATAACGCAACCGAGTTACATTCTTTACTCCATCTCGTACGCGGGGAGTCCCGCCGCCAGTCTCGCGAAGGCGGCCTCGGCCGCGACGACGGCGTCCCGGCGCACCTTCGCGATGTCCTCGCCCCCGGCGATCCGCCGCCAGTTGTCCATCGCGAGGATCCGCTGGACGGCGACTGTCTGCCCGGCGGCGAGGCGCGCCTCCAGGTCCCCGCCGAGGGCCGCGGCCAGCGCGGCCTCGGAACGCTCCAGGTACTCGTACAGCCGGGCCACGAGCGACGGGGTCCCGTACAGCAGCCGGTGGAAGGCGAGCACCTGGGGATCGCCGTTGACGCCGGTCACGGGGTCGCTGCGCTCGATCCCGGCCAGGAAGTGCAGCCGCAGGGCGTCCGTCGCGGACTGCCCGGGCGGCCGTTCCCCGACCACCCGCGCGGCCTCGGCCTGATGATCGGCGAACCGATGCAGGACGAGGTCCTCCTTGGAGGAGAAGTACCGGAAGAGGGTCGGTTTGGAGATCTCGGCCGCGGCGGCGACCTCCGCGACGGAGACCCGCTCGAACCCCTTCTCCAGGAAGAGCGAGATGGCGATGTCGGAGACGTCCTGGTACATCCGCAGCTTCTTGCGCTCACGCAGCCCCATGGCGCCCATGGCACCCACGGCGCCTCTCACACCGGACGCACCACTGGCCTCAGCCGCGCCCCACGCACCCGTCTCGCCCATGCCCCGAGCCTACGCAGTTTCCGGACGACCGCCCTCCCCTTCGCGTCAACCGGTTCGGGGATACAGACCCTCTTCACGCTGCCGGTACCACCGGAGGAGGGAGACCGAGATATCGGGCAGGCTCGGCACCTTCTCCAGCCCCAGCGGTTCCGCGGCGGCAGCCAGCACTTTCTGTATCTTGCCGCCCGCCCGGCCGAGGGCACCGGCGTCCGGGTCCGGCCCTGTACCGAGCGACAAAGACATACGGATGACGTCGGTGAAGACCGACTGGGCTCGTTTGTAGTCGAGCAGTTTCGGCAGGTCCTCTTCCCAGCCGGCCGAACTGCCGGGCGCGACGTCCTCGACCGTCCGGTGCCACCTCGCCTTCATCCGATCCTCCTGCGCCCTCGGATACCGCATCAAGTAGAGGTGCGTTGCCAGTTCGTACAAAGGATCACCGACCATCGCCAATTCCCAGTCGATGGTCCAGAGACGACCTCCGGGATCGACGATGAAGTTCTCACGGTGCAGGTCTGCGTGCAGCAGACAGAAAGGACGTTCGGTCAGCCCGGACACATGCTTTCTGAGGCGCTTGAAGGAGTCGCCGTCCACACCGAACGAGGCGAACAGTTCCTCGAAAGCGGGCAGGTTCTCCTGGTAGACACGTTCTTCGGTGAAACAGATGAGCCGCTCCAGGAAGTCCGAGGTGTCGCCCTCCCTCGCGCGGTCCCGGAGTTCGCATCTCCTGTCCGCCACGAGCGCCTCGGATCTGATGCCGGCCAACTGTCTGAACAACCCGACGATCTGATCCAGGACGGAGTGGGGAACGGCGCTGCCCGACCCGCACCGCGAACCCAGCGTCTGCCCCTCGATGAACCGCTGCAGACCGACCGGACCCGCCTGGACGATTTCGGGGATGCCGTCGACGATCCCCTGGAGGGCCCGCAGCAGCTGCTCCTCCGACTCGAAGCAACGACGGTCGAACCACAGCAAGTTGCTTCTCGGCTCACGACACTTCACGCGGACCGCCGATTCAGCCTCCGCTCCGCCGGGCAGCGGAAAGACGTACGTTTCGTGGTGGTAGCCCTGAAGTGGCCCCTCGACCACGTCCGCGTCGCCACTCACCTCAACGGCTCGCCGCCGAGCCAGGGAAGCCGATTCGGGTGACATAGTTCGTTCTCTCGCATGTGCCGCACCGATGGTGAAGGAGGGGAGAGATTACTCTCCCGCGGTTGAGTATCACTCCACGGGCCAGGCTGTCGACCGCATCCATCCCTGCCTGCGATACGGATGTCCGTTCGTGCAGAGACGACTGCCCGGCCTGCGACGACCCTGCAGGGGTATGGAGCATGGTGCTTCGCACGGCCCCGGTGACGATCAGGTGGCCCTCGCACGGCAGACCCGGTGGCAGGCGCGCTCTCGACCGTGCGGCGGAGGACTGCCACGACTCGCACGGGATCCTCCTGCATCTCAGGGACGTACTCGACGGAGCGCCGGAGCATCACGACCGTGAGCCCCTGGCCCAGGCCGACGCCATCGTCACTCGGTACGAATACGCTTCCGTGGATTCCGCCGTTCAGCGTTCGGGCGTCGAGCCCCTGCGGGATGCACTGCGCGATCTCGGAGCGGCCGACGGCAGTTGAAGCACAACGATGCGGACGGTGTGGCCGCGTCACACACCTCGGTCCTGGCCGCCGCCAGGACCCTGGCGGGCAGCGTCGGACGACACACTCCACAGGGAATCGAAATAGCTCTGCATGCTGTCCACGAAGAAGGAGCCCGGGGAGTTCGGATCCTCATCGCTCACGTAGTGCATGAGATGGGCGCCGACGCCTTCGACATCCATGGCCGGCAGCACCTCACCGTCCGCGAGGATGATCGGGCGATCGACCACCCGGTACAGCCCGAACAGCGCCTCCGAGCCGTTGAGCAGATAGAACTTGAAGTTCGGGACCACCGTGGTGTAGCGGATCTGCAGATCGACCTCTGCCACTTTCTTGTGGACGCGCAGCAACTCAAGGATGTTGCGTAGCGAGGTGATGGATCCGAGCGCGATGGCCCGTACGTGCTTCGCCGGACGCGGGTCCGCCGGATCGTCCTTGGCCCGGGGAAAGGGCAGGTCCACTTCCCCGGACGGCACCAGAACGCGCATGGTGATGCGTTGTGGGGCGGGCTCGGATTTGCGGCGCATCCTCTCGTCCTGCACGCGAACGTGGGTGACGAGGGATTCACCGGTCAGCGTGAAGACGTCCAGTCCGACCTCCGGACGGCTGAACGCCTCGGTCATGATCGGGCCGAGCGTGCTGGGGCGAGGTGTTGTGTCCTGCGGCACCGCTGCCGGGTGAATCCGTTGGGTCTTGACCACTCGCGATCCGCTGCCCTGACGGGACTCGATCCGCTTCTCGGCAGCCAGTGCCTTCACCACCCGTTGGACGGTGTCGCGGGAGACCCCGAACTCCTCGGCCAGCGCCCGCTGCGTCGGCAGGACACTGTTCAGGGGGTAGGTCTCGGTGATGATGCGGTTGCGCAGCTCTTCCAGGACGCGTGCGAACTCCTTGCCGCCTCCATCACCGCTCCGCTCTTCGCTCACATGCTGACCGTACCTCTCCGGCCCACGGGCAGACCGGTTTTCAGTCAAGTCCACCAGCCAATCAGCCTGCCGGTTAAGGGATCTCCCGGCAAGGGGAAACCAATCCAATACAACCGGTCCAATTGGACCGCTTGTTGATTGATTCGCTGAAGTGGACGGGGTGGGGAACATGCTCTTCTGCTTGCTACTGGGCATCGGCGTCAAGTTCGCGATCACGCAACTGGTCCAGGCACGGCTCGGTTTCGCGGGTCTGGTCCTGCTGGCCCTTCTGCTGGTGGGGGTACGAGCGGGGTACCCCCGATTGGCCTGGTGGTCGGCCGGGCTCTTCTTCCTGCTGACGCTCCAGCTTCAGGCCTGACCCCGTAGGGCCTGCAGCACCGGTTCCAGCGAACCCACCACGTGCTCGGCTCCGGCGTCCCGCAGCAGTTTCTCCTTGTGGCTGTTACGCGCGTAGCCGAGGAACTGGACACCGGCCCTTTCCGCGGCCTGGTGGTCCGAGGGTGCGTCACCGATCATGAGGGTGGACCGCGGGGCGGCGCCCAGGGCGTTCATGGCCCGATTGAGGCAGTGCGGGTGCGGCTTGAGCTGGTCCAGGTCGTGCGTGCGGCCGTAGATGTTGGGCACGAAGCAGTCGGCCAGACCCCGGCCCTCCAGGTAAGAGGCCGCTGTACGGGGTGAGTTGTTGGTCGCCACGGCCAGCCGCACGCCGATCGCGCTCCAGGTCCGGATCAGCGGGTCCGCGAATTCAGTGGGCCACGCGGAAGGCGCCGCCTTGAGTTCCTGCTGGGTGAGCCGGTCCTCCAGTTCGACCACGAGATCGCTGTGCGGATGACGGCGGTTGACCGCGTACAGGACCGCCATCGGGTCGGGGTGGACGCGCTCCTCCTCGGTGAGGAGTTCACGGAGGCCCTGCTGTTCGAGCCATCTCACGAGGTCCTTGGCCACATCCTCCGCCGAGTGACCTGCGAAGAGCCGACAGATCGGCCCGTCGAAGTCGAACAGGACGAAACGGGCTTGCTCGATCACCGCGTAAAGGTTTTCTGTCTCTGCTGTCACCGGACCAGTCTGCTGCGTATCAGTAGTCACTAGGAGAGTGTCAGGTCCGTGGTGATGGTTTCCCAGAGCCCGTCGAACCACTTCTGCGACTCCTCCACGAACGCGCCGTCTCGCTGGCCCGAGCGTGTGAGGAAGGAGAAGAGGAGGGATTCGGAGCCCAGGGCGTCGTACATCTCCAGGGTCTGGCTCTCGTACGGTTCCTCCCGCCGGGTGAGGACGTAGTAACCGATCAGCGCCTCCTGCCCGTTGAGCAGGTACAGCTTCACCGGCGGGGTGAACGGCAGCGCGCGGAACGTGACCCGTACGTCGATGCCGTGCGAGGAGCGCAGGGCGCGGAGGTTGTGCCGCAGGACGTGGCCCTGGGCGTTGCGCATGTCCAGCCAGCGCTGGTGGACCGGGTCGTCGTCGGCGTCGCTGTCGACGGAGACCGGGAAGGCGAGGGTGATCTCCCGGGACGGCACCAGGATGCGGACGTCGATCGACTCGGGGCGCAGGGTGCCCTCGTGGATCTTGCGGACCGGGTCGCCGATGGCCAGCATCAGGGTCTCCGCCGTGTGGCAGACGACGTCTATCCGCACGCGCGGCGCGGCGAACGCCTCCACCAGCCGCGGCGCGAGCGCGACCATCGTCGGCTGGGGTTCGTCCCGGGTGTGGGTGACCTCGGCGATCCGCGGCGGGCTGCCCTTGCTGACGTTGCTGAGCAGGCCGTCGTCCTGGAGCGCGCGCAGGGCTTGGCGGACCGTGCCGCGCTCCACGCCGAACTCGTCGGCGAGCTCCGCCTGGGTGGGCAGGCGGTCGCCGGCGCGCAGGTCGCCCGCGCGGATGCGGTCCCGCAGGATGTCGGCGATCTCCTGCGGCGAGAGCCTTCTGCTGCCGTTCACTGCCACGTTCTCCTGGGTCACGACCAAACGCTACAACTTTGGCCCATCTATGGGGAGTTGTTTGAAAGTTGTTTTGAGATAGGTACCAACTGGGGATAAGTTAAGCATAGTTGGTTGCCAACTTGGTGAAGATGGCGGAAGTTCCCCTTCCTCTCGCAAGTAGTTGGCAGCTGGGAAGGTTCCGCGCCTCAGCGGCACCGGAGCACGACCCACGCACCACCGCTCACCATCGCACCACAGCACCCTCGCACTTCTCCCGCCCGCCCCCGCAAGACCCGAAGGAGGAACCACCATGCCCGCCATCGCCCTACTCTCCGCCCTCCTCGTCGTCGGATTCGAGCAGTTCGTGGAATGGCAGTACGGCCCCAGCGGCGCCGTCGGACTGCTGCTGCTCACTGTGGGTCTGAAGATGAAAAGTCCCACCTGCAGTTCGATCGGGGCCGTCGTCCTGGCGCTGATGTTCGCGGGACCCGCCCTATGACCTGCGGCGGCCCGCCCGCACGACGAACGGCAGACACCGCGCACTGTGGGAGACCTCAGCCCGTGAGCACCAGCTCCGAGCTGATGGTCTCCCACAGTGCGTTGAACCACAGATGCGACTGCTCCACGAACGTCGTGGCCCGCAGCCCCTCCCCCTGCTCGAAGGCGAACAGCGTCGACTGGGTCCCCTCGGCGTCGTACGTCTCCAGGTACTCACTGTCGATCTCCGCCCCCCGCCGCGACAGCGTGTAGTACGCGAAGAGCGCCTCCGCCTCGTTGAGCAGGTACAACTTCACCGGCGGAGTGAACGGCAGGGCCCTGAACGTGATGTGTACGTCGATGCCGTGCGTCGCCCGCAGCGCCAGCAGGTTGTGCTTCAGGACCTGGCCCTGGGCGTTGCGCTGGGCCAGCCACCGCCGCCGCACCCGCTCCCCGTCCTCCGTCGCGTCCACCGCCGCCGGGAAGGCGAGATCGATGTCGCGGGACGGCAGGAGCACGCGGACGTCGATCCTGGCCGGTTTTAATCGGCCCTCGTGGATGAGGCGCAGCGGTTCGCCCATCGCGAGCGTCAGGGAGACGGCCGTCAGACACAGGGCGTCGATCTCCACATGGGGCGCCGAGAAGGCGGCCGTGATCCGTGAGGCCAGCGCCACCATGGTGGTCCGCGGTGGAGCCGCCGGCCCGGTCAGCGCCTTCTCCACGCTCTCGGCGACGGTCGCCGGACTGCCCTTGGACACGTTGGACAGCAGGTTCTCCGACTGCAGGATGCGCAGCGCCTGCCGTACGGTCCCGCGCTCGACTCCGAACTCGTCGGCCAGCCTGGCCTGGGTGGGCATGCGCTCGCCCGCCCGCAGCTCACCCGACACGATCCGGCTGCGCAGCTCGTCGGCCACCTCGCGGTGTGACATCTGTGGCCGTTGTGCCCTCTTCCGCCCATTGACGGCGACGTGTTCCGGGTCCACGGCCAAACACTACAACTTCGCGCCATCTTTGGGCAGTTATCGTGAAGATGGTTATGAGACGTATCCAAGTGGAGATAACTTTATTGAAGTTGGTCACCAACTTGAGCAACATGGTCAGGCTTCCGGGGGGTTGGCCGCCAGAGTCGCAGCAGGCGATCAGGTGGATCGGTCCCAGCGGGGGTCCGCCTCCCCGTCCCGAAGGAGGGACCGCATGCCGCTCATCGCCATCCTCGTCGCCGCCCTCGCCATCGGCCTGGAGCAGCTGCTCCAGGTGAAGTACGGAGTGATGGGCCTCGTCGCCTTCGTCGCCCTCGCCATCGGCATCAAGGCCAAGAACTCAATGATCGGCGGCATCGGGGCCGTGATCCTCGTGCTGCTGCTCGCCCAGTCCGGCTGACCGGGCCTCACCGCCCGTCAGTCCGGCCGACCGGGTTCCCTTCCGGAGGGGAGCCGGGAGCCCGGTCGGCCCGCACCACCGCACCACCGCACAACAACTGAATCGCTACGGATGACCTGCACGACCGGATCGAGAGTGGAAAGGAAGCAAAAGCAGAAGTCGAAGTAGGAGTATGAGTAGGAGCAAGCAGATCAGAAGATGTCCGGGCACCACGGTCGCCTGGACGTACGCAGCAGGGCGTCGGCCAACGGGCCGGCGCCCGCTCGTTCTTCCCGGACCCGGCCCAGCGCCGCGAGCCGCACCGCGGACTCGCCCCCGAGCCACAGTTCACTCAACTCGGCGATCCCCAGCGTCAGTTCGGCGTCCTCCGTGGTCCGGACACAGCTGACGCCCTCGGGCGAGGCATCCAGCCGGTACCGGCCCCCGGCCGCCCCCTGCCCGTCGGTCACTTCCAGGACGAGGGCGCCGGTCGCCGCGTACGTCCGTGCCTCCAGGGCCGCCACGACGTCCAGGATCCGTACCCACAGCCAGTCGGCCTGCGAGGTGATCGCCGCCGCGCGCGGGTCAGGCAGCAGATGCGGCAGCAGGTCGTCCGGCGCCCGCCACCCCGTCCTGACCCGCGTGACCCAGTCGATCGAGCAGACGTACCGCCACAGGGCGCGTTCCGCGGCCGGCGAGACGGCGATCAGGTCCGTGACCTTCGCGGTCTGCAGCGGCTGCTTCGCGTCTCCCCAGCGGTCGTCCACGGTGTACGAGAGCAGCCCCTCGACCTCGCCGCGCGCATCGCGGTACACCGCGTGGAAGGGCTCGGTCCACGTGACCCGGTCCAGCAGCAGCGCGCCGGTGGCGATCCGCCACCACCGCTCGCTCCGGTCGACCGCGCCCGGCTGCGCCCGCCGGAAGCGCTCGTACAGCTCGGGCCCGGTCTTCCGTACCTCGTCGGCGTCCACCAGGTCGACACGGCCGCCGTCCTCGGGGCCGGCCCGGCGGGGGTCGAGCCCCGTCCGCGGGACGTCGACGGTCCACTCGGCGGCCGTCGTCGCCGCCCCGAACCCGTACCGCCCGTAGATCGGGTACTCCGCGGCGATCAGCGTCGCCACGACGTCGCCCCGCTCCTCGGCGGCGGCCAGTTCCCGGGCCATCATCCGCGTCAGGATGCCCCGCCTGCGGTGCGTGGAGGTCACGGTCACGTTCGTGATGGCGGCGGCCCGTACGGCCGCGCCGCCCACCGCCGTGATCTCCTGCGGGAACGACCGGAAGGTCCCCACGCACCGCTCGCCGTCGAAGGCCCCCAGCGTCCGCTCGGGCACGAGGTAGCCGCCGCGGTCCGCGATCTCGGCCTCCGACACACTCGGCGGCCGGAGAAAACCGGTGTTCAACGCACGGGTCCACTCCGGGACCCCGTCGTCACGGATGGGGCGTACGTCGATGTCCTGGCGCGGGTTCAGCGGGTTCATGCGCTCACGCTAGGCATACGGTCCGAAGGCTGTCGTGCGGATTACGGCGCCGGGGCGTCGGCTCCCCGGTGCCGGTGCCGGTGTCGGTGTGGGTGTCCAGGTGCGTGGAGGTCGGGTGCGGCCGACCCCGTCCGGCACCTCTCGTGCCCGCCCACGCCCGCCCGTCGGCTACATGAGCAGGTCGTCGACCTGGGCCTCGCCCTCGCGGTATCTGCGGGCGATCTCCGCGCTGCAGTCGTCGGCCGTCCGCTGCAACTGCTGCCGCCGCCGCGAGACCTGCTGCTCGTACCGCACGAGCCGCCCCATCGCGGTGCTCAGCTCCAGATCCGTACGCGCCTCCAGGTCGGACAGTTCGACCTCGGAGAGCATCTCGGCGGCCAGCAGCCGGTACTCCTCGCTGTACGGCGTCCCCACGGTCACGTGCCGCGCCGACGAACGGTGTCTGGCGGGCCCGTCGGTGAGGATCTCCGACAGCCGCGCGACGACCGACGCCTCCCCGACGACCGGCACCCCGTGGCCGTCGTCCCGGACCTCCCCGGGGGATTCCGTACGCCGTCCCACCTCGGCCCGCAGGATGTCGATACGCCCCTGCAACAGCCGCCGTACGTAACTCAGATCGGCCTCGTCCCGCTGCGCGTCCCTGCGCAGGCCGCGCAGTTCGGGCAGGCGCAGGACGCCCAGTTCGGGTACGGCGGGCGCGGGCTCCGGCATCGGACTGTCCGTTCGCTGGGTGGGCGGACGCACCGCCTGGATCGACGTCGGCGCCCTTGGCGGCTCCCCCCGGATCAGCGATACGAACCCGGGTGACTGCCCCGTACTCGGTGTGCTCATGTGCCTCAACCGTCCCCTCGACCGGCGCGTGTGAGCATCGTGCCACCCCAAGTGGCCGCTATGTGACCGAGTGCCCCCGATCGGCCCCAGATGGACTGTTAAGGATCAATAAGAAACACCCCGTACGGAGGTCGTGGCGTCGGCGTCGGGGGGCCGTCCGGTGCGCGTGACGGGGCCGGGCGGACGCACGGCATGATGGACCGCATGCGTGCGGTGGTGCAGAGGGTGGACGGCGCGAGCGTCGTCGTGAACGGTGAGACGGTCGGGGAGATCGACGGCGAGGGACTGTGCGTCCTCGTCGGGGTGACCCATGAGGACACGAAGGAGAAAGCGGCCCAACTGGCCCGCAAACTCTGGTCCGTACGGATGCTGGCCGACGAGAAGTCGTGCTCCGACATCGACGCGCCGCTGCTCGTCATCAGCCAGTTCACCCTCTACGGGGACGCCCGCAAGGGCCGGCGCCCCACCTGGAACGCGGCGGCCCCCGGCGATGTGGCCGAGCCCCTCGTGGACGAGGTCGTGGCCCAACTCCGTTCGCTGGGCGCGACGGTGGCCACGGGCAGGTTCGGCGCGCAGATGCGCGTCTCGCTGACGAACGACGGCCCGTTCACCGTACTGATCGACATGTGAAGCCCGGTCGAGCCGTAGCCCTGGGGGCCGCGGGTCTACGGCTCGACCACGACCTCCTGGGCGGCGGCCGTCCCGTCGGCCGTCAGCCGGGCGTCGAGGGACACGTTCCGCTTGACGAGGGCGAGGGCGATCGGGCCCAGCTCGTGATGGCGTACGGACGTCGTGATGAAACCGATCTTGCGGCCCTCCGCGCCCTCGTCCGCGAGACGCAGCTCCGTGCCGTGCGGCGGCAGATGGACCTCGCTGCCGTCCAGGTGCAGGAAGACGAGCCTGCGCGGCGGCTTGCCCAGGTTCTGGACGCGGGCGACGGTCTCCTGGCCGCGGTAGCAGCCCTTCTGCAGATGCACCGCGCTGCCGATCCAGCCCAGCTCGTGCGGGATGGTGCGGTGGTCGGTCTCGAAACCGAGCCGCGGCCGGTGCTGCTCGACGCGCAGGGCCTCGTAGGCGAGCAGCCCGACGGCGGGCCCGTGCTTGACGCCGTCCTCGCCCGCGCCCCCGGCGAACGACTCAAGATCCGCGCGCGGCAGGAACAGATCCCGCCCGTACGAGGTCTCGCGCACGACGACACCCTCGGGGACCTCGGCGATGGAACCGGCGGGCAGATGCACGACCGCGAGATCGCCGGTGCGGTCGGCGACCTCGACCCGGTAGAAGAACTTCATCGACTCCAGGTACGCGAGCAGCGCGTCCTGCGTGCCGGGCTCGACGTGCGCCCAGGTCGTCGTGCCGTCGTCGACGAGATACAGCGCGTGCTCGACGTGGCCGTTCGCGGAGAGGATCAGCGCCTCGGTGGCCTGGCCGGCCGGGAGGTCGCTGACGTGCTGGGTGAGCAGCAGATGCAGCCAGCTCAGCCGGTCCGAACCGGTGACGGCGACCACCCCGCGGTGCGAGAGGTCCACGAAACCGGTGCCGTCGGCGAGGGCACGCTGCTCGCGGAACAGGTCGCCGTAATGGGCGGCTACGCCTTCGTCCGCTCCCTCGGCGGGGACGGCACCGGGCAGGGACAGCAGAGGGCTCTTCATATCCACACAGCCTACGACCGCGCGGTGGCCTTATTTATTTCCCGGCGGTCCCGGTGCCAGTACCCGTGCCTGTACCCGTACCCGTGCCGGACTTCGCCGCGCACTCCTCGCAGCGGCCGAAGATCGCGAAGTGCTTCATGTCGGTGACGAACCCGAAGGTCTCGCGCAGCTTGGCCGTGAAGTCGGCGGCGACCTCGATGTCCGCCTCGATGACGTTCGTGCAGTCGCGGCAGACCAGATGGATGTGATGGTGCCGGTCCGCGAGGTGGTACGTGGGCGCACCGTGCCCCAGATGCGCGTGCGAGACCAGCTTGAGCTCCTCCAGGAGCTCAAGGGTGCGGTACACCGTGGAGATGTTGACGCCCGACGCCGTCTTGCGCACTTCCACGAGGATGTCGTCGGGAGTCGCGTGCTCCAGGGTGTCCACCGCTTCGAGCACGAGCTGCCGCTGAGGCGTGAGCCGATAGCCACGCTGCCGCAGATCGCTCTTCCAGTCGGCGCCCGCACCCGTCGTGCCCGCGCCCGTGCCTTCGGTGCTGCTTCCAGTGCTCACCACACCGGAAGTCTAGGACTACTTGAAGAAAGCGATGCCGTCGTCCGGCATGTCGTCCGGGAGGGCCTTCGCCCAGCGTTCGACGTCGTCGGGGCTGACGACCTTCTTGAGCTGCGCCGACATGTACGGGCGGAGCGGGACCTCGGGGGTCTGCTTCTCGCCGACCCACATGAGGTCGCTCTTCACGTAGCCGTACAGGCGCTTGCCGCCGTTGTACGGGCCCGAGGCGGCCGTGCGCGCCACCGCGTCCGTGACCAGGTCGATCTGCGGCTGCTTGGCGGCCAGGTCGCCGTACCAGATCTCCACCACACCGTCGTCGCGGACCATCACGACCTCGACCTTGCGGTCCTTGTCGATGCGCCAGAAGCCCGACTCGGACTCCAGCGGGCGCACCTTGTTGCCCTCGGAGTCGAGGACCCAGGTGTGCGAGTGGTATTCGAGGAAGTCCCGGCCGTCGTGGGTGAAGCTGACCTCCTGGCCGAAGTTGCACTTCTCGGCGCCGGGGAAGTCGTGAACGCCCGCGCCGGTCCACTCACCGAGCAGGAAGACGAGGGGGACGAGGTCCTTGTGCAGGTCGGACGGGATCTCGATCATGAGGTCGGCAGTTCCTTGATGGGGGTCAGCGCTGGCCCTGGTACAGCTTCTTCACGGCGAGCCCGGTGAAGGCGAGAACGCCGACACAGACCAGGATCAGCAGGACTTCGAAGAAGTACTCAAGCACGTGGTGCTCCTCGGGTGACGCGGTGGTGGGCAGTACAGAGCCGGTCCCCACTCTAGACGGGCGGGGACCGGCGCTCTCGCCGAGGGCCGCCGGTCGGCCCATCGCGCCCATCAGGCCCAGCACGCACCTTACGATTCGGCTCATGGCGAAGAAGCTCGTGATCAAGGTGACGGCGGGGGCCGACGCCCCCGAACGCTGCTCGCAGGCCTTCACGGTGGCGGCGGTCGCCGTGGCCAGCGGGGTGGACGTCTCGCTCTGGCTCACCGGGGAGTCCGCGTGGTTCGCGCTGCCCGGCCGCGCCGCCGAGTTCGAGCTCCCGCACGCGGCCCCGCTGCCCGATCTGCTCGACTCGATCGTGGCCGGCGGCCGTCTCACCCTCTGCACACAGTGCGCGGCACGCCGGGACATCACCGAGAAGGACGTCATCGACGGCGTACGGATCGCGGGCGCGCAGGTCTTCGTGCAGGAGGCCCTGGCGGACGACACCCAGGCGCTCGTCTACTGAGAGCCCGAACCCTCGGGGTTCCTACCGTCGGCGCTTCTTGCCGTCCAGTTCGTCCCACCACTCGTCGGACTTGTCGTCGCCCGACGGGTCGTCCCACCAGCGGTCGTCGGGGCCCCGCCGGTTGGCCGTCATCGCGGCGAGCGGCGGGATGACCATCGCCACGACGCACATGCCGACGGCCACGGGGACCGACCAGAGCCGGACGACTCCCCAGGCCAGGACGAACAGCCCGATGCACGTCCCCATCATGGCGAAGTAGACGTGCCGCCTTCGCGCGTACATACGTCCAGCGTAGACCGGTTCCGGACAACCGGGACAAGCCGAAGGGCCACACCCCGTACCGGAAAGCGTCCAACCCCCGGGGGTGCGGCCCTTCGGCCGTTCATACGGTGCGAACCGCCGGACGGTTCAATTACGGACCATCCACGTGCGGACGGTCCTCATGGTTCAGACGGCGATGGCCACTTCCGCCAGGCCGCCCGTCTGGGCGACGACCGTGCGGTCGGCCGTGCCGCCCGGAACGAGGGCGCGAACGGTCCAGGTGCCCTCGGCCGCGTAGAACCGGAACTGTCCGGTCGCCGAGGTCGGAACCTCGGCGGTGAACTCGCCCGTCGAGTCCAGCAGGCGGACATAGCCCACCACCGGCTCGCCGTCCTTGGTCACGTGACCCTGAATGGTGGTCTCACCGGGCTTGATCGTCGAGGCGTCGGGGCCGCCGGCCTTCGCTCCACACATGTTTCGTTTCCGTCCTTGAGGCCTTAAGGCTTGGGCTTGGGGGTTACTTGTTGGCGCCGAGCTCGATCGGGACGCCGACCAGGGAGCCGTACTCGGTCCACGAGCCGTCGTAGTTCTTGACGTTCTCGACGCCGAGCAGCTCGTGGAGCACGAACCAGGTGAGCGCGGAACGCTCACCGATGCGGCAGTACGCGATCGTGTCCTTGGCGAGGTCGACCTGCTCGTCGGCGTAGAGCTCCTTGAGCTCGTCGTCCGACTTGAAGGTGCCGTCGTCGTTGGCGTTCTTCGACCACGGGATGTTGCGGGCGGACGGGACGTGGCCCGGACGCTGCGACTGCTCCTGCGGCAGGTGGGCCGGCGCGAGCAGCTTGCCGCTGAACTCGTCGGGCGAGCGCACGTCGACCAGGTTCTGCGAGCCGATCGCGGAGACCACGTCGTCGCGGAAGGCGCGGATCGCGGTGTTCTGCGGCTTGGCCTTGTAGTCGGTCGTGGCGCGCTCGGGGACCTGCGAGCCGTCGACGAGGTCGCGGGAGTCGAGCTCCCACTTCTTGCGGCCGCCGTCGAGGAGCTTCACGTTGTCGTGGCCGTAGAGCTTGAAGTACCAGTAGGCGTAGGACGCGAACCAGTTGTTGTTGCCGCCGTAGAGGACGACCAGGGTGTCGTTCGCGATGCCCTTGCCGGACAGGAGCTTCTCGAAGCCCTCCTGGTCGACGAAGTCACGGCGGACCGGGTCCTGGAGGTCCTTGGTCCAGTCGATCCGGATGGCGTTCCTGATGTGGTTCTTCTCGTACGCGGACGTGTCCTCGTCGACCTCGACGACGGCCACGTTCGGGTCGTCCAGGTGCTCCTGGACCCAGTCGGCGTCTACCAGGACGTCACTGCGGCTCATGCTCGTTCTCCTCCGGGGCAGTTACGGCGGGGCTGTGCGGCGGTGAGGGGTGCGGCCGCGGTACGCGCTCGGGGTCGGACCGCTCGGGCGGATGTACGCGGCGCGGGGGCGGCCCCGACGGCAGAGGTCGAAGGGCGGCCCGGCTCGCGGAAGGACGAACGCTTCCGCTCAGAAGGTGCGACAGAGCATGGCGGCGACGCGGCACAGGTCCACTGCCCGCCGCTTCGTGAGGTCCGCCTGTTGCGTCATGCCGTCGATCGTAGGGACGGAAAGCCGGACATGTCACCGGCGTGTCGCATGCTGAGACGCGATCGTCCGCGATGTGGGATGCGAGGGGCGCGCGACCTGCCCTCGCACGCCCTCTGGGCCTCCGAGGCCTGCCCTGCCGGTGTCCCGCCGCCCCCGGATCTGCTGTGCGGACGGGTCCGTCTCGCCCTTCGGACGGTGGACGGCGCTCCCCGCGGCGCGGGTACGGCGGCCGTCCTGCCCTCCTACCCGACGAGGCTGACGTCCGAACCCTTGACGTCGATGTCGACGCCCTTGGGGGCCGCCTCGACCTTGTCGAGCTTGATGCCGCCCGGCAGGCCGTCGATCTTCTGCTGGAAGTCGGTGATCAGCCGGACCTTGTCCTCGGCGAGCTGGACGCCCAGGTTGGGGAGGGAGTCCGCGTTCACCACGACCTTGTCGCCCTTGACGCTGACCGAGCTGAGCACGGAGACCGGGCGGGGCAGCTTCGTGCCGAGCACGGTGGCCTCCACCTCGACCTTGATCTTGCCGTTGCCGCCGTCGGAGAGGCCGACCACCTGGGCGGTGACGCCGGTCGCCACGTCCACGGGCTCTGCCTTGGCCGCCTTGAGGAGCTCCGCGTACGAGATCGTGGCCGTGCCGGTGGCGCTGGCCGCCTTCGCGGAGCTGTAGTCGCCGGAGAACGCGACGCCGCGCATCTGGGCGGTGAGGTTGTCGATGCGGATCTTGGCGGGGACGTCGGCGTCCGTGCCGTTCGTCGCGCCGCTCGTGTCCGCCTCGTAGTCCTTGATGCCGACCTGCACCTCGTCCAGTTCGCCGCCGACGACCTGGGTGAGGAAGGGGAAGCCCTTGATCGAGACGTCCGGGGTGCTGGACAGGCCCTCGTTGGTCTTCAGGCGGTCCGCCGCCTCGTCCTCGGCGAAGCCGACGGCTACGCGGTCGGCGATGACGAAGAGGCCGCCCAGGACGATGGTCACGATCAGAAGTATTCGCAGTGCTCGCATGGTCTCCGTGTTCCCCCACCTCGGCGGTCTTCTGTGCGCGAGGGTAACCCCGTGGGGTGGCTTGCGGCCCGGGGACCGGTCTGTTGTCGATCACCTGTGACAGGGGGTGGGCGTGACCAGGGGTTTTTCGCCCCCGCCGCCCCTACCCGTTCCCGTCCACGCATGGGGCTGCGCCCCTCGCCCCCGTATCGCGCTTCGCGCTCGTCCTCAAACGCCGGACAGGCTGAAGATTCGCGGACGGTCCGCGGATCTTTCAGCCCCTCCGGCGTTTGAGGAGCGGGCGTTCGGGGGCTGGCCCCCGAGTCAGTGACGGGACGGGTAGGGGCGGCGGGGGCGAGGAAAAAAGGTCAGATCAAGGCCCGGCCCAGCAGATACACCGCCGGGGCCGCCGCGGCGAGCGGTAGGGCCACGCCTGCCGTGAAGTGCACGAACCTCGACGGATAGTCGTAGCTGGCGACCCGGTGCCCGACCAGCGCGCACACACCCGCCCCGGCCCCGAGCAACGCCCCACCCGCCCCCAGATCCGTCAGCCCGCCCAGGGCGATCCCCGCCCCGGCCGCCGCGAGCAACGCCACCACCACCGACGCCGCCGTCGGCAACGGCAGCGCCCGCGCCAGCACCGCCGCCGCGACCGCCACCCCGCCCACGACCACCGCGTCCGGCTCCGCACCCAGATACCCCGTGGCGATGATCGCCAGTGCCGCCGAGACGACCGTGGCCATCAGGCCGAGCATCCGCTCGTCGGCTCCGGCGTGGCTGCGCAGCTGGAGGACCAGGGTCAGCAGGACCCAGACGCCGAGCGTGCCGAGGATCGCGGCGGGCGCGTTCGAGCGCCCGGCCACGAGCAGGGCCGCGTCAGCGGCGAGCGCACCCGCGAAGGCGAGCGCGATGCCCTGCCGCGCGGGCCACATCCCGTTGAGGCGGAACCAGCCCGCCGCGGTCACCGCCTGGAGGATCACCAGCGGTACGACCAGCGCGTACTGGCCGACCGCCGCCGCGCCGGCGAGCAGCAGTCCGAGGACGGCCGTCAGCACGGCCGGCTGGCCGCCGGGCTCGATGATCGGCGAACGTCCCTCGGCGCGGGCGCGCTGGGCGTCGGTGATCCGGGCATTGCCGGTGACGGTCGCCGGACCGTAGCCGGTCCCGCCGTCGGCGGGCGCGGGCGCGGGCGTGGGCACCGGGTTCCCGCCGACCGGAGCCTGCTGACTCGGCATGGGCTGCCCGACAACCCCGTACTGGGCGCCGTTCTGAGCCCCGTACGGCTGCTGCTGCGCCCCGTACGACGCCTCCGCCGGACCCTGCTGGGGCAGATACGCCGTGTCCGCGGCCGGAGCGGCCGGAGCGGCGGGCGCGGCCGGCCTGAGCGGCGGCTGGACCTGGGTCTCCCAGGTCTGGCCCTCCCACTGCTGGGTGTACTGCTGCTGCACGGCGGCCTCGTCGTACTGCTGCTGACCGGGCCACCCTGCCTGCGGCGGCTGCTGGGCCTGATGCGCCTGCTGTTGGTACGGGTCGTATCCCTCATAAGGAACCTGACCCTGGTACGGGCCCTCGTAAGGCCCTTCGTACGGCTGATCGCTCATCGTCCCGTCACCCTCCTGCGAACGGCGGGAGCACCTCGACCGTGCCGCCCTCGGCCAGCCGTACCGTCTCATGTCCGCGGGTACCCACGGGATCGCCGTCGATGAGGAACGAGCATCGCAGCAGGACGCGGGCGAGTTCGCCGGAGTGTCGCTCGCGTGCCGCGTCCAGCGCCTGCGCGAGGGTCTCCGCCTCGTACGGCTCCTCGGCGACTCCTGCCGCGGCCTTGGCGGCGGCCCAGTAACGCACTGTGCCCTGTGCCATCTGGTTCCTCGATCTTCGGTCAGCGGTGAAAGAAAACGGGTGACGGACCCCGTCAGGCTAGCCCGCGTGCGCGGCGGCCCATTCCCCGATACGGGACAGGAGTTCGTCGTCCGCCGCGTTCTCGGCGTGGCCCATGCCCGGCTCCAGCCACAGGTCCGCGTGGTCGCCGGAGGCGGCGGCCAGCATCCGCGGATGGTCCAGGGGGAAGTAGCCGTCCCGGTCGCCGTGGACGATCAGGAGAGGGGTGGGGGCGATGAGA
This sequence comes from Streptomyces liliiviolaceus, assembly GCF_018070025.1. NCBI lineage: Bacteria > Bacillati > Actinomycetota > Actinomycetes > Kitasatosporales > Streptomycetaceae > Streptomyces > Streptomyces liliiviolaceus. Next base: position 1,087,857 of record NZ_JAGPYQ010000001.1, read on the forward strand.
GGGACCGATTCCACCGGGGAGGACGGGACGGGGTCCCATTCGCGGTGATGGATGCGGGTTCGCAGGCCGTAGCGGCCGACCGCGCGGCCCGTCGGCCGCGTTACCAGCCAGTGCAGGCGCCGCATAGGGGCCGTACCCCGGTAGTACCAACGGGCGGGTGCGCTGACCGAAACCACCGCGTCCGAATGCGCTCCCGTGCGCCCCTCGTGCTCCTGATCGCTCTTCGGGTGCAGAGCCGCGTGCCGGAGCACCACCGAGCCGCCCATGGAGAAGCCGACGGTGACCACCCGGGTGTGACCGAGTTCTCTCGCCCACTCCACCGCCGCCGCCAGATCGAGCACCTCGCGGTCGCCGACCGTGGAACGTCCGCCGGAGGCGCCGTGTCCGCGAAAAGAGAAGGTGACGACGGCCGCGTACCGCGCGAGGGCCGTCGCCGCCCGCCGGACGTGCGGACGGTCAAGATCGCCCGTGAATCCGTGCGCCACCACGATGACCAGGGCTGTTCCGGGCCCGGACACGTCGGATCCGGCAGTTGCGCCAGATGTGCCGGACGTGTCCGATGTGTTCCTCGCGGGCTCGTAAGCGGCGTCGATCGTCACCCCGTCGGCGGTGCGCAGAAACTTTCTCAGCGCCCCTCGCGGAGATCCTTCCGAAGCACTTTCCGTACATCCACCCGCCGTCTCAGGTTCTGGACGAATGAAAGATCGCGTCACATGACCTGCCGGACCTTGGCTCATGTGGGCTATTCTCCTTGGCAGAGGACTCGGGCAGAGAAGCCCCCGGGTCCTTTTGCGCTTTCTGGAGCGTTGTATACGAACGCTGTATACGACGTTGAGCAGTGCCGAAAACGTCCTCGCAGGGACCGAGGAGGAACCAGACGTTATGGGCGAGCGAACCGTGCGTGACCGTAGGACGACCCAGGCAGGTGGGGTGCGATGAGTTCTCTGCTGCTCCTCACCAATGCCCTTCAGCCGTCGACGGAGGTGCTTCCCGCCCTCGGCCTCCTGCTGCACAACGTGCGCGTGGCCCCGGCGGAGGGGCCCGCACTCGTCGACACCCCAGGTGCCGACGTCATTCTCATCGACGGGCGCCGTGACCTCCCGCAGGTCCGCAGCCTCTGTCAGCTGCTGCGGTCCACCGGGCCCGGCTGTCCACTCGTCCTCGTCGTGACGGAGGGCGGCCTCGCGGCCGTCACCGCCGACTGGGGCATCGACGACGTGCTGCTCGACACCGCCGGTCCGGCGGAGGTCGAGGCGCGGCTGCGGCTGGCCATGGGCCGCCAGCAGATCGTCAACGACGACTCCCCCATGGAGATCCGCAACGGCGACCTCTCCGTGGACGAGGCCACCTACAGCGCCAAGCTCAAGGGCCGGGTCCTCGACCTGACCTTCAAGGAGTTCGAGCTCCTCAAGTACCTCGCCCAGCACCCGGGCCGCGTCTTCACCCGCGCCCAGCTGCTGCAGGAGGTCTGGGGCTACGACTACTTCGGCGGTACGCGGACGGTCGACGTGCACGTACGGCGGCTGCGCGCGAAGCTCGGCCCCGAGCACGAGTCGCTGATCGGTACCGTCCGGAACGTCGGTTATCGATTCGTTACTCCGGAGAAGGTGGACCGGGCCGCGGACGAGGCGAAGGCCAAGGCCGCACAGCCAAAGCCGGAGGATGCGGACGAGACGGCGCACCTCGACGCGGCCGGTGCCGCGAAGGCCCCGGCGCAGGCCCCCGCGAAGGCGCAGGAAGAAGCCGTACGACCTGCCCAGCGGTAGGTCCATCCGCGTAGACTCCGCGCGTGGCCAAGGTGACTCGGGATGACGTGGCGCGACTGGCGGGTACCTCCACCGCCGTCGTCAGCTATGTCATCAACAACGGACCCCGGCCGGTTGCCCCGGCCACGCGCGAGCGTGTACTCGCCGCGATCAAGGAGCTGGGGTACCGGCCGGACCGGGTCGCCCAGGCCATGGCGTCGCGGCGCACGGATCTCATAGGCCTGATCGTGCCGGACGCGCGCCAGCCCTTCTTCGGGGAGATGGCGCATGCGGTCGAACAGGCCGCGTCCGAGCGCGGGAAAATGGTGCTCGTCGGCAACTCCGACTACGTCGGCGAGCGCGAGGTCCACTATCTGCGGGCCTTTCTCGGTATGCGGGTCTCGGGGCTCATCCTCGTCAGCCACGCGCTGAACGATCTGGCCGCCGCCGAGATCGAGGCGTGGGATGCCCGGGTGGTGCTGCTGCACGAGCGGCCCGAGGCCATCGACGACGTCGCGGTCGTCACGGACGACGTGGGTGGCGCGCATCTGGCCACGCAGCACCTCCTTGAGCACGGGTACGCGTATGTGGCCTGTCTCGGCGGTGTCGCGGAGACCCCCACCGTCGGTGACCCGGTCTCCGACCACGTCGAGGGGTGGCGGCGGGCGATGCACGAGGCGGGGCGCTCGACCGAGGGTCGCCTCTTCGAGGCGCTCTACAACCGGTACGACGCGTATCAGGTGGGGCTGCGGCTGCTGGCCGGGCCCGATCGGCCGCCGGCGATCTTCTGCTCCACGGACGACCAGGCGATCGGGGTGCTACGGGCGGCTCGTGAGCTGCGGATCGATGTGCCGGGGGAGTTGGCCGTCGCGGGGTTCGACGACATCAAGGAAGCGGCGTTGACCGATCCGCCGCTGACCACTATCGCGAGTGATCGGTCCGCGATGGCTCGGGCGGCCGTTGATCTTGTGCTCGATGACGGGCTTCGGGTTGCCGGGGCTCGGCGGGAGCGGTTGAAGTTGTTCCCGTCCTCGTTGGTCGTGCGGCGCAGCTGTGGGTGTTAGCTCCGCCGGGTGGGTCGTTTTCGGCTGCGGGTGCGTCGTGGCTGGTCGCGCAGTTCCCCGCGCCCCTGAAGGCAAAAGCAGGGCGCCGGTCCTTACCCGAGTAGCAAGAACCGGCGCCTGCTCTCCTTGCTCTAGAACAGCAAGTTGTACTGGTTGAAGCCTGTGCCCAGGCTGGTGCGGGCTGCGAAGAGGTCCGTGGTCGCCTTGTTCGTGCCCTTGTAGAGCCAGAGCTTGCCCGCCGAGTCACGCGTGATGACGTCCGCGATGCCGTCGCCGCTCACGTCGCCGCTGGAGACGTACGACGTGAAGTTCCAGCCGGTACGGGCCTTGATGCGGGCCGCCCAGGGGGTCTTCTCCTTGCCCGTGCCGCGGTAGAGCCACAGCGTGCCGTCCGTGGAGCGGACGAGCAGGTCGGGCTTGCCGTCGCCGGAGAGGTCGCCGTGGCCGAGGACCTTGACGTTCTTCCAGGCGCCGCTGACGACCTTGACCTTGCCGTAGAACTGGCCGTTGCCGCGCCCCGGGTAGAGGTAGACCGAGCCGTCGGCGTCCACCGCGACCAGGTCCGGGCGGGCGTCGCCCGTCATGTCGCCGGGGATCGCGTACGACTTGTAGCCGCCCCACACCGAGCTGATCTGCATCCAGGCCCAGTCACCGACGGAGTGGTCCATGTAGCTGCGGTACAGCTTGCCGTCGGTCTTGTCGCGGATGATCAGGTCCTGGTAGTAGTCCCGGTCCAGGTCGGCCTGCAGGGCCCAGGTGGCGCTCTGCCAGCCGTTGCCCTGGTAGGCGCGCTGCGCGAGCGCGCTGCCCGTGCTGTTCTGCTGGAAGAGACCGCCGGAGGGCGTGCGCGCGAGCAGGTCGGCGCGGCCGTCGTACGACAGGTCCGCGTCGTCGATGCGCGGCTGGGCCGCCCAGATGTACGAGCTGACCTTGGTGAAGACCGGGTAGGCACCCTTGGCGGTGCAGCCCGCGACGCCCCAGGAAACGATGCCGGCGATCTTGCCGCCGACGACCAGCGGGCCGCCGGAGTCACCGTTGCAGGGGCTGTTCGTGCCCTCGTCGGCGCCGCTCGCGGGGGTGCCCGCGCAGGCCATCGAGCCGGCGATGAAGTAGTCCCCGTCGAGGACGGACGCCATCGCGCTCTTGCAGGTCGCGTCGGCGACGAGCGGCAGGTTCGCCTTCTTCAGCTTCGTCGAGAGAGTGGCGTCGTCGGCGCCGGAGGTCAGGCCCCAGCCGTAGACGGTGCCGGTGGTGCCGCTCTTGTAGAGCGCGCTGTCGTCGGACGCGGCCAGCCGCAGGGTCGGCCGGTCGAGCAGCGGGGTGTCCAGGGTGAGGACCGCGATGTCGTTCTGGGTGGTGTCGGCGTTGTAGCGGGGGTGCGTCCACTGGCGGAGCACGCCCGTGGCGGTGCCGTTCGTGTAGTCGTCGAGGTCGGTCGTGCCGGCCAGGACCGCGCCGTTGCCGACCCAGTCCAGGCCCGCGACGCAGTGGGCCGCGGTGAGTACCTTGTTCGGGGCGACGAGGGTGCCGCCGCAGAAGTAGCCGTCGCCGGTGACCGGGTCGTAGTAGCCGAGCTGGACCATCCACGGGGCACTGGCGATGGTGGTCTCGCCGCCGCCGATGATGAACGGGGACTTCGCGGGCGAGGCGTCGTCCGGCGTCTCGCCGGTCGCCTTCGCGGCGTCGACGATCCGGTCGCGCAGTTCCTTCGTGGAGGCGGCCGGCTTCGCGGGCCGCGCCAGGCTCGTGTCGGGCAGTTGCCCGGTGGGGCCGTCCGCCGCGGTGGCCGGCTGGGCCGCGAGGACGCCGGCGCAACCCAGCGCCAGCGCGAGGGCGGCCGCGGGGAACACCGCGGCCCGGCGTTTCCAACGGCTGCGCAGAGCAGGTATCACTCAGGGCTCCTGAGGTGGTGAGGTGTGGTCGCCCACGACGGTGATGTGTCGTGAACCCACCAAGCCTGCGCCCCGCAAACCTCCCTGCACACGTACTTCACAGCAGGCCGACAAGTGTTCGTCCGCCGCTTCCGCCACATCACTGTGCGGCAACCCGCCGTTTCCCCGCCAGCACTGGGCTCCGGCGCCTTTATATCGGGCATACGAGGTTCTGTCGGGCTTCTCAGGGAGCACTCAGGGAGCTCTCATGGTCGGGCGACAGAGTCATACCCATGACCGAGAGCTTCCGCCGCAGCGGCGAGTACCCCCAGGGCGACCAGCAGCAGTCCGCGTACTCAGGACAGCCGTACGAGCAGTCGCACGAGCAGCCGTACGCCTCCTCCCCCTCCTCCTCACACCCCGCCTCCTCCCCCGTGAACCCGGAGTGGCCGCCCCCGCCGGCGTACCAGCCGGCCGCGGCCGTGGCCGGAGGCACAGCCGGAGCCGGAGGCGCGCAGGGCGACGCGCCCACCGCGCTCCTCACAGAGCCGGTGTCCGCCGCGCCCGCCGCGCCCCGCAAGCGCGCCAAGGGCCCGCTGGCCCTGCTCGCCGCCGTGGCGATAGCCGCCGCGGCCGTGGGCGGCGGTACCGCGTACGCCTTCCAGGAGCTGACCGGCAACGACACCGCGGCCGGCAGCGCGAGCAGCACCAGCGTCGTGGCCACCAGCAAGAAGGGCACGGTCGCCGGGGTCGCCGAGGCGGTCAGCCCGAGCATCGTCGAGATCAGCGCGACCTCGAACGCGGGCTCGTCCACCGGTTCCGGTGTGGTCATCACGACCGGCGGCGAGATCATCACCAACAACCACGTGATCTCCGGCGCCTCCCAGATCAAGGTGCAGCTGAGCAACGGCAAGTCGTACACCGCGAGCGTCGTCGGCACCGACAGCAAGAAGGACCTCGCGCTGATCAAGCTGGAGGACGCCCCCTCGGGTCTCACCCCCGCGACGCTCGGCGACTCCGACGCCGTCAAGGTCGGTGACGAGGTCGTGGCGATCGGCTCCCCCGAGGGCCTGACCGGCACCGTCACCAGCGGCATCGTCTCCGCGCTCGACCGGGACGTCACCGTCTCCACGGACGAGAGCCAGGGCCAGCAGCAGCAACAGCAGGGCGGCGGCAGCGGTGGCAGCGGTCAGTGGCCGTTCGAGTTCGGCGGCCAGGAGTTCAACGGCGACACCGGCTCGTCCACGACGACGTACAAGGCGCTGCAGACCGACGCGTCCCTCAACCCGGGCAACTCCGGCGGCGCGCTGATCGACATGAACGGCAACATCATCGGCATCAACTCCGCGATGTACTCGGCCGCCACGGACTCCTCGTCCTCGTCGAGCGCCGGCAGCGTGGGCCTCGGCTTCGCCATCCCCGTCAACACCGTCAAGGCCGACCTGGCCTCGCTGCGGTCCGGCGGCTCCGACAGCTGAGCCGCACCCGGGCCACCGGCCCCGGCCCCGGCCGATCCAGGGGCGCGGGGAACCGCGCGACCAGCCACTTCGGCGCCGCACACGACCGCGCACCACTCCGACCGACCCGCCCCAGACCCCGGAGGTCGTCATGCAGAGCAAGCAGGCCAAGCAGATCAGCCACATCGGGCAGATCAAGACCGTGCCCCACACCCTCACCGGGGGCGACCCGTCCGGACTCGCCCTGGCCCTCGCGGTGGCCCACGAACTGCACGCGCCGGCGCCCCGCGCACCCGAGATGGCCACCGCGCGGGCCCCGCGCACCGCCGCCCGCCGCAGCGGGGCCGCGGCCCGCACCCGCCGTACCGTACGAGGCTGACCGGCCCCCGGCGGCTCTACGAGAACAGCCCGGAAACGTGCGAGGCTGAAAGCGCCCCGCCCACGTCCCCACCGCACCCGAGGAACTGACCGCGATGAGCCCCGCCGAAGGCGACCGTGAACCCCAGCGCATCCTGATCGTCGACGACGAGCCGGCCGTGCGCGAAGCACTCCAGCGCAGTCTCGCCTTCGAGGGGTACGACACGGAGGTGGCCGTCGACGGCGCGGACGCGCTGGAGAAGTCCATCGCGTACCAGCCCGATCTGGTCGTCCTCGACATCCAGATGCCGCGCATGGACGGGCTGACCGCCGCCCGCCGGATGCGCGGCGCGGGCACGACGACGCCGATCCTCATGCTCACGGCCCGCGACACGGTCGGCGACCGGGTCACCGGCCTCGACGCGGGCGCCGACGACTACCTGGTGAAGCCGTTCGAACTGGACGAGCTGTTCGCACGGGTACGGGCGCTGCTGCGGCGCAGTTCGTACGCGGCGGCCGCGGTCGGCGCCCCGGCGGACGACGCGCTCACCTTCGGCGACCTGCGCATGGACCTCGCGACCCGTGAGGTCACGCGGGCCGGGCGGCCCGTCGAGCTGACGCGCACGGAGTTCACGCTGCTGGAGATGTTCCTGGCCCATCCGCGCCAGGTCCTCACGCGGGAGCAGATCCTGAAGGCGGTCTGGGGCTTCGACTTCGAGCCGTCGTCCAACTCCCTGGACGTGTACGTGATGTACCTGCGCCGCAAGACGGAGGCGGGCGGCGAGCCGCGGCTCGTGCACACGGTGCGGGGTGTGGGGTACGTCCTGCGGTCGGGCGGGGCGGAGTGAACAGGCTCGTACGCCGGTTCACCTCGCTGCCGATCCGGGCCCGGCTGTCCCTCCTGGTGGCGGCGGCGGTGGCGTTCGCGGTGGCGGCGGTATCGGTGACCTGCTGGTTCATCGTGCAGGGGAAGCTGTACGACCAGGTCGACGACGACCTGAAGGCGGCTGCCACACCGCAGCCGAACTCACAGGTCGAGGCCGCCCTGGAGAACTGCGCCCAGACACCGCTGCCGAAGAACGACGACTTCGGCGCCCGGGACGTCTACTACCTGCAACTGATCAAGGCGGACGGAACGCCCTGTGTCTCGGCGAACTCCGAGGGCACGGTCAAGGTCACCGGCGACGACACCGAGGTGATCGAGAACGCGGACAGCGAGGACGGGATCTTCCGCAACGGAACCGACACCGACGGGAACGCCGTACGCATCCTGACGGTCCCGCTGACCGTCACCCAGGGCCCGAGCCGACCGCAGCTCTACCCCGACACCGCCCTCCTCATCGCCGTGCCCCTCAAGAGCACCCAGGGCACCCTGAACGACCTGGCCCTCATCCTGCTCCTGGTCTCCGGGATCGGCGTGCTCGGCGCCGGCGCCGCGGGACTCGCGGTCGCCCGTGCCGGTCTGCGGCCCGTCGACAAGCTCACCGAGGCCGTCGAGCACGTGGCCCGCACCGAGGACCTCTCCGTGCGCATCCCCGTCGAGGACGACAGCGAGGACGAGATCGCCCGGCTGTCGCGGTCCTTCAACTCGATGACCGCCTCGCTCGCCAACTCCCGTGAGCTGCAGCAGCAGCTCATCGCCGACGCCGGTCACGAACTGCGCACCCCCCTCACCTCCCTGCGGACGAACATCGAGCTGCTCACCCGCAGCGAGGAGACGGGCCGGCCCATCCCCCCGGCGGACCGCAAGGCGCTGCTCGCCTCGGTGAAGGCGCAGATGACCGAACTGGCCGCGCTCATCGGCGACCTGCAGACGCTGTCCCGGTCGGACGCGGGCACACCGGCCGACCGGGTGCAGGTGGTCGCGCTGCAGGACACCGTGGAGTCGGCCCTGCGCAGGGCCAGGCTGCGCGGTCCGGAGCTGACGATCACGGCGGACGTGCACCCGTGGTTCGTCCGGGCGGAGCCCACCGCGCTGGAGCGGGCCATCGTCAACATCCTCGACAACGCGGTGAAGTTCAGCCCCGAGGGCGGCACGATCGACGTCACGCTCAGGGGCGGCGAACTGACCGTACGGGACCACGGTCCGGGTGTGCCCGCCGATGAACTCCCGCACGTCTTCGACCGCTTCTGGCGTTCCCCGAGCGCCCGCGCGCTCCCCGGCTCGGGCCTCGGCCTGTCCATCGTGGCGCGTACGGTCCAGCAGGCGGGCGGGGACGTGGCGTTGAGCCCGGCCCCGGGCGGCGGCACGGTCGCCGCGATCCGCCTGCCCGGCGCCCCGACCCCGCCGCCCGCGCTGGACGGGGACTGACCGGGTCCGTCCCGGCCGGGGACCGGCCGGGCCTCAGCCCGCCTGGGCCGGGGCCGAAGGGGTCTGCTTCATACCGTCGACGACGGCGCGGTTCTTGATGGCCATGGTGAAGTTCACCGTGCCGGGCTTGATCAGGATGCCCTCTTCCTTGACCGGCTTCACCTGGACATTGCGCGCGCCGAGGTAGACATGGCTCTTCTTGTCGAAGATCCATTCCTCGCGCTGGCCGCTGGTCTCGTCCAGCCGGGCCACCGCCACGCCGTGCCGGCCGGCCGCGTCCACCGCGTCGTCGACGACGACCACGCCCGGGATCTTCGCGGCGGTCTCGAACAGCGCCGCGTAGAGCTCCGGCGGCGGGTAGCTCTCGGAGAGCAGGTCACCGATGGTGGAGAAGGCCTGCTGGTCGGGGGTGTTCCCCTGCCCCTCGGTCTCCTTGTAGATCTTGGCCAGCAGTGCGTCGGGGTCGGTGGTCAGCCTGGCCAGGTAGTCGTACGACGGGCTGCCCATGTGCGCCTTGGGGGTGTTGCCCTGCTCGTCGGGCAGGGTCAGGGTCTCGCCCTCGGAGCTGTCGTTGACGGCGGGGTCGATCAGCCAGCCCTCGACGCCGTCCGCGGACTCCCACATCTGCCGCTTGTGCAGTTCGTCGCTGACCAGGCTGCTCTTGTCGTCGACGGTCTTCACATGGGTGTCGGCCAGCACGGACTCGATGTAGATGTACTGGCCGGCCTTCACGGTCGGGTGGTCGCTCTCGGCCGCCGCCAGGGAGATCTGGTCCAGCAGCTGGGGCACGCCCTTCGTGGTCGCGGTACCGAGGTCGGTGGTCAGGGCGGGGCCGGTGGCGACTCCCGCGTCCTCGATGCCCTCACCGCCGCCGGACACCACCACACCGCCGATGACGACGGCGGACAGGGCGGCGGCCATCGCGGGCAGCGTGATCGCGGGCCGCGGCAGCCGGAACCGCCGCGTCCGGCCGGGGGTCTCTTCCTTCTGTGCCTGCTGCTGGACCTGCTCGTGGATCTGGGCCATCAGACGCTCCTTGTGGAACCGGTGACGGCCCGACGGCAGGTCGCGCGCCGTACGGGACAGGAGCTGTGCGTCCTGCTCCCACTCGGACCCGGGACCGGACTCGGCAGAGTCGCGGCGGGGTGTGTTCGCGTTCATCGGTTTCCCTCCTGTGCGGGCCGGATCGCTTTTGCGTGATCGCCTCTTGTCTGTCGGGCGGGACGCGGCCCTTCCCGATTCCCGCGAACTTTCTCGGCGACGTTCGCGGAAGCGGTACGCCGCAACTTCTTACGGGCCCTGGAGAGGCGGGAGGCGACCGTGCCGACGGGGATGCCGAGCGCCTCCGCCGCTGCCTCGTAGTCCAGGCCCTCCCCCAGGCAGAGCGTGATGACCTCGCGCTCGGGTCTGCGCAGGGCGGCGAGGGCGGTCAGGGCGGTGGCGAGCCGCCGCCGGTCGTCGATCCGGCCCGCGACCTCGTCGGCGTGATCGGGCACGGCCGTCTCGGCCGCCGCGGCGGCGCTCGCGGCCCGCCGGTAACGCCGGTTGCTGCGGAACTGGTTGCGCGCGGTGTTGGTGGCGATGCCCAGCAGCCAGGGCCGCAGGGAGCCGCCCTCGGGATCGACCCTGTCCCTCAGCCGCCAGGCCTCCATGAAGGTCGACGCCATCACGTCCTCGGCGGTCGACCAGTCCGCGGTCAGCCGGTAGGCGTGGTTGTACACGGCACGGGCGTACGCGTCGAAGAGCTCCCCGAAGGCACCCTGATCCCCGGCCCGCACCCGGGTTCGCATATGAGTGGTCACGCCTATGAGCTGTGCGGCACAGGGGGGCGACTTCCCGTGAGGTACGTCACACCGGGGCGCGGTCGGTCGCACACGGCCCGGGTCAGCCGTCGATGTCGCCGGCCACGGGCTCTCCCGTGGGGCCGCTCGCCTCGGGCAGGCCGCTGCCGGGACCGAGGGACCGGCCTTCCCACGTCCGCACCCGCCACCCGTCGGCCGGGGTGCCGTCGAGGATGACGATCCCGGTGTTCTCCAGCGCGTGGGCCGCCGCGAACTCCACATCGACGTTGTCGGCCCGGGCCGCGGTCCACATACGGATGGCGGCACCGTGGCTGACCATGGCCACCGTCGGTACGCCGCTGCCGGCGGCCTCCGCGATCACGGCGTCGAGACGCCCCAGGGCCTCCACGCCGTTCTCCCCTCCGGGCATGCGGAGTTCGACGTCCCCGGCGGACCAGGCGAAGACGGTGGTCATGTACGTCTCGACGGCCTGGGCGTCGCCGCGCATCTCCAGGTCACCGGCGGACAGCTCCCGGAGGCCGTCCCGCACGCGGACCTCAAGACCGGTCCGGGCCGCCAGCGGGGCGGCGGTGAGCTGGGTGCGGAGCAGGGTGGAGGCGTAGAGGGCGCCGATCTCCTCACCGGCCAGCGCGTCCGGCAACGCGTCCGCCTGTCGCAGGCCCAGCGGGGTCAGACCCGGCCCCGGTTCTGCGGTGTCCAGCAGGTGCTTGAGGTTGGAAGGGGTCTGACCGTGGCGAATCAGCAGCAGGCGCATAGGAACGGTTCTGTCTCCAGAGTGGCTGAACAGGAACTTCCACTCTGGCACCCCCGAACAGGTCTAGCCCGCCGCGCCCCTCGCGCCCCGCCCGACGCCCTCGACGAACAGAGCCCAGGGCTCCGCCCCGAAGACCAGTGCGGGACCGTTCGCGACCTTGCTGTCCCGAACGGGGACGAGGCCGGGACAGCCGTCGGCGACCTCGACGCAGTTGTTGGCTCCCCCGTCGCTGTAGCTCGACTTGCGCCACGCAGCGGTGCTGAGGTCGGGGGTGTGCTTCATGACCTGTGGTCCTCCAGAACGCCCCGGATGAACGCCAGTGAGTCCGGCGGGGGCAGCGCCAAATCTCTCAACCGATCGTAGGACAAGCGATGGCGCAGCACCTCCTCCGCGCCGTCGATCAACTCGCCGCCGCCATTGCCCTCTTTGTAGGCAACGGCGCTCCCGTCCCTCTGCCACAGGAGAGTCAGCGACCCGTCCATCAAGTGGTGCACGCCGGTGGCGAAGGGAAGCACCTGCAGAACGACGTTCGGCCACAGGGCCACGGCCTCGATGCGCAGCAGTTGGTCGTCCCAGGTCTTCGCGGTGGCGGCAGGACGACGAAACGCGTACTCGTCGATGATGAAGCGGACATTGGACGCCGAGTCACGGCGTAACAGAAGCTGCCGTCCCATGCGCGCAGCCACCTGTTCATCAACCTCTTCGGTGTTGCCAGCTGTTGCCTGGGCGCCAGACAACACCCCACGAGCGAACTCCTCGGTCTGCAACAGGCCAGGCACACCAGGTGTGAAGACGTGCATGACCCGAGCCGTCGCTTCCAAGCGCATGAACTCCTTGTACTTGTCCTTGAACGCGTCGTGCCGTGCCACCTTCCAGAGCTGAACCAGCAGGTCACCGGACCCGTAATAGCGGTCCAGGTCCTCCATGACCGCCATCTTGGACAGCCGCTTACCCGCCTCCAAGCGGCTCAGGTAGCTCTTGTCGTACGCCGTCTCCTGGGCCAGTTGCCCCAACGACTTGCCGGCCTTCTCCCGCAGGTGTCGAAGGGTCCGACCCAGCCCCGCGAGACCCGACTCCCGCTCAACGTCAACGCGTTCGTCCACGTCACCCCTCACCGTTGCCTGGGCGCCCAGACAACGGGCGCCCCCTTCCGCAGCGTACGACCACACAGTGACGATAGGGGCACGAACGGTAATCGCCGCTCGTCAAAGCCCCGTCCGTCACGAGGAGTTCCGTCATGAGCCGACTCGGCGCGAAAACCTGCGAGTTGCTGTTGCGCGTACTGCTGCCCGCGCGGGGCCGCCATCGAGCGGTACCCGCCGCGCCCCGCTGCCGGTGCCGACTCGGCGCGGCGCAGGCATGACCGCCCCGCTCCGGCTGCTGCCGTGGACGACCCCCGAGGGCAAGCCCTGCTATCTGAGTACGGACAGTGCGCAGAGCAGGCTGTCCCGGCTCGCCGACGACGTGGAAGCGGCCCAACTCGGCTCCGGCGAGCAGGTGCTGGCCGGCGCCAGAGCCGTACTCGCCGACCCGAAAGCGGGCGAACGCGCCCTGCGTTTCGCGCTCACCAGATCGGTCGAGTCCCTGACGGACGCACTCCGCGTCGCGGCCAGCCGGGGTGCGCGCATCGGCGTCGGCGACAACCCGCTTCTCACTGCCCCCGCCTCCGATCGCTCCTGAGCACCAGCCCCGCGAACGCAGCCACACTCGCGCCGAAGACACCCGCCGCGAAGGCCGGTGCGTCATGGTCCACCAGGTGTTTCGTGAGCCAGAAGACGCCGATGATGCCCGTGCCTCCCAGCACCGCGCCGAACATCCGGAAGCGGACCTCCACCCGGTCCAGCCAGCGCCGGTGCTCGTAGTCCGCCTCGACCTGCCGCAGCATCCGCGCCGCGCTGCCCGGGACAGCCGTCTCCCAAGAGTCGATCTGCTGCTCGACGGGGAGGTCACGCCAACTGCTGCGGGTCTCGGGGGACGCCTCCGGCCCGGGAGCGGGGGAAGGAAGAGCGGGCGAGGGAGTGGGCTCGCTCATCGGGCGCCTCCCGTGGGCGGTGGGCCGAGTCGGTTGTACGCGTCGTGCAACTGGTCGTCCCTCGTCGGCGGACCCGGCGGAGCAGCACCCGAGGAGCGGGGGCCACGGAAGGTGGCCGCGCCGACGATCCCCGTCAGAAGGGCCTCGCTCCTGCGTGGACCGGGCCGGTTCGGCCGCAGCGGCCGGTCCCTGGAGCCAGGACCCGGACCGGTGCCGCCCACCGGCGTCGGGGTCGCCGCCAAGCTCTGCTGGAGCCGCAGATGGCGGAACTCGTAATGCGCCCCCGACCGGCGGAGTACGCCACGGCGGTGGGCCTCCTCCAGGAACGCCATGAGCCGCCACGGTGCCCGGCCGGTCAGGGCCAGCCAGATTCTGGCCGGGGCGAGGCGGCCCCAGGCGCTCAGGGCGAGCGAGGACGTGCCGACCTGGACCCACACCTCGGTGTGCATGGTGCCCAGCGTGCCGCCGGGGGGCATCGCCGAGATCAGCAGCAGGCAGACCCCGCCGGCGAGGAGCGCGGCGATCGCGCTCCTGGCGAGCGTGGCGTCCCGGTCGGTGCGCAGGGTGCTGAGCGGGCCCGCCGCGCGCATGGTGTCGGACGGGGTGTTCAGGGCTCGGTAGACGCCGGAGGCACAGCCCCCGATGGCACCGATCAGGACGCCGAACGCGACGAACGGGCCCACCGCGTCGAGGACGACGGCCCCGGCCTGACGGTGTACGAGCCATACCTCGGCCTCGTGCGGTAGGGCGAGCACCAGGTTGTGGGCGTCCACGGTCCTGCCCTTCCAGTCGCCGGGGCCCTTCCAGACGGTCATCCAGTCGCCCCGCTCCTGGTGGATCCGCAGCGTCCCGGTGAACGTTCCGAGTTTCTCGTCCCGCGAGATCCGGGCGCCCGCCTTCACGGCGAACGGCCTGTCCAGCCCCGTACGCCCCACCAGCCAGAACTCCTCCCGCGCGACCGAGCGGACCGAGCGCCCGCCGTCGTCCGTCCGCTGGAGTTCCCAGCCCTCGATCACCTCACCGCTCGCGCGCGGCTCGGCCGACCGGATCTCGTACGCGGCGAAGGCACCGGCCACGCAGCCGACGAGGGCCCCCACGCAGACCCCGATGAGCGTGCAGGCCACGAACCCGCGGAGGAGTCCTCGGGCGAAGCCGCGCAGTACCGCCCCGGGGCCCGTGTACGGCGCCGCCGTCCGCTCCCCGCGCCGCAGTCCGGCCAGGAGGAGCAGCAGCCCCGCGCCGAGACAGGTGAGGGCGGGGACCACCGCCGTCTGCCGCGAGTAGCCGTAGACCGCCAGGCCGGCGAAAAGGATGACGGCGCCGAGCGCGCGCACGGTCCGCGGGCCGCTCGGGCTGCCCGCCCACGGCAGACCCATCGGGAGAGGGCGCCGGGGCAGACCCGCGACGCCGAACATCATCGACAGGATCAGTCCGAAACAGCAGCCGTTCAGGAACCAGGCCGGTCTCTGCGTGAGCACCGCGCCGAGCCGGGAACTCACCAGGGGCGGTACGAGCAGGCCCATGCCCACCGCCACCACCGTGGCCGCGGCGGCCATGCGCAGGGCCAGCCGCACCAACTGCCGTGGCCCCTGCGGGGTCTGCGCCGTGGCGGGCAGCAGCCGGGCCAGTCCGAAGCACAGGCCCAGCAGGATGCCCGCGTAGTTGAGGACGGTCGACGGCACGGTGTCCCAGTCGGCGACCACCCCGCGCCCCAACTTGGCCAACGGCACCAGCAGGGCCGCCGAGGCGACCAGCGCCAGTACGGCGGGGCCGAGCACGCGCAGCGCCCGGGGCATCGCCGTCGGCACCTCCCACCAGGCCAGCCGCCAAGTGCCGGTCGTACCGACGTCGCGGGCGAGCCGGCGCAGCCAGCGGTGCGCGGCGTCCGGACTCCAGGTGCCGCAGCCCTGGCCCGCCGCACCGGAGGCGGTCGCTCCGAAGGCCGCCGGGACGCAGGCCTCCAGCAGGTGTTCCTCGACATGTCCGGCGGTGGGGAAGCGGCCGGTGTCCCGCAGTTCGGCCGGGTCGCGCGAGGTGTCCCCGTACACCGTGCGGGCCAGCGTCACCATCAGCGGTGAGGTCATGACCTCCGCGAGGGGCGGGGGCGGGTCCGCCAGGACCGGGGTCCAGGGCGTGCGGCCGTGCGAGTCCGGCCGGGCGGTGCTCTCCAGATAGCCGCGCGCGGTGGCGAGGTCCAGTGGCCGGAGCCGTACGACCTCGGCGGCGGTCAGCACGGCGCCGGCGTGCACGGCCCGGCGCCAGTCCTGCGTACGGCAGGTGAGCAGGACGGGCAGCCGGTCGTCGAGTTCGTGGTTGAGATGGCGCAACACCTGCTCGTGCGCCGGGCCGGGAAGCTCGTCGAACCCGTCGAGCACGGGCAACAGCAGCCCGGCGTCCAGCAGTTCGCGGGCCATGGTCCGATCGCCCGTGACGGCGGCCAGCGGCCGGTACTCCGCGGCCAGCCGCTCGGCCAGCCAGTCGCGCAGGGCCATGGACCTGGGGTCCCAGCCCGCCAGGGGGAACAGCACCGGCACCGGGTCGCCGGGCTGCCGGTCCGCGAGCGCCCCGAGCACGAACCGCACGGCGAGTACGGTCTTGCCCGCCCCGGGGTCGCCCAGCACGACCAGGCGGCGGGACGGCAGCGCCATGAACGTCTCGACGATCCGGTCCGGCCGCTGGTCACCGTCGCGCGGCTCGGGCAGTTCCAGACCTCGCCGGACGGTGTGGGGCAGGTCGGCGAGCGGCGGGCCGACGCGCGACCAGTGGACGTCCAGCGGCTCGGGATCGTACAGCCCGCGCAGCCGCGCCTCCGCCCGCCACTGGAGGTCCACCGCCTCGGCGAGTTCGTCGGCCGCCCGCTGCCGTCGGTCGGCGGCGGTGCCGGTGTCCGCCTCCTCGCGCAGCAGCTCCGTCAGGAACGCGCCGACCGAGACGAGCGCCGAGACCGCCGAGATCCACATCGACGTCCGGTCGGGACCGCCGCCGCCCGCCAGCGCGACGAACAGCGCGAGCAGCGCCGCGGCGCCCATGCCCAGCCCGAACCGCCGCCGCAATCGTGCATCCCGCATGACCTGCCCCTCCCGTCCGCACCCGGTCGTCAAAGGGGTGAACGAGGTGGCGGGTGTCCGCGTACCGGCGCACCGGACGCCGGGGCGGGCGCGCGGAAGCATGACGGGGGCACATGCCCGCGCCCCGGTGTCCTCGCGACCGCGGCAACCTTTCCCCCGCACGCGGCGACCCCCCACCGACCGGCTCACCCGCCCCCACACGAACGGAAGCCGCCCGTGACCGCGAACCGCAGCAAGGCACGCCTCCGCAGGCGCAGGACCGCCCTGGCCGTCGGCATCCCGCTGGTCCTGGTCGCCTCCACCGCCAACACGGCGAGTGGCACGACCGCCGTGGACGCCGCGGCCACCACCCTCACCGTCGCCAAGGACGGCAGCGGGATGTACACGACCGTCCAGGCCGCCGTGAACGCCGTGCCCGCGAACAACGCCTCGCGCGTCGTGATCTCCGTCAAGCCGGGCACGTACCGCGAGTTGGTGAAGGTCCCCTCGAACAAGCCGCACGTGACCGTCCAGGGCAGCGGCGGCAGCCGTAAGGACACCGTCATCGTCTACAACAACGCGGCCGGGACCGCGAAGCCCGGCGGCGGTACGTACGGGACCAGCGGCAGCGCCACCGTCGCCGTGGAGGCCGACGACTTCCAGGCCCGTAACCTCACGCTCTCCAACGACTTCGACGAGGGTGCCAACCAAAGCCTCAGCGGACACCAGGCCGTGGCCCTGCGCACCGCCGCCGACCAGGTCTTCCTCGACGGGGTGATCGTCGAGGGCGACCAGGACACCCTGCTCCTCGACACCGCCGCCAAGGAGAAACTCGGCCGGGTCTACGTCCGCAACTCCTATGTCATCGGGAACGTCGACTTCATCTTCGGCCGCGCGACCGCCGTGATCGACCAGTCGGTGATCACCCTGAAGAAGCGCTGGGACGGCAGCTCGGCCGGTTACATCACCGCTCCCAGCACCGCCGCCGACCGCAAGGGCATCCTCGTCAACCGCTCGGCCGTGAACGGTGACGTGTCCGCCGGGACCTTCTACCTCGGCCGCAACTGGCACGCGGGCGGCGACGCGACCCTCGACCCGCAGACCACCGTCCGCGACTCCACGCTGAGCGCCGCGATCAGGTCGACCCCGTGGGTGGACATGGGCGGCTTCTCCTGGAAGGACGACCGTTTCGCGGAGTACAGGAACACCGGTCCCGGCTCGGGCGCCGCGAGCGGCGACCGCCCGCAGCTGACCGACGCCCAGGCCGGCGGCCAGGAGGTCGCGGACTGGCTGGGCGGCTGGACCCCGACCGCCTCCTGACCCGGGGAGCCCGCTCTACGGGCTCGGCTGGAGCAGCGGCATGGTCGTCTCCGTCGAGAACTCCGTCGGCAGCGGGCCCGCCAGCTGCGCGTACGTACCCCCGTACGCCAGCAGTTCCTCGTGCGTGCCCTGCTCCACCAGCCGTCCGCCGTCCACGACGAGAATCCGGTCGGCGTCCGGGGCGAGCGTCAGATCGTGGGTGATCATCACGGTCGTCCGGCCGGACACCAGGCGCCGCAGCGGCTGGACGACCCGGCGCGCGGCGAGCGCGTCGAGCCCGGCGGTCGGTTCGTCGAGTACGAGGACGGGGGCGGCCCGGAGCATCGCGCGGGCGATGGCGACGCGCTGGAGCTGCCCGCCGGACAGCACGGCCGTGCCCGGCGTGATCAGCGTCTCGTACCCGTCGGGCAGGGAGCGGACGAACTCGTGGGCGTCCGCGTCCCGCGCGGCCCGCTCGATCTCCGCGTCCGTCG
This sequence comes from Streptomyces liliiviolaceus, assembly GCF_018070025.1. Taxonomy (NCBI): domain Bacteria; kingdom Bacillati; phylum Actinomycetota; class Actinomycetes; order Kitasatosporales; family Streptomycetaceae; genus Streptomyces; species Streptomyces liliiviolaceus. Next base: position 1,106,090 of record NZ_JAGPYQ010000001.1, read on the forward strand.
CGCCCGGCCGCCCGCACGCGATGTTCTCGCGGATCGTGCCGTGCAGGACCAGGGTCTCCTGGGGCAGCAGGGCCACGTTCTCGCGCAGGAACTCCAGGGTGACGTCCGCGAGCGGGACGCCGTCCAGGCGGATCACCCCCGCCGAGGGGTCGTAGAACCGGGTCAGGAGTTTGGTGAGGGTCGACTTCCCGGCCCCGCTCGGGCCGGTGACCAGCACGAACTCGCCGGGCTGCGCGGTGAACGACACCTCGTGCAGGCTGTCGCGCTCCGCGCCCGGGTAGCGGAAGGAGGTGTGGTGGAAGGAGACCCGGCCCTGTACGGGCCACTGCCCGACCGGGGCGGCCGGGTCGGTGACGGCGGGCTCGGTGTCCAGGATCTCCTGGAGCCGCTGCGCCCCGGCGGTCGCGGCCGTCAGGGTCAGGCCCAGCTGGCCGAGGTCGCGGATCGGCGGATAGAGGTAGCCGAGGAACGCGGCGAAGGCGAGCAGCTGGCCCAGGGACATCCGGCCCTGCGCGATCTCCCAGGCGCCGAGCCCGATCACCGTGAGCACGCAGAGCGTCTCGACGACCTCGACGAACTGCTCGTACATCTCGCTCGCGCGGGCCCCGCGCACGCTGGCCCGCAGCCAGGCGCGCGCCTCGCGGTCGAGCCGCTGCTCCTCCGCCCCGCGCCGGTTGTACGCCTGCGTGAGCACGATGGTGCCGAGGGACTCCTCGACGACCGAGGTGATCGCGCCGTCGGCGGTCCGCTCGTCCCTGGCGGCCTTCTGGACACGGCCGGCGAAGCGGCGGGCCGCGAGGAGGAAGAGGGGCGCGAGGAGGAAAGTGACCAGGGCGAGGTCCCAACGGAGCCAGAGTGCGGCGGCGGAGTAGAAGATCGCGGAGAAGGCGGCCGAGACCGCTCCGACCGCGCCCGAGACCACCATCTGTTCGATGGCCTCGACGTCGCCCGTGAGCCGTTCCACCAGGTCGCCGCGGCGGTACCGCTGGAAGAAGTGCGGGGGCAGGTCCTGGACATGGCGGAAGACGCCGGCGCGCAGCCGCAGGACGAATCTCTCGGCCGTGCGGATCGCGAGGGAGTTGCCGAGATAGCCGACGACCGCGCCGAGCACGGCCACCGCGAGCCAGGCAACGGCCGGGCCCCAGAAGGCGCTGAGCGAACCGGCCTGCAGCGCGTGGTCGGTGAGTTCCGCGAAGAGCAGGATCGACGCCGTCTCCGCCAGCGCGGACACGATCACGCAGGCGATGATCAGCGACAGCCATCGGCGGTCGCCGCGCGTCAGCGGCCAGAAACGCGCGAATGCCTCCCGTACTTCCCGCATGGCGTTCAATTCCCTTTCCCTGCCCGTGTCCTGCCGTTTTATATTCCATTCCCCGGGTGCGGGAAACGGCCGAGGCGGGGTCCCCGGATCGAATCCGGGGACCCCGCCTCGTGGCGTCGCCTACTTGTTGCCGACCGGGCGGCGGCGCTGCTGCTGCTTGGCGGCACGCTTCGGCGCGGGCTTCGCGGCCTGCTTCTTGGCGGCCGGAGCGGACTTGCGGGACTTGCGGACCGGGGTGACCTTGTGGAAGCTCATGGATTTCTCTTTCCTGTGCGGGTGATCTCTTGTGTCGTGCGTTGTGCGGTGTTCCCTTTGCCGTAAGCCCTGTTCGGCTTCGACATGGAAAACACTACGGGAGCACGGAGACGGAAATCGCCAAATCCGCTGAGACCTCGATGAATTGCGACTGAGACGGTTTTCAGACGGAGTCGGGAACCACTTCCCTATTCACACAGACTTTATTACGCCGCTCACCCGGAATTTATTTACCGCCCGGGACTTCGTTCGTCCACCGAAGCGCCGACCGCGAGGTCCTGGCCCGTCACCCGCACGCTGATCCCGTCCTTGTGGACGCGTACGTCCCGCAGTCTCAGTTCGCCCTGGGGCGGCTTCGGGAGCCGGAAGCCGATGGAGAGGCGGTCGACCAGGGCCGGGCGCGTGAGGCGGGAGAGGCCGTCGAGGAGCGCCGGGTCGAAGCCGAGCCGCTCGATGATCTCGGGGTGGTCCACGGCGAGATCGACGAGGTTGACCTTCATGAGCCCGCGGACGAACTTCGGGGAGCCGGTGAACCGGGCGAAGTCGTTGTCGTCACGCAGCGCCGCCCGCACCGCGCTGTCCGGCACGCCGAACCGCCCGGCGATCGCCGGCACGGACAGCAGCTCCTTCGCCCTGCGCTTCTCCTTCGCGAGGCGGTCCGCGGACTTGCGCGTCAGATGCAGGCCCTCGGACTCACGGGTGCCGGGGCGGAAGGTGGCCAGGTCGCCGATGTCCAGCCGCATACCGCCGACCTCGGTGGAGATGCCGCGCTCGCCGTCCCGCCGGATCCGCGCGTCGGCCCGCAGCCGCAGATCGTGCCCGGCGACGGGCAGCGTGCCGCGCGCCCGTACCTCGTCGCCGCCATGACCGGTGAACGTGACCTGCGACGCGCCCAGTTCACGGTTCAGGTCGTCGAACGAGAGCAGCACCTCGCCGTCGAGCGAGGGGACGCGCGCGCCGCGCAGGGAGGTGGGGCCGCCGTCGAGCCGGACCCCGGTGGCCGTCGCCGAGACCTTCGCCAGGGAGATCCGGTCCGCCGCCACGTCCTGCACGGTAACCGACACGGAGTCGAGCCGCCGGTCGAGGACCTGGGTGACGAAGGGGAAGCCGTCGATCTCCACCTCGGGTGCCGCCCGCAGGTCCAGTTGGTCCCGGACCTTCTCGGCCGCCGTGCGCTCCGCGTACAGCAGCGCCCAGCGGTCACCGAGGGCGAGGAAGGCGGCGAGGACGAGGACCGCGATGACGGCCTTCGCGGCAAGGGGCAGGGCGGAGAGGGGAGTTCGGGCACGGACGCTGCCGCGACGCCTGCGGCGCCGGCCGCCGGCACCCTTGCGGTGGTCGGGGGGTGCCCACCGCGGCTCTTCCGGTTCTTCGGGGAACGCGGGTTCCTCGTCGCGAAGGAAGTCGTCCAGGGGGCCGTCGTCGATTGGCCCGTCGTCGCGAGGTCCGTCGTCGAGGGCGGCGAGATCCTCGTACGGATTGGGGGGCAGGTTGGGTGGGGGATGCGGAGGGGCATGCGCCGCTATGGGGTGGGGGGTACGCATCGCCCGATTCGACCATGCGTACCAACCCCACCCGCAACTCCTACCTGCGGTTCGCGATCTATCTCACGGCCGGCCGGCCGTTACCCGCAGGACACCCGGGCCTACTGGACGACGGTGATCCGGTTCGCCGCGGGCGGCGCGAGCGGGTTCGTCGCCGACGAGTTGGCGAGGAGGTACTTCTCCAGGGCCGCGAGGTCGTCGTCGCCCACCAGGTCGTCGGTGCCGAGGCCCAGCGTGGTGAAGCCGTCGCCGCCGCCCGCGAGGAAACTGTTCGTCGCGACGCGGTAGGTGGCGGCCGGGTCGATCGCGGCACCGTTCAACAGAATCGAGTCGCTGACCACCCGGTCGGCGCCGCTCTTGGTGAGGTCGAGCGTGTAGGTGAGGCCCGACGAAATCTGCAGCACCTTCGGCGAGGCCGCGTTCGTACCGCTGACCTGCTCCTTCAGCACCTGCACGAGCTGGGCGCCGGTGAAGCTCTGCAGATTCACCGTGTTGGCGAACGGCTGGACCGTGAAGCCCTCCGCGTACGTCACCACGCCGTCGCCCTCGCTGCCCTTGGCCGCGTAGGTCAGGGGCGCGCGGATACCGCCCGGGTTCATCAGCGCGAGGTCGGTCTCGGGGTCCAGCTCCTTGCCGTACGCGAGCTGCGCGTCGGCGATCAGGTCGCCGATCGGGGACTCGGTGCCGACGTTGGTGATGTCACCGGAGATGTACCCGATGGGCTTGTTGCCGATCGGCGCCGCCAGGGTGTTCCACCTGCTGATCAGCTCGGTCATGTCCGGGGCCTTCGCCACGTCACGCGTCACCACGTGGTTCGCGGAGGCGACGGCGGTCCGGGCGATGTCGCCGGTCCTGCGGTCGTACGTCAGCGTCGTGTCGGTGTAGAGCCGCCCGAAGGACGCCGCCGAGGTGACCGTGCGGGGCTTGCCCGACGGGTCGTCGATCGTGCACGCGTACGCGGCGTGCGTGTGGCCGGTGACCAGCGCGTCGACCTTCGGCGTGACGTTCTTCGCGATGTCCACGATGGGGCCGGAGATACCGTCGCCGCCACCGGGCGAGTCACAGTCGTAGTTGTACGACGCCGAGGCCGGCAGCCCGCCCTCGTGGATCAGCGCGACGACCGACTTGACGCCCTGCTTCTCCAGCTCCTTGGCGTACTTGTTGATCGTCTCGACCTCGTCCTTGAACTTGAGGCCCTTCACACCCTCGGCGGAGACGACTCCCGGGGTGTCCTCCAGCGTGACCCCGATGAAGCCGATCTTCACGCCGTTCTTCTTCCACACCCAGTAGGGCTTGAGGATCGGCTTCTTGGTCTTCTCGTCGAGGACGTTCGCCGCGAGGTACGGGAAGTCGGCGCCCTTGAACTTCCGGCCGTCCACGTAACAGCCGTCCGTGGGGTGGCAGCCGCCCTTCTGCAGACGGCCCAGTTCCTTGGCGCCCTCGTCGAACTCGTGGTTGCCGACGCTCGTCACATCGAGGTCGAGCTTGTTCAGCGCCTCGATGGTGGGCTCGTCGTGGAAGAGACCCGAGATCAGCGGCGAGGCGCCGACCATGTCACCGCCCGCCGCGGTGACGGAGTACTTGTTGCCCTGGCGGGCCTGGCGCAGATGCGTCGCCAGGTACTCGACACCGCCCGAGTCGATCGTCTTGGTGGTGCCGTCGGGCTGGATCTCGGTGACCCGGCCGGAGGAGCCGGACGGCGGCTCCAGGTTGCCGTGCAGGTCGTTGAAGGACAGCAGCTGGACGTCCTGGTAGCGGGACGGGCTCTGGTGTCCGTGCCCGTGCTTCTTCGCCGACTCGCCCGCGGACGCCGACGCGGAGGCGGACGCGGACGCGGGAAGTGCCGCGACCAGCGCGCCGATGGTGGCGACGCCCGCGACACCCGCGAGGAGGCGGGCGGTGCGGCGTCTTGGGCGGAACGGCTGAGGTATGGCTGACATGCGCCCCCCTGTGGGTCGGCTGATATGTGGGCCCCGTCCCGGCGCAGCCTAGAGTCAACGCGCGTAGCGCGACAGGGGGTTCGGGGTTACGGACTGGTTGCCACGAGGGGTTTTTCGCCACGAAACGGACAGGTCGCGTACCAGCCACGCGCCGGCCGCGTACCGGCCACGACCTGGCTGGGCACCGGTCGCCCATCTGCTGCGCACCGGCCGCGGACCGGCTGCGGACCGGCCGCGTGCTGGTTCCCGGCGGGCCTTGGCGGGCCACTTCGCCATGAACCGGACACGCCGTACCCTCGTACCCATGACCAGCGACGACACCGCACCGGCTGCCCGCAAGCTCTCGGCCTCGCTCGGCCAGGGCGGTACTCCCACGGCCCGCTCCATCGACGTCCTCACCGCGCTGAACCCCGAGCAGACCGAGGCCGTGCTGGCACTCCTCGCGGAAGCCGCCCGCACCGACGGACAGCAGGCGGTGTCCGAACAGGGCCGGCTCCAGTTGCGCGGAGAGGCGCGGGACGAAATCCGCCATCTGCTGCTCAGCACCGACGTGCTCGTCGGATATGCGCAGTTGGAGGACACCGATCCCGTCGAGGCGCCGGCCGCCGAACTGGTCGTCCACCCTGCGCACCGGGGGCACGGGCACGGGCGGGCGCTGGGCAACGCACTGCTCGCCGAGTCCGGCAAGCGGCTGCGGGTGTGGGCGCACGGCGGACATGCGGCCGCACGCCATCTCGCGCAGGTCCTCGGGCTCGCGCTGTTCCGCGAACTGCGTCAGATGCGGCGGCCCCTGACCGGGCTCGACCTGCCCGAGCCGACGTTCCCTGACGGCGTGCGGGTGCGGACGTTCGTGCCCGGCGAGGACGACGCGGCCTGGCTCGCCGCGAACGCCGCCGCCTTCGCCCACCATCCCGAGCAGGGGTCCCTCGGGCAGCGGGACCTCGACGCGCGCAAGGCCGAGCCGTGGTTCGATCCGGCCGGGTTCTTCCTCGCCTTCCGCGGCGACGAACTGGTCGGCTTCCACTGGACGAAGGTCCACGAGGCCGAGGGGCTGGGCGAGGTGTACGTCGTCGGGGTGCGGCCCGATGCGCAGGGGGGTGGGCTGGGGAAGGCCCTCACCGCGGTTGGCCTCCGGCACTTGGCGGGGGTGGGGGTGCCGGACGCCATGTTGTACGTCGATGCGGACAACTTGGCCGCGGTGGCTGTTTATGAGCGGTTGGGGTTCGTGGTGCACGAGACGGATCTCATGTATCGGACCGAGTCCTGAGGGGTCCTGGCCGGATGGGGGCGGGGCCCTCAGGTCCGGTGGGAAAGTGCCGGTCCGGTGGGGGCTTGTCGCGCAGTTCCCCGCGCCCCTAAAGGGCGCCCTTCCCGGGCGCCGTCCTGAAGGGGCGCAGCCTCAGTCCTGCTCGGAGCGGCTCCGCGCATGCCCTCGCCCCCACCACCGTCGCCACCGTCAGCAGCAGAGCCCAGTGGTCGTGGGTGGGCTGCCAGCGGGGATCCTGCGGGGTGACGAACAGGGTCCAGTCGTGGGGGAGCAGGAGGATCGCCGTGGTTCCCGTGGCCAGGAGCCAGGTCGATATCGCCGCTCCGGGCTCCGTGGTCCGGGTGCGGCGTATGGCCAGGGTCGCCGCGGCGAGGGCCAGGACCGCCGTGGCCGCCGCCTCCAGGGTGAGGGCGCCGGCCGGGGGCCGGGAGTCCTGCGGTACGAGGAACAGGGCCGTCGTCCAGCACAGCACGGCGCCCGGGGCGACCAGCGCCACGCGCAGGGCGACCCGCACCGGGCGGCGGGCCGGGACCGTCGAGGTGATGTGCCGGGCCGGGTCGTCCAGCAGGAACGCCAGGCCCAGGGCGAAGACGAGGGCCGCGGCCCGCAGCGCGTAGAGACCGAGATACGGGTCGGGCGGACCCTGCCGCATACGGGGAACGGCCGCCAGCAGCAGCCCCACGGCGGCGGCTGCCATGAGCGCCCGCCGGGGCAGCGCCCGCCACACGGGCGGCAGAAGGGCGCGCGTCATGACCGTCACTCCTCGCATGCGTCACCGTCCGTCGCCTTGCCCGCGGCCGGTACGTCCAGGATCTCCGCCACCCGCGCCAGGGATGTCTTCGGCGAGGTCAGCTCCGTCCACTTGGCCTTCACCTTGCCTGCGACGTCGTACTGCGGCTTCTTGAGCAGGTCCACGACGATCCGGGTCTGTTCGGCGCTCATCGAGAAGGGTTCGGTGGGCGACAGGACGAGGGCGGAGCCCGAGTCGCTGTCGTCGAGGCGGACGTCGCGCAGCGCGGACAGCGGGTCGGGATCGCCGCCCAGTGCCAGCCACATGACCGTCACCAGGCGCGCGTCGCACAGCTCGGTGCCCGCTTTCTCGTCGCCCGCCACCAGCACCGACGCGACGGCGGCGGCGAACTCGGGGACGCGGTTGCCGCCCCAGTCGGTGCCGACGCTCACGTGGCCGGGTGCGGTGGACGGGGAGATCACGGTGTCGGCCGTCAGTCCGTAGCGGGCGTCGAGGCGCTGGTCCACGGTCAGGCGCTCGGCGCCGGCCCTGCCGCCCGCGAGGTTCTGGACGCGGTCGACCACGGTGGCCCAGTCGGCGGTGCGGCCCGTCCACTCGGGGAAGGCGCAGTACGAGGACTTCCCGTGCTCGACGCACTCACGGACCTTCTCCGGGGAGACCGACGCCCGCTCGCGGGCCGGTGTCGATCCGGCCGGGGTGCCGCCGGACTGGCCGACCACGCCCACCAGTGTGAGGGCGAGCGCTCCCGCGACGGCCGCCTTGACGACCGTCGAACGGCCGCCGCTGACCAGTACCGCGAGCAGCGCGGCGAACAGGACGAGCCCGACGAGGTACAGGGCGTGCCAGGCGGCGGGGCGCTCCAGCAGGTCGGAGGGGAGCGGGTTGGGGCCGCTCTCGGTGACGACCACGCCCAGCCAGTTCGTCCAGTCGGTGCCGGACGGAGCCGCCAGGAAGACCTGCGTGAAGAGCAGGAGGACGAGGAACACCGGCGCGGCGAACACGGAACGGAACCGGCGGGCGAAGAGCGCGCCCAGCGCGGCGAACAGCAGGACCGTCAGCGGGCCGACGGCGAGTTCGGCGGGCGAACCGTGCCCGACCGCACCCGGCTTGAGCGCGGCCCAGGTGAACTGGACGGCCACGCACACGGCCGTGAACAGGGCCACCGGGACGGCGGACAGCACATGGGCGACCGTGCGCCGCCAGGGCTCGACGACCAGGACGTCCAGATGGCGGTCCGTGTCCCGTCGGAAGGAGCGCAGGGCCGCGCGGTTGACGTTGAGCATGACGACGAGCCCGATCAGCACCGGCATGGACTGCGTGTCGCGGTCGACGTTCTGGAGTATCGGGAAGTCGCCCTGGCGCTGCGTGGTCTGCCAGACGATCCAGGCCATGTACAGGACGGCCAGGGCGAGGACGGCGATGTTCAGGCGCAGTTCGCGCGCCTCGAAGCGGGCGACGGCGAACACGGCCGCCCAGGAACGGGGTGGATGCGTCGGCCCGGCGGTCCGCGCGGGTGTCTCCAGCACGGTGCTCATGCGGCCGTCACCTCCGAGGACTCCCCGTCGAGGGTGAGCAGATAGCCGTCCTCCAGGGTCGGTTCGAGAAGGTCGGCGCCCTCGGGGGGCTCGCCGACGTTACGGAAGGAGCCCGTGCCCGTGCGCCAGCCGGCCCAGGCGCCCGGGTCGCGTTCGGTGCTGCTCCACACCCGGCCGTTCGCCCGTGCCGTCAGTTCGGCGGGGGTGCCCTCGAAGCGGATCCGGCCGCGGACCATGACGATCACGCGGTGGCAGAGCATCGCGACGTCCTCGGTCTGGTGGGTGGACAGCAGGACGGTCCGCCCCTCCCCCGCCCGGGCGATCAACTCCCGGAACCGCATGCGCTGTTCGGGGTCGAGGCCGACGGTCGGCTCGTCGAGGACCAGGAAACCGGGGTCGCCGACGAGGGCGGCGGCCAGCGCGACCCGCTGGCGCATCCCGCCGGAGAGCTTCTTGATCCGCTTGCTCCGTACGTCGGACAGCGCGACGGCGTCCAGGACCCGCCGCACCTCGCGGTGCCGGGCGGTGCGGTCCGTCAGCTCCTTCAGGATCGCCACGTAGTCGACGAACTCGAAGGCCGAGAAGTCCGGGTGGAAACCGGGCGCCTGCGGCAGATAGCCGAGCGCGCGCCGCACCTCCTGCCGTCCGGCCGAGGTGGCCGGGTCGTTGCCGAGGACCGTGAACGCTCCCTTGTCCGGGGGCACGGCCGTGGCCAGGACCCGCAACAGGGTGGTCTTTCCGGCTCCGTTGGGCCCGAGCAGCCCGGTGACTCCCTCACCGAGCCGCACGGACACGTCGTCGAGGGCGGCCGTTCCTCCGTACCGGAGGGTCAGCCCGGCGGCGGACACCGTCGGCACCGAAGGAGGCACCGAAGGAGGCACCGAAGGGAGTGCCGAGGACAGGTCAGACATGCGTGACTCCAGTGGATCCCGTGGAAGAGAGCGAAGGCAGAAGGAGGAGGATGCGGCGGCGCAGGGCCGTCATCCGTCGTCCCCGCCGGAGGAGGAAGAGGAGGACGACGAGCCCCGCTTGCCGGAGGAGACGGACAGGAGGACCAGGACGGCGAAGTAGAGCAGCTCGAAGAGGACCGAGGCGATCATCAGCAGTGCGGCTCCGGCCAGCTTGAAGCGCCTGCGCCAGGCGACCGACATCACGCCGCACCCCCGTCCGTGTAGCCCGTGAAGCCCGCGAACGGTGTGTGCGCGGAGGTCGAGTCGAAGCGGTCGCGGCGCAGATAGAACAGCGCGGCGGCGAGCACGGCGACCGCGGCGGCGACGCTCTGCCCCGCCACCGTGTAGGGCGCGAGGGTCCCCTCGGAGCTCGTCCCCAGCGCGATCAGCAGCACGGCGATCCACGCACCGCCGACCAGCCCCGGCGCGAGGACCGGACCCAGCCGGGGCGTCAGCGCGAGCCCGGTCGAGGTGAGCGCGAGCGCCGGCAGCAGCCAGGCCAGGGCGCGCAGTCCGTACGAGGGAAGCGCGAGCGTCGCCAGGCCGTTCAGGGCGAGCGCGGTGGCCAGCACCGGCACCGTGCGGATCATCAGCAGCCGGAACCCGTGCATCGGCGACACCACGGCCATCTCGTACGTCGGGTCGAGCACCGGACCGTACGCCAGCGCGACCCCGGCGAGGGGCAGCAGCGGGGCGAGGGCGAGGAACAGCGCCGGGCTGTCGGGCGCCCCGGCGAAACTGGTCGCGACCACCGTGAAGAACAGCACGGCGACGAGGGCGGTCAGCCACGACCGGCGCAGCACCGGTGTCGCGGCCAGCAGTCGCGCGGTGTGGTCGGCCACCCCGGCCCGCACGAGCAGCGACTCCAGGAACCCCGGTCGCGGCACGTCCAGTTCGGCGTCGAGCCGCTCCCATCCCGCGTCCAGCGGGGCCGGGTCGCTCACCTCGGCGAGGACCGCCCGGCAGTGCGCGCAGGCCATGAGGTGCGTGTCGGCCGACCAGAGCATCGGGGCCGCCAGCTCGCCCCGTACATACGCCCGGAGGTCGTCCTGCGCGACGTGCCAGGTCGTTCCGCCCGGATCGCGGACCTCGTTCGTTTCGCCGTCGCTCATGCCAACTCCTCCCGCAGCTGCTTGCGGGCCCGAAGCGCCCGTGTCTTGACCGTCCCCGGCGGGATGCCGAGCAGCACGGCCGCCTCGCGGGTGGTCAGCCCGTCTATGACCGTGGCCTGCAGGACCGAGCGCAGTTCCGGCGACAGCCGGACCAGGGCGCCGGCGAGGTCCCCGTGCTCCACCCCCGCGAGCACGCGCTCCTCCGCCGACACCTCCTCTCGGTGCCGCAGCCGCGCGAGCGCCTGCCGCATCCGGCCCCGGGCGCCGTCGCCGCGCAGGGCGTCGATGAGCCGCCGCGAGCCGATGCGCCACAGCCAGCCGGCCACGTCGCCCTCCTCGCGGTAGCGGGCACTGCCGCGCCAGACCGCGAGAAACGTCTCCTGCACGACCTCGTCGACGGTCCCCGCGTCGGAACAGCGGCCGCGCAGCCTCGCTCCGAGCCATGGCGCGTACCGCCGGTACAGCTCTTCGAAGGCGCGCCGGTCACCGTCCGCCGCGATGGCCCGCAGCAGATCGCCGTCGCTTCTCGTTTCCCTCACACCCCCTCATCGCACGAGCCCCACGAATCGGTTCACGCATCCGCGAGAACTTTCCGGAACCCTTCGTTCACCTTAGGAACCGCCGCCGTCGCGTAGGCACTGGGCGGCGCCGTCGCGCATGACCTGGGCGTCACCGTCACGCATGACCTGGGCGTCACCGTCACGTACGACCTGGGCGTCGCCGTCGCCGCCGTGGCCGCTATCACCCGTCCGGGCGATCAGTACCGGCCGGTCCGTGGCCGGTCGCGCAGTTCCCCGCGCCCCTGACGGGGCGCTGCCCCCTGGCGCGGGGCCCCTCCGACGTGGCGCGGGGCATATTCATCCGCCATGTAGACGTCGGGGAGCCTCCCCCCGATATCCCGCACGTCATGTCGCCGTAACCAGTGATTCAGACAGGCTTGCGACCCTCGGGCAATGAACCCCGGTCCGCCCGAGTCCTCGCCTCCGCCGGAGCGCGAGCCCTCCCAGAAGAGGAAGAACGGAAGCCCGCACCTCCTCGCGGCGCTTCCGCCCGCTCTCTCCGACGCGCCTGTTTCCGGCCCGGCGCGGAAGAATGGGTTCATGAGCCAGCCCAATGCACAGGCGCAGGTCCAGCACCCGCAGCCGTCCGTCGGTTCCATAGCCGCGCACCGCCCGCACACCGTGGCGGCGAACGTCTCCGACCTGGAGCCCGACCTCGACGCCGACCTCGACGAGTACGAGGACCTGGTGCAGGACGGCGTCCAGCTTCCGCAGGGCCGCTTCCTCGACCGGGAGCGCAGTTGGCTCGCGTTCAACGAACGGGTCCTCGAACTCGCCGAGGACCCGAACACGCCCCTCCTCGAACGGGCGAAATTCCTGGCGATCTTCGCGAGCAACCTGGACGAGTTCTTCATGGTCCGGGTGGCCGGTCTGAAGCGGCGCATCGCCACCGGCGTGGCCACCCGCTCGGCCTCCGGCCTGCAGCCCCGCGAGGTACTGGAGATGATCTGGGCCCGCTCGCGCGAACTCATGGCCCGGCACGCCGCCTGCTACCAGGAGGACGTGGCACCGCAGCTCGCGGAGGAGGGCATCCACCTCGTCCGCTGGAGCGAGCTGTCCGAGAAGGAACAGGCGCGCCTCTTCACGCTCTTCCGCCACCAGATCTTCCCGGTCCTGACCCCCCTCGCGGTCGACCCGGCGCACCCCTTCCCGTACATCTCGGGTCTCTCCCTGAACCTCGCGGTCGTCGTGCGCAACCCGGTCTCCGGGCACCGCCACTTCGCCCGGGTGAAGGTGCCGCCGCTGCTCTCCCGCTTCCTGGAGGCCTCCCCGAACCGCTTCGTCCCCATCGAGGACGTCATCGCGGCGCATCTGGAGGAGCTGTTCCCGGGCATGGAGGTCCTGGAGCACCACACGTTCCGGCTCACCAGGAACGAGGACCTGGAGGTCGAGGAGGACGACGCCGAGAACCTCCTCCAAGCCCTGGAGAAGGAGCTCATGCGGCGCCGCTTCGGCCCGCCGGTGCGCCTGGAGGTCGAGGAGTCCATCGACCGGTACGTACTGGACCTGCTGGTCAGAGAGCTGAAGATCTCCGAGGCGGAGGTCTATCCGCTCCCCGGTCCCCTGGACCTCACCGGCCTCTTCGGCATCGGCGCCCTCGACCGGCCCGAGCTGAAGTTCCCGAAGTTCATCGCAGGCACCCACCGCGACCTCGCGGAGGTCGAGTCGGCGTCCGCGCCCGACATCTTCGCCGCCCTGCGCGAGCGCGACGTCCTGCTGCACCACCCGTACGACAGCTTCTCCACCTCCGTCCAGGCGTTCCTGGAGCAGGCGGCGGCGGACCCGGACGTGCTGGCCATCAAGCAGACCCTGTACCGGACCTCGGGCGACTCCCCCATCGTGGACGCCCTCATCGACGCCGCCGAGGCCGGCAAGCAGGTCCTCGTCCTCGTCGAGATCAAGGCACGCTTCGACGAGCAGGCCAACATCAAGTGGGCCCGCAAACTGGAGGAGTCGGGCTGCCACGTGGTCTACGGCCTCGTCGGCCTCAAGACCCACTGCAAGCTGTCGCTCGTGGTGCGCCAGGAGGGCGACACCCTGCGCCGCTACAGCCACGTCGGCACGGGCAACTACCACCCCAAGACCGCCCGCCTGTACGAGGACCTTGGGCTCCTGACCGCCGACCCACAGGTCGGCGCGGACCTCTCCGACCTCTTCAACCGGCTCTCCGGCTACTCCCGCCGCGAGACCTACCGCCGTCTGCTCGTCGCGCCCAAATCCCTGCGCGACGGCCTGATAGCGCGCATCAACAAGGAGGTCCAGCACCACCGTGCCGGACGTCCCGCCCATGTCCGTATCAAGGTCAACTCGATGGTGGACGAGGCGCTCATCGACTCGCTCTACCGCGCCTCCCAGGCCGGCGTACCGGTCGACGTCTGGGTCCGCGGGATCTGCGCGGTACGGCCCGGAGTCGCGGGCCTGTCCGAGAACATCCGCGTACGGTCCGTCCTCGGCCGCTTCCTCGAACACTCCCGGGTCTTCGGCTTCGGCAACGGCGGCGAGCCCGAGGTGTGGATAGGCAGCGCCGACATGATGCACCGCAACCTCGACCGGCGTATCGAAGCCCTGGTGAGGATCACCGACCCGGCCCACCGGTCGGCCCTCAACCGGCTGTTCGAGACCGGCATGTCCGACACCACCTCCTCCTGGCACCTAGGCCCCGACGGCGAATGGACCCGGCACGCGACCGACGCCGAGGGCCAGCCCCTGCGCAACGTCCAGGAGATGCTCATAGACGCCCGGAGGCGCCGGCGTGGCACAGCAACACCTTGACCCGACGGCCGGACCCGTGGCCGGGGACGCCCTCGCGGCATACCTCCGGGCCCAGGCCACGGAATTCCTCCGCGCGCTGCGCCAGCACCGGGAGACCGGTGGCGCGGCGGCGGTGAACGGCTCGAAGGAGGCCGTGGACGCGGCGCGCGCCCTGCGCCGCTCGGCCCGCCGCATCAGCGGCACCCTGCACACCTTCCGGCCCCTGCTCGACGAGGGCTGGTCGGAGGCCATGCGTCCCGAACTGGCCTGGCTCTCGGGGACCCTGGCCCGCGAACACGCGTACGGGGCCCGCCAGGAGCGGCTGCTCGCGGCACTGCACCGGCTGTCCGGATCGGCGGCGTTCCCCGCGCAGGCCACCTCGGAAGGACGGCAGGAGAAGGGCCAGCTGACCGTCGGCGCGGCCAAGGCGGGCGCCCTCCTGGAACGCCAGCTGACCCTCGCCCGCACCCGCGCCCACTCGGCGGCGCTCCAGGCCCTGGGCTCCAGCCGCTTCCACGCCGTCGCCGACAACGTCGCCGTCCTGGCCAGCGAGGTCCCGCTGACCGCCGCCGCGAAGACGACCGCGACGACCGCGACGGCCTCGACGGCCGGCACGGTCGGCACGGCGTCCGCCGGGCTCAAGCCGCTGGCCGCCGCCGCGGAGGACCGCCTCTGCGACGCCGTCACCGCACTGCCCCTGGTCACCGCGGGCCACCCCTACAACTCGGAGGCCCTCGTCCACGGCCTCTCCGCCGACACGGCCCCGCAGCCCCAGGACGCCCCCTGGCACCAAGTGCGCCTGCTGCTGCGCCTGCACCGCTATGCGCGCGAGGTCCTGTTCGGCGACGAAGTCCTCCTGGACGTCCGCCTGTTGAACGCGGGCAAGGCCCTGGACCGGCATCGCGACGCGGCGGAGGCGGCCGCGGCGGCGGCCTCGGCGGCCCGCACCCCGCGGATCGCACCGGCGACGGCGTACGCGCTCGGGGTGCTCCACGCCGACCAGCGGCACGAAGTGGAAGCGGCCAGGTTCACGTTCCAGCGGGCCTGGATGAGGGAGACGGTCGGCACTCCGTGACGGCGTGACCGACGGACACCGCTACGCGCGATCGGAGGCCCAGTGCACTCGGACGGAAACCCCGTACTCGTGGACAAAGACCCGGTGCTCGCGGCGGGCTGCGTCCTGTGGCGCCGCTCGCCGGCCGACGGCGAACTGCGGATCTGCCTGGTCCACCGGCCGAAGTACGACGACTGGTCGCACCCGAAGGGCAAGCTGAAGTCCGGCGAGGACACGCTGGCCGCCGCGCTGCGCGAGGTCGAGGAGGAGACCGGGCACCGGTGTGCGCCGGGGCCGCGCCTGACGACCCTCCACTACGTGGCGAACGACCGCCCCAAGCAGGTCAGTTACTGGGCCGCCGAGGAGACGGGGGGCGCCTTCGTGCCCAACCGCGAGGTGGATCGCGTGCTGTGGCTCTCGCCCGAGGAGGCGCGGGGGCGGCTTACGCAGGTGCGGGACCGGGAGCTGGTGGATGAGCTGCTGGCGGTCCTGCGGCGCGTGTAGCACTGCGCACTGCGTGCGGGTGGCAGCTGCGTGCAGGTGGCAGCTGCGTGCGGCTGGTAGGGGTGGGGGGTGCGGCTGTCGGCGCGTGTTCGGCTGCGGGTGCGTCGTGGCTGGTCGCGCAGTTCCCCGCGCCCCTTAAAAGCGACAAGATTGCGCCGTTCCCCGCGCCCTTTGAAAGCGACAAGATCGCACCGTTCCCCGCGCCCCTAAAAGCGACGAAGCGGGCGGTTTCAGTTGGGGGCGGACGTGTGGTTCTGGGCGTCCGTGCGGGCCAGGCTTCGGGCTCTTCTTGCCGGGCCCCGCCAGCCGCAGGTGCATCGAGCCAGGCAGAAAGGGCCTTGCTCGACCGTCGTCGTCCGGTGTTCCAGGGGAGTGATCTCTTCCTGCTGCGCCACGCGTCCCACCGTACCGATGCCGGGTAAACGCTTCCCCATGCGCGGCGCCCGCGTGACAACACCCCTCACCGGTCGTTAAGCGGAACGACACGAGGCCCGCCCAAGGACGTCCCGGCTGGGGGTAGCAGGCGATGGTGGAGCGGCAGCGAAAACGAGCGGACGGAGCGGTCGCCCTGGCCGCCGCGGCGACGGGGCTACTGCTCTGCGCCACCGGATGCGCGGGCGGCGGGCCCGCCTCCGACGACGCCCGGACCGCCGAGGACCCCGTCGAGGTGCTCCACGGAGCGGCCGGACACCTGGTCCACGCCGGTACGTCCAAGGCGCGTACGTCCATGGAGATGGCGACCGGCGGCACCCGCGTGACCATCCGCGGCGAGGGTGTCTACGACTTCGCGGACCAGGTGGGCCGGCTGAAGGTACTCCTCCCGCAGGACCCGGCCGGCGCCGAGGGCCACCGCCCCATCACCGAGCTGCTCGCACCGGGCGCGCTCTACATGAAGAACCGCGGCGCGGGCGTGCCCACCGACAAGTGGGTACGCGTCGACACGGCCACGCTCTCCGACGGGAACCTGGTCACGGGCGGTGCGACCGACCCGTTCGCCGCCGCGGAACTGCTGCGGGGCGCGCGCACGGCGACGTACATGGGCCGCACGTCGGTGGCGGGCGCGGCCGTACGGCACTACCGGGGCACCGCCGACCTCACGGTGGCCGCGCGCGATGCCTCGGCGGGCAACCGGGAGGCGCTGCGGGCGGCGGCGAAGGGCTTCGCCACGGCGACGGTCCCCTTCGACGTGTACCTCGACGACCAGGGGCGCATCCGCAAGGTCCGCCACCGGTTCAGCTTCGTGAACGGGCAGCAGAAGGACACGGTGGCGGTGTCCTCCACGACGCTGCTGTACGACTTCGGGGCCCCCGTCGACGTACGTCTGCCGAAGACGAAGGACATCTACGCCGGACGGATCGCCGAGTGAGGGAAGGGTGGTGTGCGGGGCCGGAAATGGTCCGTTGGTGCCATGCGCTGTCCGTGGACCGCTCCCTACTCTAGGAAGTCGGTAACGGCAGGAAGAGGTGATGCACGTGGCTCCGGCGCGCGGTACGGCAGTTCAGGACCACGTGGCCCTGGCCGAGATCGAGCTGTGCGGCGACCTGATCATCGCGGCTTCGGCCGCCCGGGAGGACCGTCTCAGCCCGGACCAGATCGACGAGGTCCTGAAGGTGGCCGAAGAACGCTTCCCCCACCAACGCTCAGAAGACCCCTCCAACTGACCCCGCTCAGAGCGCCCCTTCAGGGGCGCGGGGAACGGCGCGAGCAGCCACGACGCACTCGCGGATCCCCACGGCCGATCCACCCCAGGGGCGCGGGGAACGGCGCAGTCTTTTCGTCTTGAGGGCACGGCGAACGGCGCGGCCTTCAACATCAGGCCCGCGAAGCCCAACGCATCATTTCCGGCCCCCCGCCCGGCCAGGGATCACGTACGCAACAGCCGAGCGATCGCCTTCGTAGCCTCCTCCACCTTCGCGTCGATCTCCGCGCCCCCCTTGACCGCCGCGTCAGCGACACAGTGCCGCAGATGCTCCTCAAGAAGCTGCAGCGCGAACGACTGCAACGCCTTCGTGGAGGCGGAGACCTGCGTGAGTATGTCGATGCAGTAGACGTCCTCGTCGACCATCCGCTGGAGCCCCCGCACCTGCCCCTCGATCCGCCGCAGCCGCTTGAGGTGCTCGTCCTTCTGCTTGTGGTAGCCGTGGATCCCGCGATCGTGGTCGGTCACGATCTCCGCGGCACCGGCCTCCGCCGCACCGGTCTCCCCGGAGGGCGCCGTGGCGCCGGCCTCGGTGGTCGTCATCGCGTCCTCCTGCTGACTGATACCCCTACCGGGTATATCGTAACGAACTTTGCTGGGTATAGGGCCCTTGGCAGACGCCCTCGCGGGACCCCGTGCTGATCACTGTGCCCGATGGGCGACACTGGGGGGCGGCCGGTTAGCCGTGGCCGGATGATGCGCCTAGCATCAGCCTGACCGACACCGAAGCAATCCGAGGACCCCACGTGCGATTTCGTCTGACCCCCAGGGAGACGAGCTTCTACGACATGTTTGCCGCTTCCGCGGACAACATCGTCACGGGCTCCAAGCTCCTGATGGAACTGCTCGGGGCGGACTCGTCCGGCCGGGCCGAGATCGCAGAGCGTATGCGGGCCGCGGAACACGCCGGTGACGACGCGACGCACGCGATCTTCCACCAGCTGAACTCCTCCTTCATCACGCCGTTCGACCGCGAGGACATCTACAACCTCGCCTCGTCCCTCGACGACATCATGGACTTCATGGAGGAGGCCGTCGACCTGGTCGTCCTCTACAACGTGGAGGAACTGCCCAAGGGCGTCGAGCAGCAGATCGAGGTACTGGCCCGGGCGGCGGAGCTGACCGCCGAGGCCATGCCGAACCTGCGCACGATGGACAACCTCACCGAGTACTGGATCGAGGTCAACCGTCTGGAGAACCAGGCCGACCAGATCCACCGCAAGCTGCTGGCCATGCTCTTCAACGGCAAGTACGAGGCCATCGAGGTGCTGAAGCTCAAGCAGATCGTGGACGTCCTCGAAGAGGCCGCCGACGCGTTCGAGCACGTGGCCAACACGGTGGAGACCATCGCGGTCAAGGAGTCCTGACCCCTTCATGGACACCTTCGCCTTGATCGTGACCATCGGTGTCGCGCTCGGATTCACCTACACCAACGGCTTCCACGACTCCGCGAACGCCATCGCCACCTCCGTTTCCACGCGCGCGCTGACACCGCGTGCGGCACTCGCGATGGCCGCCGTGATGAACCTCGCCGGCGCCTTCATGGGCAGCGGGGTCGCCAAGACCGTCAGCGAGGGCCTGATCGAGACACCGCACGGCAACAGGGGCATGTGGATCCTGTTCGCCGCGCTGGTGGGCGCGATCGTGTGGAACCTCGTCACCTGGTACTTCGGCCTGCCGTCCTCCTCCTCGCACGCGCTGTTCGGCGGCATGGTGGGCGCGGCGCTCGCCGGCGGCATCGATGTCATCTGGTCCGGCGTCCTGGAGAAGGTCGTCATCCCGATGTTCGTCTCCCCGGTCGTCGGCCTGGTCGCCGGCTATCTGGTGATGTGCGCGATCATGTGGCTCTTCCGCCGCTCCAACCCGCACAAGGCGAAGCGCGGTTTCCGTATCGCGCAGACCGTGTCGGCGGCCGGTATGGCGCTGGGCCACGGCCTCCAGGACGCCCAGAAGACGATGGGCATCGTGGTGATGGCCCTGGTCATCTCGGACGTCGAGGAGGCGGGCGACCCGATTCCGGTCTGGGTCAAGATCGCGTGCGCGGTGATGCTGTCGCTGGGTACGTACGCCGGTGGGTGGCGCATCATGCGTACGCTCGGGCGGAAGATCATCGAGCTGGATCCCCCTCAGGGGTTCGCGGCGGAGACGACCGGCGCCTCGCTGATGTTCACCACGGCGTTCATCTTCCACGCGCCGATCTCGACGACTCATGTCATCACGTCGGCGATCATGGGTGTGGGGGCGACGAAGCGGGTGAACGCGGTGCGCTGGGGTGTCGCCAAGAACATCATCCTGGGCTGGTTCATCACGATGCCGGCGGCGGCGCTGGTCGCGGCCACGAGCTTCTGGCTCGTGAACGCGGCGTTCCTGTAACCCCGGTTTCCCGCCCCCGCCGCCCCTACCCGTCCCATCCCTGGGGGCTCCGCCCCCAGACCCCCGCATCGCGCTACGCGCTCGTCCTCAAACGCCGGACGGGCTGAAGGACTGCGGACGGGCTGAAGGGTTACGGCCGTGCCGAAAAGCCGGGGCGCAGCCCCGCTTTTCAGGGGCGCGGGGAACGGCGCGGCCAACCCCCACCGCACCCGCAGCCAAAAACCCTCCAGCCCGTCCGGCGCCTGAGGACAAGGGCCCGGGCCACAGCAGCCCGCCTCCCAGGGGCGCGAGGAACTGCGCGACCAACCCCCACCGAACCCGCGGACGAACCCCCCGTTCGTCGGCCGGAGCGGGGGTTCGGGGGCCGGCCCCCGAGGACCGGGCAAGCCAACGGGCCCGCCCCCCGGCGCAAGCGCCGGGAAGCGGGCCCTATCGGTCCCCGCGGTGGCACCGCCATGCAGCACCGCGAGGGGTCTACGCCACGGACGGGCTCAGCCGAAACGCCCCGAGATGTAGTCCTCGGTGGCCTGCACGGACGGGTTCGAGAAGATCCGCTCGGTGTCGTCGATCTCGATGAGCTTCCCGGGCTGCCCGACCGCGGCCAGGTTGAAGAACGCCGTCCGGTCGGAGACCCGCGCCGCCTGCTGCATGTTGTGCGTCACGATGACGATCGTGAAGCGCTCCTTCAGCTCACCGATCAGGTCCTCGATGGCCAGCGTCGAGATCGGGTCGAGCGCCGAGCACGGCTCGTCCATGAGCAGCACCTTCGGCTCGACGGCGATCGCCCGCGCGATGCACAGCCGCTGCTGCTGACCACCGGAAAGCCCGGACCCCGGCTTGTTGAGCCGGTCCTTGACCTCGTTCCAGAGGTTCGCGCCCTTGAGCGACTTCTCCACGATGTCGCCCAGCTCGGACTTCTTGTAGCTGCCGTTGAGCCGCAGCCCCGCCGCCACGTTGTCGAAGACCGACATGGTGGGGAAGGGGTTCGGACGCTGGAAGACCATGCCGACCTCGCGCCGCACCGACACCGGGTCGATCCCGGCGCCGTACAGGTTCTCGTCGTCGAGCATGACCTTGCCCTCGACGCGGCCGCCCGGCGTCACCTCGTGCATCCGGTTGAGGGTGCGCAGGAAGGTGGACTTGCCGCAGCCGGAGGGGCCGATGAAGGCCGTCACCGATCGGGGTTCGATGGCCATCGAGATGTCCTCGATGGCTCGGAACGAGCTGTAGTAGGCGCTGAGGCCGCTGACGTCGATTCGCTTGGCCATGGGGATCACTGCTTCTTTCGAGGGGGAAAACTGGTCGCTGTGTGGCCGCGTCAGCGACCGGTCTTGGGGGCCTTCCAGCGGGCGATGCCGCGAGCCGCCAGGTTGAGGATCATCACGAACGCGATCAGGGTGAGCGCCGCCGCCCAGGCCCGGTCGTACGCGGCACCGGAGCCGCCGCTGTTCGCGTACTGCTGGTAGATGTACATGGGGAGCGAGGCCTGCGGACCGTCGAAGGGGTCCGTGTTGATGAAGGTCGAACCCCACACCAGCAGCAGCACCGGCGCGGTCTCGCCCGTGATGCGGGCGACCGCGAGCATCACACCGGTCGTGATGCCGCCGATGGAGGTGGGCAGCACCACCTTGGTGATGGTGCGCCACTTCGGCACGCCCAGCGCCAGCGAGGCCTCGCGCAGCTCGTTCGGGACGAGCTTGAGCATCTCCTCGGTGGAGCGGACGATCACCGGCAGCATCAGGATGGTCAGGGCCATCGCGCCGGCGAACCCGGAGTAGCCCATGTCCAGGATGATGATCCAGAAGCTGAGGACGAACAGACCCGCGACGATCGACGGGATGCCCGTCATGACGTCGACGAAGAACGTGACGGCCTTGGCGAGCCTGCCGCGCCCGTACTCCACGAGGTAGATCGCGGTCAGGATGCCGATCGGCACGGAGATGACCGTGGCGATGCCGACCTGCTCAAGGGTGCCGAGGATCGCGTGGTAGATGCCGCCGCCGGGCTCGGTGTCGGTCACCAGACCCATCGAGTGGGTGAGGAAGTAGACGTCGAGGACCTTCACACCGCGCTTGACGGTCTCCCAGATGAGCGAGACCAGCGGGACCACGGCGAGCAGGAACGCGACCCACACGAGGCTGGTCGCCACCCGGTCCTTGGCCTGCCTGCGGCCCTCGACCTTCGCGGCGATGCCGTACGACCCGGCCACGAAGAAGATCGCGGCCATCAGGCCCCACTGGACGCTGCTGTCGAGTCCGGCCGCGGCGCTGATGCCGAGGCCCAGCGCGATCGAACCGCCGGCGATGGCGTACGGGCTCCACTTGGGCAGGGTCGCGCCCTGGAGGGAGCTGGGACGCCTGTCGTTCACTGTCTGGCTCATGCGTTGGCCCCCGAGTACTCCGCGCGGCGGGCGATGATCATGCGGGCTCCGCCGTTGACCAGCAGGGTGATGACGAACAGCACCAGGCCGGAGGCGATGAGCGCGTCACGGCCCATCTCGCTGGCCTCGCTGAACTTGCTGGCGATGTTCTGGGCGAAGGTGCCGCCGCCCGGGTCGAGCAGGCTTGCGTTGATCTCGAAGCTCGGGGACAGGACCGTGGCCACGGCCATCGTCTCGCCGAGCGCGCGCCCGAGGCCGAGCATCGAGGCGGAGATGACACCGGAGCGGCCGAAGGGCAGCACCGACATGCGGATGACCTCCCAGCGCGTGGCGCCGAGGGCCAGTGCGGCTTCCTGGTGCATCTGCGGAGCCTGCCGGAAGACCTCGCGGCTCACGCTGGTGATGATCGGCAGGATCATGATCGCGAGCAGGATGCCCACGGTGAACAGCGAGCGCGGTGCGCCGCCCTGCCAGTCGAGGATGCCGGTCCAGCCGAAGTAGTCGTCCAGCCAGCCGTAGAGGCCGCCCAGGTGCGGTGCGAGGACGAGGGCGCCCCACAGGCCGTACACGATGGACGGCACCGCGGCGAGCAGGTCGATCACGTAGGAGAGGGGGCCGCCGAGCCTGCGCGGCGCGTAGTGCGTGATGAACAGGGCGATGCCGACCGCGATCGGGACCGCGATGACCATCGCGATGATCGACGAGACGACCGTGCCGTAGACCAGGACCGCGATGCCGAAGCTCGGCGGTACGGCGGTCGGGTTCCACTCGAAGGTCGTGAGGAAGTTGCTCTCGTCCTTGCTGATCGCGATCACGGAGCGGTACGTGAGGAACGCCGCGATGGCGGCCATGATCACGAGCAGGAAGATGCCCGACCCGCGGGACAGGCCGAGGAAGACTCGGTCGCCGGGCCGGGTGACCCCGCGGGCCGCGCGCTTCTGCTCGGCCTCGGAGGGTGGGGAGACGGGGGGAGGCGCTGCGTCGTTCTTGGTGGATATATCCATGGGGTTCTCCGGTCTGCGGGGCCCCACACCGTGTGTGGCCCCAGGCGGCGGTGCACCGGACGGCGCGCGGTCCGGCCCCTGGTCGGGGCCGGGCCGCGCGCTCGGGTCAGCTCAGGCTCGCGACGGTCGTACGGACCTTGGCGATGATCTCTTCGGGGATCGGGGCGTAGTCGTTCTCGGCCAGGATCTTCTGGCCGTCCTCGCTGGCGATGTAGGTGAGGAACGCCTTCGTGGCGGCCAGGGTGTCGGCCTTGTTGCCCTTGTCGCAGACGATCTCGTACGTGACCAGGGTGATCGGGTAGGCGTTGTCGGCCTTGGTCGCGCGGTTCAGTTCGAGCGCGAGGTCCTTGCCGGTGCCGACGATCTTGGCGTCCGCGATGGCCGTGGTGGCGTTCTCGACGGTGGCCTCGACGGGTGCGCTGGCGCCCGTGTCCAGCTTGGCCGCGGCGATGCCGTCCTTGGCGTACGACAGCTCCATGTAGCTGATGGCGCCGGAGGTCTGCTTGACCTGCTGGGCGACACCGGAGGAGCCGGACGCGGACTGGCCGCCCTTGGCCTGCCAGGCCTTGCCGCCCTCGTACTTCCACTGGTCGGGCGCGGCCGCGATCAGGTACTTGGTGAAGTTGTCCGTGGTGCCGGACTCGTCCGAGCGGTGGAACGCCTGGATCTTGAGGTCGGGCAGCTTCGCGTCGGGGTTCAGCTTCTTGATCGCCGCGTCGTTCCAGTTGGTGATCTTGCTGTCGAAGATCTTCGCGAGGGTCTCCGCGTCGAGGACGAGGCCCTCGGCACCCGGGACGTTGTAGCCGACCGCGATCGGGCCGCCGACCATCGGCAGGTCGATGCCCTGGCCGTCCTTGCAGACCTCCTTGGAGGCGGTGACCTCTTCGGGCTTCAGCGCGGAGTCGGAGCCGGCGAAGGCGACCTGGCCCTGGGTGAACGCCGTGACACCGGCGCCCGAACCCTCGGACTTGTAGTTGATCTGGACGTCCTTGCAGGCGGTCACGAACTGCTTGACCCACGCGTCGATCGCGTTCTTCTGCGCGGAGGAGCCGTTGGCCAGCAGCTGGCCCTTGGCGTCGTCACACTTGATGGAGCTGTTGGCCGCCGCCGTGCTGCCGCCGTCACTGCTGCTGCCGGTGTCGTCCGAGCCGCACGCCGTCAGCGCAAGGGCGCCGGAGACGGCGACAGCACCGAGGGAAAGGGCGCGAAGCCGGTTCTTGCGCTGAAGCTTCACTTTCGTGAGTTCCTTCCAGAAGCCGCCGTTGCGGCGGCGTGCGATGTCATGGGGCCTGCTGGTTCATCGACCGGCACAGGTGCTCGCTTCTGTCCGCACCACGCGCCGGGTAAGGCCGAAATTAGGCAGAACAGGTGAAGCCGCCGATGGCCGTGAGTGAACGGAGGGTGAACCCCTGCCGTCAGTGCGGTGAGGTCACGGAACGCTTACGGGGAGAACACGCAAGGGTTCCGACTACCGGAAGCCCCGCCTTCGCTCACGCGCCCGCCCCACCGCGCCGCCCCCTCCTGGCCGGAACCCGCCGCCGCCCCTTTGCCCACCCACGTTTGCCCACCCACGTTTGCCCACCCACGTTTGCCCACCCACGTTTGCCCACCCACGTTTGCCCACCCACGTTTGCCCACCCACGTTTGCCCACCCACGTTTGCCCGCTCATGTTGCCCACTCATGGGATTGCCGGTCGCCGCCGGTGGAACCCGCCGGGCGGTTGACCCGTCTCGTTCAACGGGAGCAACGGGAGGCGCACATGCAGCGGCGTACGTTCATAGGCGGCACGGCGGCGGTCGCGGTGACAGCGGCGTCGGCGGCATGCAGCGGCAAGGGATCGGGGTCACGGGCGGCAGGCTCGGCGCGCACGTCCGGCACACCGGCCAAGGGCACCGGAGCGACCACGACGGCCCGGAGCAGCCCTGCGGTCAGCCCGGCCGCCGACCTGCGGGCACTGGCCGCGGACCTCGACGGCCCCCTGGTCCGCCCCGGCGACGCGGACTGGGCGGCGGCCCGCCAGCTCTACAACACCCGCTTCGACTCCCTGAAGCCGACGGCGGTCGCGTACGTGGCCGGCCCCGACGACATCCGTACGGCCCTCGCGTACGCCCGCGCCCACGACGTCCGCGTCTCGATCCGCAACGGCGGCCATTCGTACGCCGGTTGGTCCTCCGGGAACGGCCGGCTGATCGTCGACGTGTCGAAACTGTCCCGGATACGCGCGTCCGGCGACGAGGCGGTGATCGGCGCGGGCGCCAAACTCATCGACGTCTACCGCGGACTCGCCGCGAAGGGCGTGACGATCCCGGCCGGCTCGTGCCCGACGGTGGGCGTCTCCGGTCTGGCGCTGGGCGGCGGCCACGGGGTGGTGTCGAGGGCGTACGGCCTGACGTGCGACAGCCTCACGGGGGCGACCCTGATCACGGCGGACGGCAAGCGGCTCACCGCGAGCGCGACCGAGAACAAGGACCTGTTCTGGGCACTGCGCGGCGCGGGCAACGGGAACTTCGGCGTCGTCACGGAACTCCGCTTCAAGACCCACCCGGCCCCGCAGGGCGTGGCGGCGAACATGTCCTGGCCGTGGTCGAGGGCGGCGGCGGTCCTGGCGGCCTGGCAGGAGTGGGGCCCCGACCAGCCGGACGAGATCTGGTCGTCGCTCCACGTCGAGAACGCGGTCGGCGGCACCCCGACCATCTCCGTCTCGGCGTTCTCCCTCGGCACGTACGGCGACCTGCAGAACGCGGTGGACCGCCTCGCCGACCGCATCGGCGCCTCCGCGCGGAGCGTCTCGCTCAGGCGCCGTTCCTACGAGGAGGCGATGGAGGTGTACGCGGGCTGCTCGTCCTTCTCCTCCGACGCCCAGTGCCATCTCCCCGGCGGGACACCGGGCCGCTCCACCGAGGGCGCGCTGGGCCGCGAGACGTACGCGGCCCGCTCGGACTTCTTCGACCGCTCGATCTCGGCGGCAGGCATCCAGACCCTGCTCTCGCGAATATCCGGGGTCCGAGGCGGCACGGGCAGCATCGCGTTCACCGCGCTCGGCGGCGCGATCAACCGCGTCGACCCCACGGCCACGGCGTTCGTCCACCGCCGCTCGCGCCTGCTGGCCCAGTACATCGCGGCGTGGCGCCCCGGCACCTCCGGCAGCGCGTCGGAGTCCTGGCTGACGGCCACCCACACGGCGATGCGCCCGCACGCCTCGGGCGCGGCGTACCAGAACTACACGGACCCCACCCTGCCGAACTGGCGAAAGGCCTACTACGGCCAAGC
The DNA here is from genome assembly GCF_018070025.1 of Streptomyces liliiviolaceus. NCBI lineage: Bacteria > Bacillati > Actinomycetota > Actinomycetes > Kitasatosporales > Streptomycetaceae > Streptomyces > Streptomyces liliiviolaceus. The sequence goes on from NZ_JAGPYQ010000001.1 coordinate 1,132,361, forward strand.
GGCCCCCCACCTAAAATCCCTGAAATCCCAGTACGACCCCAAAAACTTCTTCACGTTCCCACAGTCGCTATAGCCCCTGAGGGGGCGCGGGGAACGGCGCAGTCTTTCGCTTTCGGGGGCGGGGGAACAGCGCAGTCTTTCGTCTTCAGGGGCGCGGGGAACTGCGCAGTCTTTTGCCTTTAGGGGCGCGGGCAACTGCGCAGTCTTTTGCCTTTAGGGGCGCGGGCAACTGCGCAGTCTTTTGCCTTTAGGGGCGCGGGGAACTGCGCGACCAGCCCCCACCGGACCCGCAGGAACCCACGACCGATCCACCCCAGGGGCGCGGGGAACGGCGCAATCTTTCGTCTTCAGGAGCGCGGGGAACGGCGCGACCAGCCACAACGCACCCGCACCAAACAGCGCACCCAACATCCCCCACAGGGACACTACCTACGCCGCAAGATCCTTCTCCGCAGGATCAACATCACTACGAGACCCAGGAATCACTTTCTCCCGCGCCCCGGCGGAGCGATCCGCCCGAACCAACCACCCCACCCGCCCGGACCGCTCAACCGCCTTGACCACAGGCGTCAACAAAGCGGTGGCAAGCGGCGAAAGCAGCAGAACGACAGCGGTCCCGAGCGCGAACCCCCCGACCACGTCGGTCGGATAGTGCACGCCCATATACACCCGGCAGAACCCACCGAGCAGCGCAAGCCCTATCCCGACAAGCCCGAACTTCCGATTCGCGACGAACAGCCCGACCCCCATGGCCATCATGAGAGTCGAGTGATCGCTCACGAACGAATAATCGCTCTTGCCGCCGATGAGGACTTCAAGCCCTTCGTGGTCCACGAAGGGCCGGGGCCGTTCGACGAATCCCCGTATCGGCACATTCACGAGTACGGCGACCCCGGCGGCCAGCGGCGCCCAGATCAGCGAGGCGACAGAGGCCGCGGCCTCGTCCCCACCCCGCCGCCGCACGTTCCACCAGCACCACAGCACCAGCAGAACCATGACGAGCAGGAGCCCCCACTCGCCCACGAACTCCATGACGCGGTCGAACCAGTGCGGCGCGTCTTTGGCGAGACCATTGATGTCGTAGAGCAAGTCGACGTCGGGGTTCGATCCGGAGTCGGCGAGTCCAGCCATGGTGCAACGGCTCCTTCGTCGTCATCTTTCCGACGCACCCACCGGATGCGTCGCGCCACAACCCCCGTCGTCGGCTACAAGAACAGGAACGCACACTCCCCTTCAATACGTTCCACCCTCCACCGAATGATCACGCAGACGTTATCGAAGAGAGATACATCGCCGCAGCTCAGGGGTGGGTTTCACACAGAGGTGGGCAATGCTTTCGCGCCATCTTCGGTCACCCGCGTCGCCCCGAAGTAGTCAGGCGTGTCGATGGCGTCGAAGCGGATCACGGCACCCGTCCGAGGGGCGTTGATCATGTACCCGCCGCCGACGTAGATACCCACGTGCCGGATGGCCCGGGAGTTGGTGAGGTCGTCCGAGAAGAAGACCAGGTCCCCGGGCAGCAGCTCGTCCCGCCCGGGGTGCGGACCGGCGTTGTACTGGTCGTTGGCGACCCGCGGCAGAGTGATCCCCACCGTCTCGTACGCGGCCTTGGTCAACCCCGAGCAGTCGAAGCGTCCTCCCTGCTCAGGGGTGCCGTTGCCGCCCCAGAGATAGAGCGTGCCGAGCTTCTTCTGCGCGAAGTAGATGGCGCCGGCGGCCTGCTGGGAGGGCTGTACACGACCGACGGGAGCGGCGAAGCTCTCCTGCAGCGTCGTGATCGTCTTCACGTAGTTCTGGGTTTCCTTGTACGGCGGAACGCCCCCGTATTTGATGACGGCGTACGCCCCCGCGTTGTACGCGGCGAGCATGTTCTCCGTCGGGTTCCCGGGCGCGTCCTTGACGTACTTCGCGAGCGTGCAGTCGTACTTCGCGGCCGATGGAATCGCGTCATTCGGATCCCATACGTCGCGGTCGCCGTCACCGTCGCCGTCGATTCCGTGCGTGGCCCACGTCCCGGGGATGAATTGCGCTATCCCCTGCGCGGCGGCCGGGCTCTTGGCGTCGGGATTGAACCCGCTCTCCTGATACAGCTGCGCGGCGAGAAGTGCCGGATTAATGGCGGTGCACAGATTGCCCCACTTCTGCACGAGCGTCCGGTACGCCGCCGGCACGGACCCCTTGGCGAGGCCGACGGCCCCCTGCCCGACGCCGTTGGCGAGGTTCCCGGCGACCATGTAGACGCCGACGACCAGCACCATGACGAAGCTGAGCCCCGCCCCCACGGCGGCGGTCGCCACGATCCAGCCCTTACGCACCGTCAACCGCCCCTCGCCGCACGGTAATCCGAACGTCAGTGTAGATGCGGAAAGCCCACCGCGGAATGATCACTCGCCACCTCGGGCACGGCGATACGGTTGCCGTCGCAGGCCTTCGCCGCCCTCGCCCCCGTACTCGAAGAGAGCCCAGCCCATGTCTGACATCCCCACGAACCTCACCTGGGAACGCGCCGCCCCGCCGGAGGCGACCGGGCCCGGCCCCTGGATCGAGCTGGCCTTCGGCGACGACGAACTCGTCTACATCCGCGAGACCAGCGACCCCGAGACGGTCGTCACGACCACCCGGAAGAAGTGGGACGCCTTCGTACTCGGCGTACAGGCAGGCGAGTTCGACCACTTCGTGGAGGGCGTGGAAGGGTTCGAGGGATCCGCGGGAGCCGAGGGATCCGCGGGAGCCGAGGCACCCGCAGGCGGTCAGCCCTAGGCGGTCAGACTTCGGCTCTAGGCGGCCGACCCCGCCGAACCACCCTTCGCCACATCCCTCGCCACACCCCGCGCCCACAGCACCAGCGGCACCTGGAGCGGCAGCCGGGCCAGCGCCGCGGCCTTCTGGGGCGCCGGCCGGTGACGCCAGTCCACGGCCATCTGGACGTTCGCGGGGAACACCCCGACGAAGAACGCGGTGGTGGCCAGCGCCGCCACCCGCCGCGTACGCGGCACCGCGACCCCGGCCGCCAGCGCCAGCTCCACGACCCCGCTCGCGTACGTCCAGGTCCGCGGCGAACCCGGCAGCACGCGCGGAATGGTCGCGTCGAACTGCCGGGGCGCCGCGAAGTGGGCGACGGCGGCGGAGGCCAACAGGCCTGCGAGCAACAGGGGCGAGCGTTCCGACCTTGGCACGGTTCCTCCTCCGAGAGCCCACGAAGGGCTGTGGCAGCGGCTGCCGTGCGAGGTTACTCGAAAGTAAGTTGCTGGGTGTCAGGAGGGCTCCGCCCCCGTGTACGCCGCGGTCGTCCGGTCCGCCCTCCCCCGGGCGACCTCCGCGGCCTCACCGCCGGCGACGGCGGCCTCGTACCATCCCTCGCTGCTCAGCCGGGCGAACCGCAGCCCCTCCTCGGTCCCGAACCAGGCCATGGCCTCCTGGGGATCGACGGCCGCGCCGGAGGCCAGATGGAGGGTGAGCCCGATGAGGGCCATGTCCCAGCCGACACCGACGGCCCCGGGCCCGAACTGCTGCCACTTCTCGTCGTCGTCGGGGGCGATGTGGTCCAGCTCGAAGCGCGTACCGCCGTCCGCCGCGGGGGTCAGCCGCAGCTCGATCCAGCTGACGTTCCCGCCGAACTCCCAGGTCGCGGTGAAGCCCTTCGGCGGATCGCAGCGCTCGACGGTGCCGCCGGCGTTGCCCTCCAGCTGGTACGTGCCGCCGGGGCGCAGCTCGCCGGTGACGGGCAGGAACCAGCGCGGGATGCGCTCGGGATCGGTACAGGCCTCCCAGAGGTCCTCGACGGTCGTGTCGTACGTCTGACTCACGGTCACCACGTGGGCCTCGCCGGCCTCGATGACCCGGCTGCCGACCTGGCGCCGCACGGCGTTGATCTGATGGCTGACGTCGATCATGCGCTGCTCCTTCACTTGGTCCGTCACTTGGTCCGTCACTGAGTCCGCCCCGGGGTCTGCCTCGGGGCTCGTCTCGGGGTCCGTCAGCGCGAAGGGACGCCGCCGCCGGGGCCGTCGTCGCCGGGCCGCTCGCGGAGCCGGCGTTCGCGCTTACCCCGGGCCACCTCGGTGGCCAGGGCGTCGAGGTGGGGCGTCCAGAAGCGCCGGAAGCGGTCCAGCCAGGCGTCGATGTCGCGCAGGGGGTCGGAGTTCACGGCGTACAGCCGCCGGGCCCCCTCCGGCCGGACCGTGGCGAAGCCGTTCTCCCGCAGGACCTTGAGGTGCTGCGAGACGCCGGGCTGGGATATCCCGAACTCCTCCCTCACGACCTCGCTCACCGCCCCGGAGCTCATCTCGCCGTCCGCGAGCAGCTCCAGGATCCGTCGGCGAACGGGGTCGCCGAGTACGTCGAATGCGTGCACGGCACCAACGTATCACTGCACACTTATATAAGCGCGTGATGATGAAAAACGGCGGTCGACGCTCCTACCCCGGCGCACCCCGCCACCCCGTCCGGGATAGCCTGCCCCACAACAAAACGGGCGGCGTCTACACACCAGGAGACGCACGACCCGAAGAACATCGGCACGACGGACCGGCGCACTCGGGACGGAGTCGGGCTCGATGGACGGGCGGAATCGGCCACTATCAGTTGGCATTCGCGTAAGAGTGGCTAACGACGGAACCACACCACAGGTTCCGCATCTACTTCATTGCCCGGCGTGACCTGCCGTGATACACAGAGTGACGATACGCCTCCCCGCATACCGTCCTGCGCCCCCCTGAGGGGTCCCGCGAGCTCCGGTGACAAGGGATTCGTACGAAACCCGCCAATCAATGACGCCAAGTCGACATGCGACAGCATCATTGTCAGCGACAATAGCCGTGACCTCTGCGCAGAGTGGCAGAGGAGGCAGAACAACCCACTAGGGGCGGTGACTTACATGCTTTTCGCAGCCGAAAAGGGCGACATCAACACGATCATCGGCGGAATCGCTCCGGACTGGGGCCCGTTCGGCACCCTGGGCAACGAAGCCCGCGTGATGATCGAGGTCGTGATGGCGGTCGCCATCCTCCTGTGCCTCGGCATCGCGATCTGGGGAGCGGCGAAACAACGTATCGGCGCGACCGCCCTCCGCGACACCTTCAGCGCGGAACAGGGCAAGGGTCTGATCATCGCGGGTCTCACCGGCGTCTTCATCATCGGTTCACTGGGCACGCTCTTCACGATCGTGTACGGCATGGCCGTCTAGGCGGCCGCCGGCCCGGTGCCCCCGCACCCCGGCCGGACCCATCGCACCCCTCCTCTACCCCACCCGTCCGTCGTGCCCACCGGCTGAGGTTGCGTTTCCTGATGTCCAGTCACCACACCGCGCCCACGCGGGAACCAGCGGGGCTACCGTCGTATGACGCGGTTCAGCATGAGGTCGAGGGGGCGTACGCGGCATGAGTCTCGGTGACGAGCACGGAGCGCGCGGCGAGGACGGTGGGTACGGAGGTACCGGCCAGACACGCACGCGGCTCCCCGACAGTGCCGGTGACGTCTACGGAGGGCCACGACGGGGCAACCGCTCGTCGTCGCGCAGCCTCGTCACGGTGGTGGGAGTCGTGGTCCTCCTGATCGCAGCCATCGCCTTCGCGAACCGCGGCGGCGGCGATTCCGGCTCGGAGGACGGCGGGGGCGGGGGGAAGGCGGGGGCGGCGCCCACGTCGGCCACGGGCGAGCGGCCGGTGAAGTCGAAGGCCGCCGGAATCCCGACCGGCTACGCCCAGGACGACCAGGGGGCGCAGAGCGCGGCGGCCAACTACACCGTGGCACTCGGCTCCGACGGCATGTTCAACACCGCCAAGCGGCACGAGATCGTGCAGACGATCGCCGACCCCAGCGCGCTGGACCAACTCCAGTCCGGATTCGACGCGGACTACTCGGCGGCCTTCCTCAAGAAAATCGGCCTCGACGATGACGGCGGCGCGCCCGCCGGCAGCACCTTCGTCAACCGCACGCTGCCGGTGGGCACCAAAGTCACATCCAGCAGCGCCGACGCGGCCACCGTCGAAGTCTGGTGCAACAGCCTCTTCGGGCTCACCGGGGACACGTCCACCAAACCCGTGACCAACGGGTGGTTCACCGTGACCTTGAAGTTGAACTGGGCCAGTGACGACTGGAAGGTCTTGGAGACCAGCCAGAAGACCGGCCCGACCCCCGTCAATGGCGACAACCCCGTCTCCGGGTCCGACGAGATCGGCAAGGCGGTCGATGAGTTCGGAGGGTTCACGTATGCCCGGTAGCCCGCAGCGCGCGCTCAAGCTCACCGGCGTCGTAGCAGCCGTACAGACCGCAGTGATGCTGCTGGCTTCGCAGGCCCATGCGGCTCCGACGCCTACGCCGACCGCCTCGGAGGATCCCTGCTCACTGATCGCGGGTCCCGCCAGGGACTACTGCGAACGCGGCAGCAACAACCGCACCGGCCCCTCCCTGGACGACCCCACCACCGCCCTAGACCCCCTCGCCTCCCTCGCCAAGGGCTGCGCGAAGGCCGCCTCCTGGACCATCGACAAGCTCAGCGAGGCCGTCCAGAACACGGCGACGGTCGACTTCACGAACGCCACGTTCCTCCAGCAGTACGCGGTCGTCTTCGCCGCGTCGACCATCCTCACCCTCCTCCTGTGGCTGCTCGCGGTCGCCAAGCGCGCCGTGCGGGGCGTCCCCCTCGGCACGGCCATCGGCGAAGCCATCGGCTTCCTCTGGCTGACGGTGCTGGCCTCGGCCTTCACCCCGCTCATCCTCTACACCGTCGTCTCGGCGACCGACGGCATCGCCGAGGTCCTCGCCAAGACGACCGGCAACCAGACCGACACGTTCTTCGGCAACTTCTCCGGCGCCCTGAACAAGGGCACCGACATCGGCGGCGGCCCGATCATGCTGATCGTGGTCTCCCTCGTGTCGATCCTCGCCGCCGGCGTCCTCTGGCTCGAACTGGTGATCCGCGCCGCCCTCCTCTACGTGGGCGCGCTCCTCGGCACGGTCGTCTACGCCGGCCTCGTCGACAAGAACCTCTGGGGCCACGTCCGCCGCTGGGCCGGCATCATGATCGCCGTCATCCTCGTCAAACCGGTCATCGTGATCGTGCTGGGCCTCGCGGGAGCCCTCTCCGCGGAGGACGGCCCGGACTCCTTCTCCGCCGTCGTCTCCGGCCTCGCGATCATCCTGCTCGCCATCTTCGCCAGCGCGATGATCTACCGCTTCGTCCCCGGCTTCGGCGACGAGATCGCGGGCGGCCGCAACAACCGCATCATGCAGGGCGCCGAGGGCAAGGCCGCGGCCGCCATCAGCTCGCCCGCCCACCTCGTCGCCCAGGGCATCAAGACCCACAGCACCCGGGCCGACAACAACGGCGGCGGCAACAGCGGCGCCCGCCCCTCGAACCCGGTCTCCGGCGGCGTCGCGGCCCACAGCTCACGCGGCTCGGGCGGTGGCGGCGGATCGGTCCCCTCCGCACCCCCGCCCCGCTCCAGCCCGATCAACACCCCCCACGCCGGGAACAACCGGAACAACAGCAACGGCAACAGCAGCAACAACCGCACGGGAGGTGAAGGGCGTTGACGACCGAGTCCCACGTGTCCCATCCGGTCACGCCCCGCCGTACATATCTGATCGGCCGCGCCCGGCCGAGCGCGATCGTCGGCCGCAACCGCGAGTCCGGCGAGATCGGGCTCATCATCGCGGGCGCGTTCCTCGGCATGATGTGCGGCCTGGTCGTCCCCGTGCTCTCCCTGCGCATCGTGCTGCTCATGGGCTTCCCGATGCTCGCGCTGGCCGCGGTCTACGTCCCGTACAAGCGGCGGACCTTCTACAAGTGGTTCGAGATCAACCGCAGTTACAAGCGCGGCCTGCGCCGCGGCACCGCCTACCGCAGCGACGTCATGGAGTCGGGCACCCGCACCGACGGCCGCGAGGTCGAGATCGGCCCGCCGCCGGGCATCGGACGCATCTCCTGGCTCGCGGCACCCTTCGGCCCGGACGAGATCGCCGTCCTCCTGCACGCCGACCGCAAGACCGTCACCGCCGCCATCGAGATCGAGGGCCCCGGCGTCGGCCTGCGCGACAGCGAGGACCAGGAAGCCCTCGTCGACCGCTTCGGCACCCTCCTCAAGCACGTCGCCAACGGAGACGGCTTCGTCACCCGCATCCAGATGCTCGCCCGCACCCTCCCCGCCGACCCGGACGCCCACGCCAAGGACGTCTCCGTACGCGGCGACGACCGCGCCCCCGGCTGGCTGCAGGAGTCGTACGAGCAGCTCTCGTCCATGGTGTCGACCAGCAGCGAACAGCACCGCGCCTACCTCGTCGCCTGCATGCACTACTCCCGCGAACTGGCCGCCGAGGGCCACGCGATGGCCCGCGCCGCCCGCCCCAAGGGCGGCAAGAAGCTCGACAAGGACGCCGGGCTCGCCGTCGTCATGGCCCGCGAGCTCACCGACATCTGCTCCCGCCTCCAGGAGGCCGACATCCGGGTGCGCCAGCCGCTCGGACAGGGACGGCTCTCCTCCCTCGTGCATTCGATGTACGACCCGGACCACCCCATCGACCACATCCAGGCCATGACCAAGCGCAACGCCTGGCCGGCCGAGCTGGACGCCATGGAGCCGACCTACCTCCAGGCCAAGACCCGCGAGTCCTCCACCCGCGCCCCCTGGTGCCACTCCACGGCCTGGGTGAAGGAGTGGCCGATGACCCCGGTGGGCGTCAACTTCCTCGCCCCGCTGCTCGTCCACACCCCGGACGTCATCCGCACGGTCGCCGTCACGATGGACCTCGAACCCACCGAGGTCGCCATCGAGCGGATGCTGACCGAGAAGACGAACGACGACGCCGAGGCCAGCCGCCAGGCCAAGATGAACCGCACCGTCGACCCGCGCGACGTCGCCTCGCACAACCGTGTCGACCAGCGCGGCCAGGACCTCGCGAGCGGCGCCGCCGGCGTCAACCTCGTCGGATACATCACCGTCTCGTCCCGCAACCCCGAGGCGCTCGCCCGCGACAAGCGGACGATAAGGGCCTCCGCCGGGAAGTCGTACCTGAAGCTCGAATGGTGCGACCGCGAGCACCACCGCGCCTTCGTCAACACACTCCCGTTCGCGACCGGCATCCGGAGGTAGGACTTCATGCGGGACCCGCTGTCCGTCCTCACGGAAAGCTTCACGTCCTTCCTCTTCGGCAAGGTCGAGACGACCCGCCCGCCGGTGCGCACCTCCACCGGCCAGGCCCAGGCCGTCTACCTGCCGACCGCGGCCCCCGGCCTCGGCGACTCCGGCGTCATCATCGGCCGCGAGGTGTACTCCGGGAAGGGCTACATCTACGACCCCTTCCAGCTGTACGGACAGCAGCTACCGGCGCCGCACTGGCTCGTCCTCGGCGAGTCCGGCAACGGCAAGTCGGCGCTGGAGAAGACGTACGTCATGCGGCAGCTGCGGTTCAAGGACCGCCAGGTCGTCGTCCTCGACGCACAGGGCGAGGACGGGGTGGGCGAGTGGAACCTCATCGCCCAGGAGCTGGGACTGACCCCGATCCGCCTGGACCCGACCGCCGCCCTGGACATGGGAATCCGGCTCAACCCGCTCGACCCGGCGATCACGACGACCGGCCAGCTCGCGCTGCTCCGGACGATCATCGAGGTCGCGATGGGCCACGGCCTGGACGAGCGCTCCGGCTTCGCGCTGAAGGTCGCGCACGCCTACGTCAACGAGACGATCATCGACCGCCAGCCCGTTCTGACGGACATCGTCGAGCAGCTCCGCCACCCCGAACCGGAGTCGGCGGAGGCGATGAACGTCGCCATAGACGACGTACGCGCCTGGGGCCTCGACGTCGCCCTGGTCATCGACCGCCTGGTCGACGGCGACCTGAGGGGCATGTTCGACGGCCCGACGACGGTCGGCATCGACCTGGACGCCCCGCTCATCGTCTTCGACCTGTCCCACATCGACCGCAACTCCATCGCCATGCCCATCCTCATGGCGATCGTCGGCGTGTGGCTGGAGCACACCTGGATCCGCCCCGACCGGAAGAAGCGCATCTTCCTCGTCGAGGAGGCCTGGCACATCATCAACAGCCCGTTCGTGGCCCAGCTCTTCCAGCGCCTGCTGAAGTTCGGCCGCCGCCTCGGTCTGTCCTTCGTCGCCGTCGTCCACCACCTGTCGGACGTCGTGGACGGAGCCGCCGCCAAGGAGGCCGCGGCGATCCTCAAGATGGCCTCGACACGGACGATCTACGCCCAGAAGGCCGACGAGGCCAGAATGACGGGCCGTGTCCTCGGCCTGCCCCGCTGGGCGGTCGAGATCATCCCCTCCCTCACCCCCGGCATCGCCGTGTGGGACGTCAACGGCAACGTCCAGGTCGTCAAACACCTGATCTCCGAGACCGAGCGCCCCCTCGTCTTCACCGACCGCGCCATGACGGAGTCGTCGGCCGACCACCTCGCGGACGATGCGCTGCGCGCCGCCGAGCTGGAGGCCGAGGAACGGGCCGCGGCGTTCATGGAGCACCACCTGAGCGACCTCGACGACTCGTCCGAGTCCACAGTGGCGTAAGCCCACAGCGACATGAGTGGCGTCAGTGGCATAGAGGAGCGACCCGAGATGAGACCGGACGACCGCGATCGCGATCGCCACAGCGGCGGCGGCCAGGGAGGCGTCCCCGACGGCCTGCTGCTCGGCATCCTGGCCTTCGTCCTCGGCATGACCGTCATGGTCTGGACGGCGACCGGCCTCGCCGGCCTCTTCTCCCACGGCTCCTGGCCGTCCGGGACCACCTTCCGCCGTACGCCCCTGGCCATACGCCAACTCGTCGAGGCCCCCCACGACCTGCCGGCCGCGTGGCCCGACACCCCACCCGACCAGCTCTCCGGGTACGGGCTCTTCTGGGGCCTGTTCATCGGCCAGCTGATGGTCCTCGTCGTCCTCACGGTGTTCGTCCTGGGCACGGTGGCGAGATGGCGGGCGGGCAGGGCGAGACGCAGAACACTCGCCGCGACGCCGGAACCGGAACCGGATCTCCTGACCAAGGGCGAGCCCGAGATCCCCCGGAGCCGGGCGGCGGAGCGGCCGGAGGTGACGCGCCCGCCGGTCGAGCACACCGCGGCGCCTGCGGCTCGGTCGGCGGAGCCGCCGCCGGTCTCGGTCCCGATGGAAACCGCCGAACGGGCGGGCGGGTGGGAAAACCCCGCCACAGCCCCGCAGGGAATCGTGCTGGGCCCGCGCGAAACCCGCCACCCCCTCGCCGTCCAGGCGATCCGGGACGCGGACGGCCCCGCCCTCGTCATCACCTCCGACCCCACCCTCTGGTCGAGCACGAAGGACGCCCGAGCCAAACTGGGCCCCGTCCTCCTCTACGACCCCTCCCACCTCTGCGACACCCCGGCCCGCCTCCACTGGTCCCCCTCGGCGGGCTGCGAGACCAAGGACACCGCGAAGGCCCGGGCGGCGGCACTCCTCGCCCCGGTCCGCCCCACGGCCAGGATCGACCAGGCGGTCGCCGACACCGCGGAGACCCTCCTCCGCAGCTACCTCCACGCCGCGGCGGTGGACGGCCGCACCATCCGCCACGTCCACCGCTGGGCCCAGGGCGCCCAGGTCCAGGAAGCCGTACGCATCCTCCGTACGAACCCGAAGTCGGCCGCGGGCTCCGCGGGCGAACTCGAAGCGGCCCTCACCTCGCACCCGGAACGCCGTGACATCGCCCAGGAGTTGACGGCCCGAGCGCTCTCCGCGCTCTTCACCGTCAACGTCCGGGAAGCGTGCACTCCAAACCGAACCGACACACTCACCTTGGATTCCTTCGTCAACGAAGGGGGCACGCTTTATGTGGTCGGTGAACCCATCGAGGACCCGAGGTCGAACCCCGGCGCCATGCCGCTCCTGACGGCCCTCGCCTCAAGCGTGGTCGAGCGCGGCCGGCGCATGGCCGAACGGTCATCCTCCGGTCGCCTCGACCCACCACTGACCCTCGTCCTGGACGACGTGGCCGCGGTCGCCCCGCTCCCCCAGCTCCCGGATCTCCTCGCCGCTGCCGACGGCACGGCCCCGGACCGGGGCCTGCCCACCCTGGCCCTCCTCCGCTCCCAGGAACAGGCCCGCTCCCGCTGGCCCCACCAGGACCTCCCGGTATGACCCGCGGCGCCTCTGACCGCTACGACCGCTCGAACAGGAACTCCAGCTCCCGCGCACCCGAGTCCCCGGGTACGGGAACGCTCTCCCCCGTGGGCACGAACCCGAACTTCCGGTAGAAGGCCTGAGCCCGCCCGTTCCCCTCGTGCACGAACAACCGTGCCCGCTCCAGGCCGGCGTCCTCCCAGGCCCACCGCAGCGCATACGAGAACAGCCGCTCGGTGAGCCCACTCCCCCGCGCCTCGGGCCGCACATACACCCCCACCAGATGCCCCTGCCGTACGGGGCTCACGGCCCCCAGCGCTCCGACGGCGCCAGCCTCCTCGACCAGCACGACCACGCACCCGACCCACCGCCCACCGGACCCTTCGGCGACGATCTGCTGCCGTTCACGCACCCCTTCCGCGGCTCCGGCGGCCCGCTCCTGCCAGAAACTGTCGGGCCGCCCCACCGCGACCTCGTACGTATCCAGAAAAGCCAGATGCGCCACCGGATCCTGAAGCGCGGACAGAGCGAGCGCCTTCACCGCCGCCCACTCGTCACTGCCTATAGAACGGATCACGTACTCAGGATTCATGAGGGTCACCGTAACGAAACCGCATGCGCTTGTATGTCCTGGAACGCAGAAAAGCCCCCGCACCGAAGTGCGGGGGCTTTTCTCCAATATTTGTTCGGCGGCGTCCTACTCTCCCACAGGGTCCCCCCTGCAGTACCATCGGCGCTGTAAGGCTTAGCTTCCGGGTTCGGAATGTAACCGGGCGTTTCCCTCACGCTATGACCACCGAAACACTATGAAACTATCAAACCGGAGCCGTGACCATGGCTACAACGGTTGTTCGTGGTTTCAGAACCAACACAGTGGACGCGAGCAACTGAGGACAAGCCCTCGGCCTATTAGTACCGGTCAGCTCCACCCCTTACAGGGCTTCCACATCCGGCCTATCAACCCAGTCGTCTACTGGGAGCCTTAACCAATCAAGTTGGTGGGAGTCCTCATCTCGAAGCAGGCTTCCCGCTTAGATGCTTTCAGCGGTTATCCCTCCCGAACGTAGCCAACCAGCCATGCCCTTGGCAGGACAACTGGCACACCAGAGGTTCGTCCGTCCCGGTCCTCTCGTACTAGGGACAGCCCTTCTCAAGACTCCTACGCGCACAGCGGATAGGGACCGAACTGTCTCACGACGTTCTAAACCCAGCTCGCGTACCGCTTTAATGGGCGAACAGCCCAACCCTTGGGACCGACTCCAGCCCCAGGATGCGACGAGCCGACATCGAGGTGCCAAACCATCCCGTCGATATGGACTCTTGGGGAAGATCAGCCTGTTATCCCCGGGGTACCTTTTATCCGTTGAGCGACGGCGCTTCCACAAGCCACCGCCGGATCACTAGTCCCGACTTTCGTCCCTGCTCGACCCGTCGGTCTCACAGTCAAGCTCCCTTGTGCACTTACACTCAACACCTGATTGCCAACCAGGCTGAGGGAACCTTTGGGCGCCTCCGTTACTCTTTAGGAGGCAACCGCCCCAGTTAAACTACCCATCAGACACTGTCCCTGATCCGGATCACGGACCCAGGTTAGACATCCAGCACGACCAGACTGGTATTTCAACGACGACTCCACCCGAGCTGGCGCTCAAGCTTCACAGTCTCCCAGCTATCCTACACAAGCCGAACCGAACACCAATATCAAACTATAGTAAAGGTCCCGGGGTCTTTCCGTCCTGCTGCGCGAAACGAGCATCTTTACTCGTAGTGCAATTTCACCGGGCCTATGGTTGAGACAGTCGAGAAGTCGTTACGCCATTCGTGCAGGTCGGAACTTACCCGACAAGGAATTTCGCTACCTTAGGATGGTTATAGTTACCACCGCCGTTTACTGGCGCTTAAGTTCTCAGCTTCGCCAGACCGAAATCTGACTAACCGGTCCCCTTAACGTTCCAGCACCGGGCAGGCGTCAGTCCGTATACATCGCCTTACGGCTTCGCACGGACCTGTGTTTTTAGTAAACAGTCGCTTCTCGCTGGTCTCTGCGGCCACCCCCAGCTCACCGAGTAAATCGGATCACCAGTGATGGCCCCCCTTCTCCCGAAGTTACGGGGGCATTTTGCCGAGTTCCTTAACCATAGTTCACCCGAACGCCTCGGTATTCTCTACCTGACCACCTGAGTCGGTTTAGGGTACGGGCCGCCATGAAACTCGCTAGAGGCTTTTCTCGACAGCATAGGATCATCCACTTCACCACAATCGGCTCGGCATCAGGTCTCACCCTTGATGTTGTGCGGATTTACCTACACAACGGGCTACACCCTTACCCCGGGACAACCACCGCCCGGGCTGGACTACCTTCCTGCGTCACCCCATCACTCACCTACTACAGGTCTGGTCCGTCGGCTCCACCACTTTCCATTCCCCGAAGGGTCCGGAACGGCTTCACGGACTTAGCATCGCCTGGTTCGATGTTTGACGCTTCACAGCGGGTACCGGAATATCAACCGGTTATCCATCGACTACGCCTGTCGGCCTCGCCTTAGGTCCCGACTTACCCTGGGCAGATCAGCTTGACCCAGGAACCCTTAGTCAATCGGCGCACACGTTTCTCACGTGTGTATCGCTACTCATGCCTGCATTCTCACTCGTGAACCGTCCACCACTGCCTTCCGGCGCGGCTTCACCCGGCACACGACGCTCCCCTACCCATCCATACAGGCGTTGGCCCTGTTGTATGAATGACACGACTTCGGCGGTACGCTTGAGCCCCGCTACATTGTCGGCGCGGAATCACTAGACCAGTGAGCTATTACGCACTCTTTCAAGGGTGGCTGCTTCTAAGCCAACCTCCTGGTTGTCTGTGCGACTCCACATCCTTTCCCACTTAGCGTACGCTTAGGGGCCTTAGTCGATGCTCTGGGCTGTTTCCCTCTCGACCATGGAGCTTATCCCCCACAGTCTCACTGCCGCGCTCTCACTTACCGGCATTCGGAGTTTGGCTAAGGTCAGTAACCCGGTAGGGCCCATCGCCTATCCAGTGCTCTACCTCCGGCAAGAAACACACGACGCTGCACCTAAATGCATTTCGGGGAGAACCAGCTATCACGGAGTTTGATTGGCCTTTCACCCCTAACCACAGGTCATCCCCCAGGTTTTCAACCCTGGTGGGTTCGGTCCTCCACGACCTCTTACAGCCGCTTCAACCTGCCCATGGCTAGATCACTCCGCTTCGGGTCTTGAGCGCGCTACTATGTCGCCCTATTCGGACTCGCTTTCGCTACGGCTTCCCCACACGGGTTAACCTCGCAACACACCGCAAACTCGCAGGCTCATTCTTCAAAAGGCACGCAGTCACGACCCACCAAGTAAACTTGATGAGCGACGCTCCCACGGCTTGTAGGCACACGGTTTCAGGTACTATTTCACTCCGCTCCCGCGGTACTTTTCACCATTCCCTCACGGTACTATCCGCTATCGGTCACCAGGGAATATTTAGGCTTAGCGGGTGGTCCCGCCAGATTCACACGGGATTTCTCGGGCCCCGTGCTACTTGGGTGTCTCTCAAACGAGCCGTTGATGTTTCGACTACGGGGGTCTTACCCTCTACGCCGGACCTTTCGCATGTCCTTCGCCTACACCAACGGTTTCTGACTCGTCTCACAGCCGGCAGACTGTGAAAGAGAGATCCCACAACCCCGCATGCGCAACCCCTGCCGGGTCTCACACACATACGGTTTGGCCTCATCCGGTTTCGCTCGCCACTACTCCCGGAATCACGGTTGTTTTCTCTTCCTGCGGGTACTGAGATGTTTCACTTCCCCGCGTTCCCTCCACACACCCTATGTGTTCAGATGTGGGTGACAGCCCATGACGACTGCCGGGTTTCCCCATTCGGAAACCCCCGGATCAAAGCCTGGTTGACGGCTCCCCGGGGACTATCGTGGCCTCCCACGTCCTTCATCGGTTCCTGGTACCAAGGCATCCACCGTGCGCCCTTAAAAACTTGGCCACAGATGCTCGCGTCCACTGTGCAGTTCTCAAACAACGACCAACCACCCATCACCCCGGACCAGAAGTCCGAGTGCACTGGGGCCGGCACTGAAGGCGACCATCACGGCCGAACCCTCAGACACCCAACAGCGTGCCCGACACCCTCACCCCTAAGGTCTGCTTTCCACGCCCCGAAGGACAGTACTTGCAGCCTGTAGAAGGCCGAGTGTGCCGAATAATCAACGTTCCACCCTTGAGCAACCAGCACCGGACATTCGCCGATGAACTGGCCTCTGGACCACCAGGCAGAAGCCTGACAGCCAAGAAGTGCTCCTTAGAAAGGAGGTGATCCAGCCGCACCTTCCGGTACGGCTACCTTGTTACGACTTCGTCCCAATCGCCAGTCCCACCTTCGACAGCTCCCTCCCACAAGGGGTTGGGCCACCGGCTTCGGGTGTTACCGACTTTCGTGACGTGACGGGCGGTGTGTACAAGGCCCGGGAACGTATTCACCGCAGCAATGCTGATCTGCGATTACTAGCAACTCCGACTTCATGGGGTCGAGTTGCAGACCCCAATCCGAACTGAGACAGGCTTTTTGAGATTCGCTCCACCTTGCGGTATCGCAGCTCATTGTACCTGCCATTGTAGCACGTGTGCAGCCCAAGACATAAGGGGCATGATGACTTGACGTCGTCCCCACCTTCCTCCGAGTTGACCCCGGCAGTCTCCTGTGAGTCCCCATCACCCCGAAGGGCATGCTGGCAACACAGAACAAGGGTTGCGCTCGTTGCGGGACTTAACCCAACATCTCACGACACGAGCTGACGACAGCCATGCACCACCTGTCACCCGACCACAAGGGGGGCACCATCTCTGATGCTTTCCGGGCGATGTCAAGCCTTGGTAAGGTTCTTCGCGTTGCGTCGAATTAAGCCACATGCTCCGCTGCTTGTGCGGGCCCCCGTCAATTCCTTTGAGTTTTAGCCTTGCGGCCGTACTCCCCAGGCGGGGAACTTAATGCGTTAGCTGCGGCACCGACGACGTGGAATGTCGCCAACACCTAGTTCCCACCGTTTACGGCGTGGACTACCAGGGTATCTAATCCTGTTCGCTCCCCACGCTTTCGCTCCTCAGCGTCAGTAATGGCCCAGAGATCCGCCTTCGCCACCGGTGTTCCTCCTGATATCTGCGCATTTCACCGCTACACCAGGAATTCCGATCTCCCCTACCACACTCTAGTCTGCCCGTATCGAATGCAGACCCGGGGTTAAGCCCCGGGCTTTCACATCCGACGCGACAGACCGCCTACGAGCTCTTTACGCCCAATAATTCCGGACAACGCTTGCGCCCTACGTATTACCGCGGCTGCTGGCACGTAGTTAGCCGGCGCTTCTTCTGCAGGTACCGTCACTTTCGCTTCTTCCCTGCTGAAAGAGGTTTACAACCCGAAGGCCGTCATCCCTCACGCGGCGTCGCTGCATCAGGCTTTCGCCCATTGTGCAATATTCCCCACTGCTGCCTCCCGTAGGAGTCTGGGCCGTGTCTCAGTCCCAGTGTGGCCGGTCGCCCTCTCAGGCCGGCTACCCGTCGTCGCCTTGGTGAGCCACTACCTCACCAACAAGCTGATAGGCCGCGGGCTCATCCTTCACCGCCGGAGCTTTCAACCCCCACCCATGCGAGTAGGAGTGTCATCCGGTATTAGACCCCGTTTCCAGGGCTTGTCCCAGAGTGAAGGGCAGATTGCCCACGTGTTACTCACCCGTTCGCCACTAATCCCCACCGAAGTGGTTCATCGTTCGACTTGCATGTGTTAAGCACGCCGCCAGCGTTCGTCCTGAGCCAGGATCAAACTCTCCGTGAATGTTTACCGGTAATCCGGCGAACATCATGAGAGCGGAACGACCAACCGGAATAGGGAAGGCCGTTCACAGCGTCCTCGCTGATGCGCCTACCAGGTATGACCCCGGCAGGACTTTTTCAAAGGAACCTCCACCCACCACCATGCGGTGATGGACGGGGTATCAACATATCTGGCGTTGATTTTTGGCACGCTGTTGAGTTCTCAAGGAACGGACGCTTCCTTTGTACTCACCCTCTCGGGCTTTCCTCCGGGCGCTTCCCTTCGGTCTTGCGTTTCCGACTCTATCAGACCGTTTCCGGTTCCGATTTCCTCGGTGCTTTCCAGGTTTTCGCTTTCGCGCTTCCCTTTCCGGCGATGTTGACTCTATCAGATCCTTTCGGGCCTGACTCCCAGTCAACCGGGTTTGTCCTTGCGGCTGTTGGGCCGTTCCGACGTCCAAAACTTTAGCGGATCCTGTCGGCAGTTCCTAATCGGAGTTGCCGGCCCCAAATCGAAAACAATTCGGGCACGCCGAATTGAATCCCGTTGGGAGATCGAGCTGGTGGTTTGGTGTGCCGCATCTGCGGCGGAGGTGCTGTCGCAGAACCGTTACGGCTCCGTGGCAACTCGAAGAACCTTACGTATCCACGAGGGGAGTGTCAAGTCTCCCCCAGGCGCCCGATCGGCAAACCCCGACTCAGACCTAACTCGGCCCCAACTAGGCCTGCGCGGGCCTCAGTCGAGGTCGGTGAGCCGGCCGCCGGCGTCCGGCTGAGCGTCCTCCACGCGTCGAAGCAGCCTGGTCAGCACGTCTTCCAGGGCTCCGCGCTCCGCCTGCGAGAGGTCCTGGAGCAGGTCCTCCTCGAAGACGGTGGCGAGACGCATGGCCTCAAGCCACTTGTCCCGGCCCTCGTTCGTGAGCTCCACGATCACGCGGACCCGGTTGGACTCGTCGCGCTCCCTGGTGACGAGGCCCTCCCCCACCATCCGGTCGATGCGGTGGGTCATGGCCGCCGGGGTGAGGCCGAGCCGCTTCGCCAGGTCACTCGGACCCAGGCAGTAGGGCGCCCCCGACAGGACGAGCGCCTTGAGGACCTCCCACTCGGCGTTGCTGATGCCGAGAGCGGCGGTCTGGCGGCCGTACGCGACGTTCATCCGCCGGTTGAGGCGGCCGAGCGCCGAGACGATCTTCTCGACCTGGGGGTCGAGGTCCTGGAACTCGCGCTGGTAGGCGGCGATCTGCTCGTCCAGCGTCGGCTCGTTCGCGGCGGGGGTGTCACCCATGGCCGCAGTATGGCACGCGCCCGCTTGGCGTTGAAGTCCTTCGAGATGTATTGTTTAGATCCTAACTTTAGCTTCGAAGTCTTCACTCCTAACTCCTGAGGCAGGCGTAAGACTTCTTGATCAAGGCAGGTGAAAGTGACCAGGGCGATGGGCGCGGAGATGCGCCGGATCCATGTGGGCAACGCACTCAGCGCGTTCGGCCTCGGCTTTACCGTCCCGTACTTGTACGTCTATGTGGCGCAGGTACGGGATCTCGGTGCCATGACGGCGGGTCTCGTGCTCGCCGTCTTCGCCGTGGCCGCGCTCGTGGTGCTGCCGTTCGCCGGGCGGGCCATCGTCCGGCGGGGGCCGATGCCCGTGCTGCTCCTCGCCCTGGTCACCGCCGCCGTCGGTTCGCTGAGTCTGGGACTGGCGAGCACATCCACGACCGTACTGATGTCGGCTGCCGCGCTCGGGGCCGGGCAGGCCGTGATGCAGCCCGCGCTGGCGACGATGATCGTCGACTGCTCGACCGCCGAGACCCGCTCACGTGCCTTCGCCACGCAGTTCTTCCTGCAGAACCTCGGCCTCGGCGTCGGCGGGCTCATCGGCGGTCACCTCGTCGACGCCTCGCGGGCGAGCTCGTTCACCCTGCTCTTCGCGATCGAGGCGGCGATGTTCCTGCTGCTCGTGGTGGTCATGGCGACCGTACGGATGCCGCGGGCGCCCATGGTCGAGGATGCACCGGGGCAGGCCAGGGGCAGCTGGAAGCAACTGCTCGGCAACCGGGCCATGGTGCAGCTGTGCGTGGTCGGTTTCGTGCTGTTCTTCGCCTGCTACGGGCAGTTCGAGTCGGGATTGAGCGCGTACGGCGTCGAGGCGGCCGGTATCTCCACCTCCGCGCTCGGGACGGCTCTCGCCGCGAACACGGCGATGATCGTCGTCGCGCAGTTCGCCGTGCTGAAGTTCGTCGAGCGGCGCAAGCGGTCCCGGGTGATCGCCGCGGTGGGTCTGATCTGGGCTCTCGCCTGGGTCATCGCCGGGTACGCGGGTCTCGGGCACGTCAGTCAGACCATGGCGACGGCCGCGTTCGTGTCGACGTACGCGCTGTTCGGGCTCGGGGAGGCGATGCTGTCGCCGACCGTGGCTCCGCTGGTCGCGGATCTCGCGCCGAGCGGGCTGGCCGGTCAGTACAACTCGGCCTTCGCCCTGGTGAAGCAGCTGGCCCTCGCGGTCGGTCCGGCGGTGGGCGGCCCGATGGGTGCCTCGCTGCACGCTCCGTACATCGTGACGTTCCTGCTGTTCTCGCTGGGGATCACGTTTCTGGCGGTGCGGCTGGGGCGGCAGCTCACTCCTGTGCAGAACCAGCCCTCGCTCGCGAAGAGCCGGGTCGTGGTGCGGGGCGGGGCTTCCGCGGAGTCGGTGCAGACCGCGGCCTGACGGGGCCGACGGGGTCTGCGCGGCTGCCGGGTCAGGTGGTGCGGGGGAGTGCGAACTCGCACCACACCGCCTTGCCCCCGCCCGGGGCACGGCGGGAGCCCCAGTTCGAGGCGATCGTGGCGATGATCGCGATGCCGCGGCCGGACTCGTCGGCCGGTTCGGCGCGGCGGCGGCGCGGCAGGTGGTCGTCGCCGTCGGTTACCTCCACGATCAGCCGGCGGTCGGTGCGGCGCAGTCTCAGCCGCATCGGCGGGGTGCCGTGCTGGAGGGAGTTCGCGACGAGTTCGCTGGCGGCCAGCACGCCCAGGTCGTGCAGATCGGGTGCGAAGCGCCAGCTGGTGAGGACGCCGGAGGCGAACGCACGCGCGCGTGGGGCCGCTTCCGTGCCGCCGAGCAGCTCCAGGGCCGCGTTGCGGAAGAGGTCGCCGTCGGGGCCCGTACGCGCCGGGTGCTGGAGGACCAGGACGGCGACGTCGTCGTCGTGCTCGGCCGTGACGCCCATCGAGCGGACCAGGCGGTCGCAGACCACCTGGGGTGTGCCCGTGGCGCCGGCGAGTGCGCCCTCCAGGGAGGCGATCCCCTCGTCGAGGTCGGCGTCCCGGCGCTCGACCAGGCCGTCCGTGTAGAGGACGGCGGTGGAGCCGGGGCCCAGGGGCACCGAGCCGGAGGCGTGCATCCAGCCGCCCGTGCCGAGCGGAGGGCCGGTGGGCTCGTCGGCGCGGTGGACGGTGCCGCTCTCGTCGCGTACGAGGATCGGGAGGTGGCCGGCGGACGCGTACACCAGCCGTCCCTCGTTCGGGTCGTGGACCGCGTACACGCAGGTGGCGATCTGGTTGGCGTCGATCTCCATGGCGAGGCCGTCGAGGAGCTGGAGGACCTCGTGCGGGGGCAGGTCCAGGCGGGCGTACGCGCGGACCGCCGTGCGGAGCTGGCCCATGACGGCCGCCGCACGGATGCCGCGGCCCATCACGTCGCCGATGACGAGGGCGGTGCGGCCTCCGCCGAGAGTGATCACGTCGTACCAGTCGCCGCCGACCGCGGCCTCCGTGCCGCCGGGGTGGTAGGTCGCGGCGACGCGCAGGTCGTCCGGCTCCTCCAGCTCCTGGGGGAGCAGGGAGCGCTGGAGGGTGACGGCGGTCTCGCGCTGCCGGCGCTCGCTGGCCCGCAGCCGCTCGGCGGCCTCGGCGTGGTCGGTGACGTCCGCCGCGAAGATGAGTACGCCGCCCCCTTCAGGGGTGGCCGAGACCTCGACGGGCGTGCACGTGAACGTGTACGAGCGGCCGCCGGGGACCTTGCGGGACTTGACCGTACGCGGCTTGGAGCTGCGCAGGACCTGGTCCAGGAGCGGCAGGAGGCCGATCTCGGCCAGCTCGGGCAGCGCCTCGCGCGCGGGCTCGCCGGGCGGGCGGACTCCGAAAGCCGTCACATAGGCGTCGTTCACGTACGCGAGGCGGTGCTCCGGTCCGTGGACGAGGGCGACGAGGGCCGGGATGCGGTCCAGGACCTCACGGACCGGCAGCTCGTCCACGGCGGGGGCGAGCGCGACCGAGGTCCCCTCGGCGTTCGGCCGCTCGGCCCGTGCCGCGGGCACGGAGCTCTCCGAGGGGAGTGCCGTGGGCAGTCCGTCGGCCCGCGCCGCCGCGCGGCGCTGCGTTCCGGGGAGTCGGGCGCTCCAGCGCGTGAAGTTCACTGTGGGACAGGCCTCGTGGGATCGAAGGGCGAGCGGTCGGCCCGCCCATGGTCATGAAGGACCAGTGTGTCCGACGGGACCGACATTCGTCAGACGCCGGTCCCGCGGGAGGAGTTCCTGACTCCGGTCAGGACTACCCCTTCGGGTGGTCCTGAGGAGGCTTTCCACCGGCCGCGAGTTCGAACTCCGCGCGGGGATGTTCGAGCGAACCGAGGGAGACGATCTCCCTCTTGAAGAGGCCCGACAGGGTCCATTCGGCGAGCACACGGGCTTTTCGGTTGAAGGTGGGCACCCGGCTCAGGTGGTAGACGCGGTGCATGAACCAGGCAGGGTATCCCTTCAGCTTGCGTCCGTAGACGTGCGCGACACCCTTGTGCAGCCCCAGGGAGGCGACCGAACCCACGTACTTGTGGGAGTACGTCTCCAGCTGCTCGCCGCGCAGGGAGCGGGCGATGTTGTCGCCGAGGACCTTGGCCTGGCGGACGGCGTGCTGGGCGTTGGGAGCCGTCTCCGTGCCGGGCCCGGACGCGGTCACGTCGGGTACGGCGGCGGCGTCGCCCGCGGCCCACGCGTGCGTGGCGCCGTCCACGGTCAGCTCGGCGGTGCACCTCAGCCTGCCGCGTTCGTTCAGCGGCAGGTCGGTGGCCGCGAGGATCGGGTGGGGCTTGACGCCCGCGGTCCACACGACCGTGCGGGTCGGGAAGCGGGCCCCGTCGCTGAGGACGGCGACTCGGTCGGTGCACGAGTCGAGCCGGGTCCGCAGGCGTACGTCGATGTTGCGGCGGCGCAGCTGGGTGACGGTGTACTTGCCCATCTCCTCGCCGACCTCGGGGAGGATGCGGTCCGAGGCCTCGACGAGGATCCACTTCATGTCGTCGGCCTTGACGTTGTGGTAGTAGCGGGAGGCGTAGCGGGCCATGTCCTCCAGCTCGCCGAGCGCCTCCACTCCTGCGTAACCGCCTCCTACGAAGACGAAGGTCAGGGCGGCGTCACGGATCGCGGGGTCGCGGGTGGAGGAGGCGATGTCCATCTGCTCGATGACGTGGTTGCGCAGACCGATGGCCTCCTCGACGGTCTTGAAGCCGATGGCGAACTCGGCGAGACCGGGGATCGGGAGGGTGCGCGACACGGAGCCGGGGGCCAGCACGAGTTCGTCGTACGAGAGCTGGTCGGGGCCCGTGCCCTCCTCCTCGGTGGCGAGGGTCGCGACGGTCGCGGTGCGCTTGGCGTGGTCGATCGACGTGGCCTCGCCGATGACGACGCGGCACCGGTCCAGGACGCGGCGCAGGGGTACGACGACGTGGCGCGGCGAGATGGAGCCCGCGGCCGCCTCCGGCAGGAAGGGTTGGTAGGTCATGTATGGGTCGGGAGTGACCACGGTGATCTCCACGTCCCCCCGTTTCAGCTCCTGTTTGAGCTTCTGCTGGAGACGCAGGGCGGTGTACATCCCGACGTAGCCGCCGCCGACAACGAGAATGCGCGCACGTTCCTTCACTCACCCATGACGCACCGGCTACGGGCGTTTGTCCACAGGCCCGTCAATTTGTGTGACCGGGCGCCGAAGACGAGCGGAGCGGGCCGTTTCGCCGGAGCGTGGGAAAGGTCCGCAGGTCAGCAGGTGTGAGCGGGGTGGCATTAGGGGGCGCAACCGGGACGTAACCGGCCCGTACTCCGATCGGGGGGCGCTCCGTGCGGAACCTCCCCCTTCTGAATTGACTCCGCCTCAACTATGTTCGTGTGTCATCGGGGTGTAGGGGGATGCGCTCGACGGGTCCGAACGGCGGGGCCTACGGCGAAGGATGTTCCGCTGACTCCGGTCTGTCGATGGCGGGGAGAGTCTCCGGGGGGAGACGTCATTACCGGGGGAACACACATGCATATTCAGGACACTCATTGGACATCCGCGTCCGCTCTTCCAACGGGCGGCGCGACCGGGGCGGCGGCGGGGAACGGACGCGCGGGGGACGTATCGCGCACCACGCCGCTGCGGGTGGACGCACAGCGCAATCTGGAGCACGTACTGCGCGCGGCACGTGAGGTCTTCGGGGAGCTGGGGTACGGCGCTCCCATGGAGGACGTGGCACGGCGCGCGCGGGTCGGTGTCGGCACGGTGTACCGGCGCTTTCCGAGCAAGGACGTCCTGGTCCGGCGTATCGCCGAGGAGGAGACCTCCCGGCTGACCGATCAGGCGCGTTCCGCGCTCGGGCAGGAGGACGAGCCGTGGTCGGCGCTCTCGCGCTTCCTGCGGACGTCGGTCGCCTCGGGCGCCGGGCGGCTGCTGCCGCCGCAGGTGCTGCGGGTGGGGGTCGGCGAGGACGGTTCGGTACTCGACGGTTCGGCGGTGCTCGACGGGGCCGCGGTGCGTGACGGGGCGCGGGTGCCGCAGCAGCGGTCCCAGCCCGGCGGGCCCGATCTGCGGCTCGTGGAGCAGCGGCCGGCTTCCCTCGGGGAGCAGCCGGACGAGGACGACGCCGGGGCGGCGCAGCTGCTTGAGGTCGTGGGGCGGCTGGTGGACCGGGCGCGTGGGGCGGGTGAGCTGCGGGCGGATGTGACGGTGTCCGATGTGCTGCTCGTGATAGCTACGGCTGCGCCCTCGTTGCCTGATGCTGCGCAGCAGGCTGCGGCGTCTGCGCGGCTGTTGGACATCCTGCTTGAAGGGTTGCGGTCTCGTCCCGCGTAGCCGTTTTGCCTCCGGCGGGGGTCGCGTTCGTCGGGTGCGGGTCGCCTCCGGCGGGGGTGACTCAGTCGGGTGCGGGTTCGTGGGGGCGGGGGCTGGGTGCGCAGTTCCCCGCGCCCCTGGGGGGTGCGGGGAACTCGTCGGGTGCGGGTTCGTGGGGGTTGCTCGCGCCGTTCCCCGCGCCCCTGAGTGGGTGCGGGGATCTCGTCGGGTGCGGGAGCGTCGGGGTTGCTCGCGCCCCTGGAGGGGTGGGGAACGGGTTTCTTGGTGTCGTCAAGGGGCGTTCGGGTGATCCATTCGGATGAGTGGTTGCTGCGTTCCTGTGGGTAACAGCGGTTCGTGCCTGTGGCACTCTTTCCCGGTGTTCGGGTCCGAGTGTGCAGGCGGGGGCTTTCCGCGATGAGCGTTGACGAGCAGGACGAGCCACTCGACAGCGCCGTACCGGAAGCCGTTGTTCCGCCGCAGCGCGAGCGGCGTGGGCAGGGTGACGGCGGAGTGTTGCCGCCTCCTGCCGAGCCCGTCGAACTGCCGCCCGCGGACGCCGAGTTGATCGGGTGGATGCGGTCGGGCGACGACACCGCCTACGAGGAGCTGTACCGGCGGCACGCGGACGCCGTCCGCCGGTACGCGCGCACCTGCTGCCGCGACGCCCACACCGCGGACGACCTCACCGCAGAGGTCTTCGCCCGCATGCTCCAGGCCGTCCGCGGCGGCAGCGGCCCCGAGCACTCAGTACGCGCCTATCTGCTGACGACCGTACGACGCGTCGCCGCCGGCTGGACCAAGTCGGCGCGGCGGGAGCATCTGGTCGACGACTTCGCCGTGTTCGCGGCGCAGGCCGCGCGCGGCTCCGAGCTGTCCGACGACACCGCCTCCGAGGAACTGGGCGCGGACGTACGGGCCATGCACGAGGCCGAGCAGTCCATGGCCATGCAGGCGTTCCGGTCGCTGCCGGAGCGCTGGCAGGCCGTGCTGTGGCACACCGAGGTCGAGGACGAGTCGCCCAGCGAGGTCGCCACGCTCTTCGGCCTGGACGCCAACGGCACGCGCGTACTGGCCAGTCGGGCCCGCGAAGGCCTCAAGCAGGCCTATCTGCAGGCCCATGTGAGCGCCACGCTCACTGCGGACGAGGAGTGCGCGCGCTACGCCGACCGGCTCGGCGCGTACGCACGCGGCGGGCTGCGCACGCGCGCCGAGCGCGGGCTGCGCAAGCACCTGGAGGAGTGCGCCAGGTGCCGGCTCGCCGCCGGTCAGATCAAGGACGTCGCGAACGGGATTCCGGCGGTGGTGCCGGTCGCGGTCATCGGCTGGTTCGGCGCCGCCGGGTACGCGAAGGCGGCCGCCCTCATCGCCGGTGGGACCGGCGTGGGCGCGGCCGGGGCCGCGGGCGCCGCGTCCGCGGCCGGTGGCGGCTCGGGGGGCGCGGGGGCCGGCGGGGCCGCGGCGGAAGGGCTGGGCGCGCCCGCGAAGGCCGGCATCGTCGCGGGGGTCGTCGCGGCGGCCGTCGCCTCGGTGGTGTTCGCGCTCGCGGGCGACGACGCGACGGTGAAGAAGGACGAGGCCGGCCCGCGCCCGCCCGACCCGGTCGTCGAGCCGAACGTGCCGTCACCGCCGCCGTCGCCCTCCCGGTCCCCGAAGCCGCCGAAGGCCGAACCCGCTCCCGTGGAGGCCGCGGCGGCGCCGAAGCCGAGACCTACACCGACACCGACTCGTACGCCGGCGCCCGAACCCACCCCCAAGCCGAAACCGAAGCCGAAGCCGACGCCCACTCCGACCCCTACACCGAAGCCCACACCGCCCCCCGCTCCCCCTCCGCCGCCACCGGCCCCCGAGGACTTCCGGTGGAACCAGCTGGAGTACGGCGTCACCGGGGACGGCACCGAGCCCGAGATGCGGCTCGGCGAGAGCAGCTGGGTCTGGCAGCGGTACGGCATGTCCGTCGCCGGCAAGCGGTACACGAACGGTGTCACCGTGCACGGCGCCTCCTCGGTCACCATCGATCTCAACCGCGCGTGCATCTCGTACGACGCGATGGCCGGCGTGGACGACCTGACGATGGGCCTCGGGCAGGTGCGGTTCTCCGTGTTCGCGGACGGTGTGCGCAGGTGGCAGTCGGGGCTGGTCCGGGGAGGCCAGGCCGCGGTGCCCGTGCACGTCGATCTGACGGGCAGGAAGACGATCCGCCTGGTCGTCGAACCGCGCTCCGGCTTCGGCACGGCGGCCCTGGCGGACTGGGCCGACTCACGCTTCCGGTGCCGGTGACGTCCCGGGTCAGTTCCTTGACGCCCCGGTCAGTTCCTTGACGTCCCGGGTTCGTTCTTTGACGCCCCGGTCAGTTCCTTCAGGACGCCGTCCCGGGTGAGGGCGGCACCGGCGGCGCGCTCGGTGTCGTAGGCCCGGCGGCCGAGTTCGGCCAGGGCCACGGCCTCGACGCGTTCGAGCTCCGCCCGCTGGGGCCGCGGGCGCGGATGGCCTTCCCGCCAGCGGGAGGCGGCCGTGAGGACGCGGACCACGCGCGCATGCTCGCCGATGCCCGACAGCACTTCCGCCGCCTGCTCGGCCAGGGTGGCGAGGACCACCTCCGAGCATCTGCCCTCCATGGCCCCCCGCAGGGCGTCGGCCAGCCGGAGCAGGCCCGGTCCGGGACCCGACTCGACCGCGGTGAGAAGGCCGTCGATGCCGTTCAGCGCGGCGAGGAACTGGGGCGGCGGGGTGCCCCGGGTCGTCTCCTGGCGGGCCGCCTCGCACAGTTCGCGCGCCCGGCCGAACTCCCGGTCGTCGACGGCCATCTGGGCCCGTACGAGGAGGACGAACGCGCGTGAGTCCGGCACCGCGTAACGGTCGGCCTCGGCCGTCGCCTCGTCCAGGGCGCCGAGCGCCGCCGCGCGGTCGCCCTCGCGGTAGGCGATCTCGCCGAGCCGGGCGATGAGGAACGGCTTCTCCGCGTACGCCCCCACCTCGTGGGCGAGCCGCAGCGCCTCCCGGAACTCGCCCTTCGCCTCTTCGAACCGGCTGCGCGCCATGGCCGCCTCGCCGCCCGCGCCGCACACCTGGGCCCGCATCCAGCGGTCACCGACGCGCAGGGAGACGGCCCGGAGCTCCTTGATGTACGTATCGACGTGTTCCATGCCGCCGGGCATGTCGACGGCCACGTGCACGGAGAACAGCAGGGCGATACCGATCTCCCATTCGCCGCCGTGCGCGCGGCAGTTGGCGAGCGAGGCCTGCATCGTCCCGCGCACGCCGTCGGTGTTGCCGATCAGGAATCCGATCAGCGGCCAGAGGATGCCGGGGAAACTCGCCGCGTCCGGGCCGCCGCGCGCCAGCGTGCTCCGCAGCCGTGCGACGTACTCCACGGTCCGCTCCTCCGTCAGCGGCACCTTTCCCAGTTCCGAGGCCAGGAAGATCTGCAGCACCCGCAGCTTGATACGGACCCTGTGCAGGGGGTGCCCGCCCTCCCCCTCGGGATCGGCGAGGAAGGCCCCGACGGGGTCGACCTCGATGCCGAGACCGGCTCTCACGGGGTCTGTCGTGTCGAGGCAGATCGCCAGGGGGTCGATCGCGTCCAGCTGCACCCCGGCGAGTCCGGCGGTGTGGAGGCGGGGAGGGTCCGTCCCGGTCGGATCCGTCGCCGCCGTCGCGTCGAGTGCCGCTCCCAGGAGCAGGACCCGGTTGGTCCAGGTCGCGCCCTCGCGGCGGAAGTTGCGCAGCCACCAGAACCAGCCCATGGACAGGACCAGCGCCGCCGCCTGGGGCTCGTCCGCGGCGAGGATGCTGCGGTGCAGGGCCGCGCGGATGTTGTCGAGGTCGCGCTCCAGGCGGTCGATCCAGCGGAGTTGGTCGGCGGATCGCAGGAGGGGGTCCGCCTGTTCGACCAGCGCGCGGGCCCACACGCGATGTCTGCGCTCGGCCGCGGCACGCAGTTCGGGGGTCTCGGCGACGCGCTCCACCGCGTACTCGTGGATCGTCTCCAGCATGCGGTAGCGCATGGCGCCGCCCCGGCGGCCGGGCGTCGCGACGATCAGGGACTTGTCGACGAGCGCTCCGACCAGCTCGGCCACGGGCCCGCTGCACACGGCCTCCGCGGCCTCCAGGTCCCAGCCGCCGGCGAAGACGGACAGCTCGCGCAGGACGGTCCGCTCGGGCTCGTCGAGCAGGTCCCAGGACCAGTCGACGACCGCGCGCAGGGTCTGCTGGCGGGGCAGGACCGTGCGGCTGCCCGAGGTGAGGAGCCGGAAGCGGTCGTCGAGGCGGTCGGCGATCTGGCGCGGGGCGAGCATCCGCAGCCGGGCGGCGGCCAGTTCGATGGCCAGCGGCAGACCGTCGAGGCGGCGGCAGATCTCGTCGACGGCGTCGTCGTCGGTGATGTCTCCCTCGGGGACGGCCGCCGCCGCGCGCTCCCTGAAGAGGCGGTGTGCCGGTTCGGGCAGGAGGGGCTCGACCGGGCGCACGGACTCGCCGGGCACGCCCAGGGGTTCACGGCTGGTGGCGAGGATCGTGAGTCCGGGGCAGTGGGTCAGGAGCGTCTCGGCCAGTTCGGCCGCCGCGTCGATGACGTGCTCGCAGTTGTCAAGGATCAGGAGTTGGCTGCGCGGGGCGCAGTACTCGACGAGCAGGGCGACCGGGTCGTGCTGCTGGCCCGCCATCTCGTGGGTCAGCAGTGCGGTCTCCCGCAGGCCGAGGGCGCTGACGACCGCACCCGGCACCGCTTCCGGCCGGTCGAGCGGGGCGAGCTCGGCCAGCCATGCCCGCGGATGCCCGGAGGCGGCCTCCTCGGCGAGGCGGGTCTTTCCGGAGCCGCCCGGTCCGGTGAGGGTGACGAGACGGGCCCTGTGCAATTCGGAACGAATCGCGTCGAGTTCGGGTTCCCGGCCCACGAAGGAGTCGAGGCGGGGGCGGATGTTGCCGGTGGGTTCGCGGTGTTCGGAAGTGAGGGCGGGGACGGGGGCGGGGACCGTGTGCGGGGTCAGCAGTTGGGCGTGCAGGGCGCGCAGTTCCGGGCTCGGGTCCGTGCCCAGGCCGTCGGCGAGGGCACGGCGGGCCCGTTCGTACGCCGCCAGCGCGTCCGCCGGGCGGCCCGTGTCCCGCAGGGCCCGTACGAGGAGGGCGTGCAGCGATTCGTCGTACGGGTGGGTCTCGGTGAGGGTCCGCAGCTCCGGTACGGCCTCGTGGGCGCGGCCGTTGCGCAGATCCGCCTCCACGCGCGCGCGTGTCGCCTCCTGGCGGAGGGATTCCGGGCGGGTCGCCGCCGTGGCGCGGTCGGGGAGGTCGGCCAGGGCCGGGCCTCGCCACAGGTCCAGGGCCTCGCGGAGGATCCGGGCGGCGGTCTCCGGGTCCGCGTCCAGGAGGGTCCTGCCCTCGGTGACCAGGCGCTCGAAGACGAACAGGTCCACGTCCTCGGGGGTGGCGGCGAGGCGGTAGCCGCCCGGTTCCGAGGTGACGGCGTCCTTGCCGAGGGCTCTGCGCAGGCGGCCCACGAGGGCCTGGAGGGCGGCGGGGGCGTCGTTCGGGGGGTTGTCCGGCCAGACCTCGTCGATGAGGGTTTCCTGCGGTGCCGGGCGGGGGGTTCTGAGGGCCAGGGCCGTGAGGAGGGCGCGGAGGCGGGGGCCGTTCAGGGGGAGGGGTTCGCCCTGGTCGTCCGTGGCCTGGGTGGCGCCCAGAATTTTGTACCGCACGGGGTCATTGTCGCGGGTCCGGTGGGGGTGGCCGGGCGTTTTTCGCCCCCGCCGCCCCTACCCGTTCCCGTCCACGCATGGGGGCTGCGCCCCCTCGCCCCCGTATCGCGCTCCGCGCTCGTCCTCAAACGCCGGACGGGCTGAAACGACTGCGGACGGGCTGAGGTACCCAGGGGCGCGGGGAACTGCGCAATCCGTTGGGCCCGCCCCCACCGGCCCCGCAGCCGAACCACTACCCCCTGCCCGCCCCCGCCCCCAACGCCCCCCGCTGCGGTCGGATCCCCTCCGGGACCGCTCGTTGGCGGGCCGGGGTGCCCGTCCAGCAGGTGCCCCGGCGGTCCAGCAGGCGGCGGAGCCACAGTTCCAGGGAGACCAGGTCCGCGAGGCCCTCCAGGGGCAGGGGCTCGCCGTCGGCCGCCGCCCGGAGGGCCTTGCGGACGACGCGGGCCTCGACCAGGCCCGCCTGGGCGAGGAGAGGCGTGTCGAAGAGGGCCACCAGTTCGTCCACGGCGACCCGCAGCCCGGTGCGCGCGGCGGCGTTCGACAACGCGTGGGAGGGGGCGCCCCAACCGTGCGGCAGGTCCGCCACCCCAGCGCCTTCAAGGACCGTACGGAGGATCGCGGCCCGTGCTCCCGGCTGGACGCGCAGGGCTTCGGGGAGGGCGCGGCAGGCGCGTACGACCTGGTTGTCGAGGAAGGGGGCGTGCAGGCGCTGGAAGCGGACCTCGGCGGCCTGCTCCAGGATGCGGAGGTCCGCGGCGTGCCGGGTGAGCGCGGAGCGGGCCCGGAAATCGCCCGGCCGCTGACCGGGGCCGATGCCCGCGCGGGTCGTCGCACCCGTCAGGCGAACCGATACTTCAGCGAGGGCCTCACCGGTCAGCCACCGCGCGGCGGGGCCCGGCCTGGCCCAGGTGAGCGCGGCGAGGGACGCCCCGACCGCACCCGCCGGCTCCTCGAACCGCCTGTGGAGGAGCCGGTCGGCGAGACTCTCTATGCCCACCAGGTAGGACGTACGGGACAGTTTGCGGGCCGCGCCGTACACGCGCGCGGGGACCATGACGGACCCGTCCGCCTTGGTGAGGGCCGCGACCGGACGCACCAGGTGGCGTCGTTTGCGGTCCATGAGCAGATCGGCGAGGCGGGCCGGGTGGGCGTCCAGGACCTGTCTGGCGCCGTACCCGGTGAAGTGGTCGGCGCTGCCGGAGGCCAGGCGGGCGCGATGGCGGGCGGCCGTCACCAGGGACGGGCCCGGCTCGTCGGTGAGCGGGCCCTCCAACTCGGCGTAGGGGAGGACTTCTTCGCCGCCGGCCACCACCACGTGGTGCAGGCGCGGGTTGGCGGCGAGCGTGCCGGCCCGTTCCAACTCGGCCTCCCGGCCCTTCACCACCATGTCGTTGAAAGTGACCGCAAGGAGGCGTTCGCCGGCGCCCGTGCCGTGCCCGAGGACGGTGCCGGGGGCGCCGGGCAGCCCGGCGGCGAGGAGGGCGAGCGTGCCGGAGGCGGGCCCTCCGGAGAGGTCGGCCCCGATACCCGGCACCGGCATTCCGCGCGCCGCGCGCCTCTCGGCGGGCCCCATGCCCGGTACCGGCCCGGGGTCTATGTCAGCTCCCGGTACGTGCCTGGGGGCGGCGAGCCGGGCGCGTACGGCCTCCACGAGCGCGTCCCGGACGCCGTCGACCGCGCTGTCGGCGTCGGTGGTGGGGGCCGCGACGGCGAGCGAGGCCACCGGCTCGTACCCGGCGATCTCGCGCGCCCCGGCGCGCAGGATCAGCGCATGCCCCGGCGGAATGCGCCGCACGCCCTCGTAAGGGGTCGAGTCCTGGAGGGCGGCCGGTACGTCGGGAGCCGCGAGCAGGGCCGCCAGATGCCCGAAGTCGAGGTTGGCCTCGATGAGGTCGGCGAGGGGCAGGGCGGCGGTCGCGTACGCCGTACCGCTGGCCCATGGCGTGTAGAACACCGGCCGGACGCCCGCCAGATCGCCGCAGACCATGACCCGGCGGCCCACCTGGACGACGGCCGTGTAACTGCCCGACCAGGCCGTCAGATGCCGAAGTGCCCCGCCGCGCGCGGCGATCAGGCCCAGGCGCAGCTCCTCGTCGGAGGCGCCGCACGTACCGAGCACCGCCATGCGGTTCTGGTCGTCGGCCCGGACGACCCGCACCTCGTCGGGACGCCAGTCGCCGACCGCCCAGAGCGGATCGGGGTCGCCCCACAGGAGCTGGGACCCGACCGGATGGACCGTCTCGCCGTCGCCGCCGGTCGCACCCGCCGAACCGAACTCAGGCGCACGAGCGGCGGTGCTGCTCCAACCCACCAACCATCGCATCGCCGCCTCCACAGGCTGTGGACAACCAGTGCACCGCACGAACCGGTCACCATGCTGCCACGAAGAAAGCGCGCCGGAGAGCCGACGGGGCCGCTCGCGCTCCCCGGAGTGCGCCCCTGGGAGATGCCCCCTCGACGGTGAACTCACGCGCGAGGAAAGGCGATCGCGAAGAATTGACGTACCCGCTACGACGTGAATGCGCCCCCGAAACACTCCCCAAAAACATCGAACGCGCCCTCAAGTGCCGTGGTAGACGCGTTTTTTGACCCCCGGAGGCAGGGGCGATATTCAGCCAAATCGGGGATGGACAGACAGGCTTGCACACTCTCCGTACAGGCTGTGCGCAACGCACAGTCCGGGAGGCGGACTCCGCCTCCCGGACCGGTCCGCCGCCCGCGGGGATGTAGGCGGCGGTGTCCCCCAGCCCACTGGATCCAGTACAGCGGGCCGACCCACGCGTCATCCATCGAAGCGCTCCCCCGTTGGCCGGAGAAGAGCGCACGGACGGGCGCACTGCCACACAGCGGGAGCACGACACGACGCTCCGTGCTGACCCGCGGACCACAATCCCGCCATCCGGAACAATGCCCCTTAACGCTTGGGATGCGGCGAACTACCCTGTGTTTGCCTGTGTTTTCGCGGGAGGCATATTCCTGAGGGCTCAGCCACGTGCTTTTGCGGGTGGGGTTCCAGGGGTCTGCGCCCGGGAAGACGCAGCACGAATGCCGCGTGGCTGAACCCGCGCGGCAGCCGTCTGTGTCGAGGGGTGGCGCATGTCCAGGGAGCAACGCGGGCCGAACGAAAAACTCGGCACCGTTCTCGCCCTCGCGGGAATCAGCAACGCAGGACTCGCGCGTCGCGTCAAC
Organism: Streptomyces liliiviolaceus; assembly: GCF_018070025.1. NCBI lineage: Bacteria > Bacillati > Actinomycetota > Actinomycetes > Kitasatosporales > Streptomycetaceae > Streptomyces > Streptomyces liliiviolaceus. The sequence goes on from NZ_JAGPYQ010000001.1 coordinate 1,166,217, forward strand.
GATCTTGGCGCTCAACGCGGGTTGACTCTTCGCTACGACAAGACGTCGGTGGCGCGCTGGGTGTCGAAAGGCATGGTGCCGCAAGGTGCCGCGCCGCACCTCATCGCCGCTGCCATCGGCCAGAAACTCGGCCGCCCCGTGCCGCTCCACGAGATCGGCCTGGCGGACGCGGATCCCGCACCGGAGGTGGGCCTCGCCTTCCCCCGCGACGTAGGACAGGCCGTGCGGTCGGCGACGGATCTCTACCGCCTCGACCTCGCCGGACGCCGGGCCGGCTCCGGCGGCATCTGGCAGTCGCTCGCCGGATCGTTCGCGGTGAGCGCGTACGCGACTCCCGCCTCCCGGTGGCTGATAACCCCGGCCGACACCTCGGTGGCACGTGACGCGGGCCCGCTGGAGGGCTCCGCGGCGCCACTGAAAGTCGGCCACAGCGACGTGCTGAAGCTGCGGGAGGCCGCCGAGGACGCCAGGCGCTGGGACTCCAAGTACGGGGGCGGCGACTGGCGTTCGTCCATGGTGCCGGAGTGCTTACGGGTCGAGGCGGCACCGCTGCTCCTGGGCTCGTACTCGGACGAGGTCGGCCGTTCCCTCTTCGGGGCGAGCGCCGAACTCACCCGTCTCGCGGGCTGGATGGCCTTCGACACGGGCCAGCAGGAGGCGGCACAGCGCTACTACATCCAGGCCCTGCGCCTGGCCCGCGCGGCGGCGGACGTCCCGCTCGGCGGTTACGTACTGGCCTCCATGTCCCTCCAGGCGACCTACCGCGGCTTCGGCGACGAGGGCGTGGACCTCGCGCAGGCCGCCCTCGAACGCAACCGGGGGCTGGCCACGGCCCGCACGATGAGCTTCTTCCGCCTGGTCGAGGCACGGGCGCACGCGCGCGCGGGTGACGCCCACGCGGCCGGCGGCGCCCTGAAGGCGGCCGAGGGCTGGCTGGAGCGCGCCCGGGACGGCGACCAGGATCCGTCCTGGCTCGGCTTCTACTCGTACGACCGTTTCGCGGCGGATGCGGCGGAGTGCTACCGCGATCTGAAGGCTCCGCGTCAGGTCCGCCGCTTCACGGAGCAGGCCCTGTCGAAGCCGACGGAGGAGTTCGTACGCTCGCACGGGCTGCGGCTCGTGGTGTCCGCGGTCGCCGAGCTCGAATCGGGCAATCTGGACGCGGCGTGCGAGCAGGGGGTGCGGGCGGTGGAGGTTGCCGGGCGCATCTCATCCGCCCGCACGACTGAATACGTGAAGGATCTCCTTCACCGGCTGGAGCCGTACGGGGACGAGCCGCGGGTCGTCGAGCTGCGGGAGCGGGCTAGGCCGCTGCTGATGGCACCGGCCTAGTGATCAAGGCTTGCCTGCGCGTCGGCGGGGCTGAGGTGGTTGTGGGGCTGCGGGTGCGCCGTGGCTGGTCGCGCAGTTCCCCGCGCCCCTGAAAAGCGCGTCCGCGGGGGTGAGGGCGTCTTGGGGCTGCGGGTCCGCCGTGGCCGGTCGCGCAGTTCCCCGCGCCCCTGAAGGGGCGCCCCGGTCGTGACCACCCCTCCCCCCTCCCCCAAGTCATTCCGGTGTTCGGCCGGATTGTTGGTTTGAGTGGGTTGTCAGTGGCGCAGTGCACTATCGGAGGTGGGAGTCTGAGGTGGCGGAGGTGGGCGGGCGGATGGTGCGGGAGATCGCTTACGACTGTGACGTGCTGGTGATCGGCGGTGGGATCGTCGGTCTGTCGACGGCGTATGCGATCACGCGTGCCGCACCCGGCACGCGCGTGACCGTGCTGGAGAAGGAGGCCGGCCCGGCCCGGCACCAGACGGGACGCAACAGCGGAGTCATCCACAGCGGGATCTACTACCGCCCGGGCTCCCTGAAGGCACGGTTCGCGGCGCGTGGCGCGGCCGAGATGGTCAAGTTCTGCGCCGAGTACGACATCGCCCACGCGGTGACCGGCAAGCTGATCGTCGCCACCGAGCGGGACGAGCTCCCCCGCCTGCACGCCCTCGTCCAGCGGGGCCGGGAGAACGGCATCCCGGTCCGGGAACTGGGCGCCCCCCAGATCGAGGAGTACGAACCAGAGGTACGGGGCCTCGCCGCGATCCACGTCTCCACCACCGGCGTGTGCGACTACGCAGCCGTGGCCCGGCACCTCGCGAACGCCTCCGGCGCCCTGATCAGGTACGGCACGAAGGCCGCGTACATCGACCGACGCCCCGACCTCGGCGTGGCCGTCCGCACGGACGACGGCACGGTCGTCCGCGCCCGCGTCCTGGTCAACTGCGCCGGCCTCCACTGCGACGGCATCGCCCGCCTCGCAGGCGACGAACCGAACATGCGGATCGTCCCCTTCCGCGGCGAGTACTACACCCTCGCCCGCCCCGACCTGGTACGCGGCCTCGTCTACCCCGTCCCCGACCCCGCGTTCCCCTTCCTCGGGGTCCACCTCACCCGTGGCATCGACGGCAGCGTCCACGTCGGCCCGAACGCGGTCCCGGCCCTGGCCCGCGAGGGCTACGACTGGCGGACGGTCCGCCCGCGCGAACTGGGCTCGACCCTCGCCTGGCCAGGTTCCTGGCAGATAGCCCGCCGCCACTGGCGCTACGGCACCGGAGAACTGCACCGCTCGCTCTCCAAGGCCGCCTTCACCCGTGCGGTCCGCCGCCTGCTCCCGGCGATCACCTCGGACGACCTGATCCCGACCCCCGCGGGCGTCCGCGCCCAGGCGGTCCTGCGCGACGGCACCCTGGTCGACGACTTCCTCATCCAGGAGGGCCCCCGCACGGTCCACGTACTCAACGCCCCGTCCCCCGCGGCCACGGCCTCCCTCCCCATCGGCCGGGAGGTGGCCCAGCGCGCCCTGAAGGCCCTGGCGGCAGCCGCCTGACCGTGGGAGCCGCGCGAGGGGCCGTGCCGGTACGCCGTAGTCCGCCGCGTAGCCCTTCCGAACAAGGCCTGCCCTGTCAGCAGAGTTCCGTATGCCCGGGGGCGGCGGACTGCGGCGTACCGGCACGGCCCCGACCCACGACGGACCGGCACCACGAGGGACCGGCACCGCGAGGGACCGGCACGACGACGGACCGGCACCGCGACCACCCACCACGGACCGGCACCCGACCCGTAAAATCGACCCACTGTGTCTGACTCATCCAGAACCCCCCGCCCCAGAAACGAACCCCGCTTCCCCGACGGCCCCCAGCCCGACCCGGCAGGCTCGCACTTCGAGCGACGGATCCGCAGCTTCCAGCCCCGCCGCAGCCGCGTCACCCAGGGCCAGGCGGACGCGCTTGAGCGGCTCTGGCCCAAGTGGGGCCTGGACATCGACGGGAAGTGCACCCTCGACCTCGCCGAACTCTTCGCGGCCGACCTCCCCGTCGTCCTGGAGATCGGCTTCGGCATGGGCGAGGCGACCGCCCGCATGGCCGCCGCGGCCCCGGACACCGGCATCCTCGCCGTGGACGTCCACACCCCCGGCCAGGGCAACCTGCTGAACCTCGCGGACCGGGCCGGCCTGTCCAACATCCGCGTGGCCAACGGCGACGCGATCATCCTGCTCCGCGAGATGCTGACCCCGGACTCCCTCGCCGGCCTGCGCGTCTACTTCCCGGACCCCTGGCCCAAGAAGCGCCACCACAAGCGGCGCCTGATCCAGCCGGAGTTCCTCACACTCGCCGCGTCCCGGCTGCGCCCCGGCGCGCTGCTGCACTGCGCGACGGACTGGGAGCCGTACGCCGAGGTCATGCTGGACGTTCTCTCCGCGCACCCGGACTTCGAGAACACCCGCCCCGACGACGGTTACGCGCCGCGTCCCGACTTCCGCCCGCTGACCCGTTTCGAGGCCCAGGGCCTGGACAAGGGCCACGTGGTGAACGATCTCCTGTTCCGCCGCGTACCGCATGACACGGACAGCAACGACAGCACGGACAGCGGTACGCACAGCAAGGGCGCCTGAAGCAGCTCCCCCACCCCGGGACGGGGCGCTCTCGCGGGCCGAGCCCCTCCCTCGTTAGGGTTTTTGTCATGGCCACCAGCCCCCCACCCCCGACACCCCCCGGCCTCCCCGCCGGAGGCGCCCGTCGGCACGCACACTGGTGGCAGCGCAAGTGGGTGCGCTACGCCGCGCTGACCACCCTGCTCGCCCTGTCGGGCCTGGTCATCCTGGCCCTCGTCCGCAAACAGACCGGCACGGAGGGCTTCCTGGTGGGCCTCGGCCTCGCCATCTTCCCCGTGCCGCTGCTCGTCGCCGCGTTCCGCTGGCTGGACCGGGTCGATCCGGGGCCCTGGAGAAACCTGCTCTTCTCCTTCGCGTGGGGGGCCTGCGCGGCCGCGCTGATAGCCATCGTCGCGAACAGTTTCGCCACGCAGTGGATAGCGACGACCACGGCGGACCCGTCCCACGCGGACACCCTCGGCGCGACGGTGATAGCGCCGATCGTCGAGGAGTCGGCGAAGGCGGCGGCCGTCCTGCTCGTCTTCCTGTTCCGCAGACGGGACTTCACCGGGATAGTCGACGGCGTGGTGATAGCGGGCGTCACGGCGACCGGCTTCGCGTTCACCGAGAACATCCTCTATCTGGGCACGGCCTTCGGAACGGACCGGCTCACCGGCGACACGGGCATCTTCTCCGTCACCGCCGCGACCTTCTTCGTACGCGTGATCATGTCGCCCTTCGCGCATCCGCTGTTCACCGTGCTGACGGGCATCGGCTTCGGCATCGCGGCGCTCTCGGCGGACCGCCACCAGGTGCGCCGCGTCGTCCTGCCCCTCACCGGGCTGCTGCTCGCGATGGGCATGCACGCGATGTGGAACGGCTCGTCGGCGTTCGGGGAGTACGGCTTCTTCGCGGTGTACGCGGCGTTCATGGTCCCGTCCTTCGGGCTGCTCACATGGCTGGCCGTCTGGACGCGCCAGCGCGAACTGGGCACGGTCCGCACGGAGCTGCCCTCGTACGCCGTGGCGGGGTGGCTGGCCGCGCCCGAGCCGTTCGTCCTCGGCTCGATGAAGGCGCGGCGGCTGGCGCGGGAGTACGCGACGCATCATGGCGGGCGGGACGCGGGGCGGGCGGTGGCGGAGTACGAGGCGTACGCCACCTCGCTGGCGTTCCTCCGCCACCGGGGGCGCCGTGGCCGGGCGGGGGCGGACTTCGCCGTGCGGGAGCGGGAGTTGCTGCACGAGCTGTGGGCTCGGCGGGAGCCGGCTCGGCCGGCGCTGGCGTATGCGGCGCGGGCGACTGCGCCGGGGCCTGTGCCTTGGGCTGTGCCGGGGTATGGGCATCCGCCGTCTTACCCCGCGTACAACCCTTACCGGTACTGACCGCCTGCTTGCCTGGTTGCGCAGTTCCCCGCGCCCCTTGGGGGCAGCGCCGCGGTGCTTGGCCTCGAATGCCCAGTGCGGGACGTCCGGGGCTCGTCGCGCAGTTCCCCGCGCCCCTAGGGAGTAGCGCCGCAGTGCTTGAGGCCGAATGCCCAGTGCGGGACGTCCGTGGCTGGGCGCGCAGTTCCCCGCGCCCCTCAAAGCACAAGCCTCGCTCCTCAAAGCACAAGCCTCGCCCCCTGCCTCCGCGACGCGACCCACGCCTCACTCGGACGCGCGGGTCAGCTTCGTGAGGTCCGTGTCCGTGAGCGTGAGGTCCGCCACCGACAGCAGGGCCGGGAGTTGCGACGGGGTGCGGGCGCTGGCCAGGGGGACGGCGACCGTGGGGCGGGAGGCCAGCCAGGCGAGGGCCACGGTGGCGAGTTCGGCGCCGCGCTCCTGGGCGACCTCGTCGAGCGCGGTGAGCACCCGCTGCCCCCGCTCCGACGCCAGATGCTTGCCCGCCGCACCGGCCCGCGGGCTGTCGACCTCCGCGCCCGCCCGGTACTTGCCGGTGAGGAAGCCCGAGGCGAGCCCGTAGTAGGGGACGGCGGCCAGTCCGCCCCGCGAGGCGACGTCCTGCAGCGGCCCCTCGTACGTGTCGCGCGACACCAGGCTGTACTGGGCCTGCAGCGCCACGTACCGCACGAGCCCCTCGCGGTCGGAGGCGTCCAGGGACTCCTGGAGCCGCTCGGGAGAGATGTTGGACGCGGCGATCGCCCGCACCTTGCCGGAGCGTACGAGCTCGTCCAGGGCGCCGAGGATCTCCTCGACGGGCACGGAGGGGTCGTCGTAGTGGGTGTAGTAGAGGTCGATGTGGTCCGTCTGCAGCCGGCGCAGCGACTCCTCGGCCGCGGCCTTCACGTTCGCCGGGGACAGGCCCTTGTACGAGGGATGCGCGCCGACCTTCGTGGCGATGAGGACGTCGGCGCGGTTGCCGCGCGCGGTCAGCCACTCGCCGATGACGGTCTCGGACACACCGCCCCCGTTGCCCGGCGCCCAGGCCGAGTACGCGTCGGCGGTGTCCACGAAGTTCCCGCCGGCGGCCGTGTACGCGTCGAGCACGGCGAAGGAGTCGGCGCGGTCGGCGGTCCAGCCGAAGACGTTGCCGCCCAGGGCGAGCGGAAACACCTCAAGGTCGGACGAACCCAGCCTGCGAAGAGAAGTCATGCCAAAACCAACGGCCGGACCGGACGGCCGTATTCCATACCTCGCGACACAACCTCACGACGCCACAACCTCACGACGCCACAACCTCACGACGCCGCGGGGACCTGCTTACGCGGGGACCGGCCCGCTTACGGGTTGAGGCCGTTGCCGCGCAGCCAGGCCATCGGGTCGATCCCGGTGCCGCCGGCCGTGTGGACCTCCAGGTGGAGGTGCGCCCCGGTGACGTTTCCGGTGGCACCCACGCGCCCGATGACCTCGCCCGTGCTGACCTTCTGCCCGACACTGACGCCGATCGACGACTGGTGGGCGTACCAGAGCTCCGTACCGTCGTCGAGCGTGAGGACCGTGCGGTAGCCGTACGAGCCGCTCCAGCCCGCCTCGGTGATCGTGCCGCTGTGAATGGCCTTGATCGGGGTACCCGTGGGAGCGGCGAAGTCTAGACCCGTGTGCTGACCGGAGGACCACAGCGAGCCGGACTGCCCGAAGGTGGAGGTGATCGTGTACGAGGAGGTGGGCAGTGTGAACTGCTTGGCCAGCTCGGCGAGGCGCGCGGCCTCGGCCTTCGCCTTGGCCTCCTCCTCCTTCTTCGCCTTCGCGGCGGCGGCCTTGGCCTTCGCCGCGTCCTGCTCCTTGGCCGCGAGCGCGGCGGCCTTCTTCGCGGCGGCGGCCTCGGCGGCCGCCTGGGCGTCGCGGTCGACCTGGTCCTGCTGGAGTTCGGCCTGGAGCATGATGCGCGAGCGCAGGGCCTCGCCGGCGTCGGCGTTGCCCTCCTCGGCGTCGGCCTCGGTGAGGCCGGCGGCGGTGAGCGCCGTGCTGGAACCCTCGGGGGCCTCGTCGTCGGAGATCAGCGAGCCGACGTTCGGCAGGTCGGGGATCGAGATCGACACCGGCGGCTTGCCGGTCTGCGCGGAGGCCATGCCGCCCGCGCCGACGGCGGCTATGACACCGACGCCCAGAACGGTGGAGCTGCGGGCGAGTCCCCCGCCACGCTGCTTGGCGACGCGGTGCTTGCCGCGAACCGGAACGACGGTCTCAGCGCTGGGATTCCAGGGCTCCCAGGGCTCGTCCGCCGTACGGGCGCCGAAGGCGAAGGTGTCGGGCTTCTTCTCGCCCGAGGTCTCTCCCGTCACCTCGTCAGGCATGAACGAGGGTGTGGGGGCAGGCCTGTTGAACGCCACGTGGGCGCGCTCCTTTCCTTCCTTCTCGCCTACCGGGTTAGCTGACGGGTTCGGAGCAGGAAGGTCTCCTACGCGCGTCAACCGCGGTGTTCACCACCACGAAAGACACGCGATTCACCCCATGTAGGTGGTTCCCCGGTTCCCTTGCGGGATTCGGCGCGTGCGCACGGAGCCGTCTCTTGTGACGGCTGGGACACCGCGCTGCGTTATCGAACGTTAATAGACTCAGGCACCGGATTCCAAGCTGTTCCTGATGATCGTTACGGCTGCTGGCCTGGACTTAAACGCTGCGAGCGGGGTAAATCGGGCGAGTTGATCGTCATTCACAGGTACCGTTTTTGTTGACGGTGTGTCAGTTGTTATGCGCAGGGGCGTCGTTCGACTACTGCAGGTGATATAGGTGCGGCGAGGGCCGGGAAGACGTCCCGGTGCCCTCACGGCCGCCGGACGGCGAGCAGCGCCATGTCGTCCGTACCGCCGCCCCCGGTGTACCGGACCACGTCGTCCACCAGTTCGCCGAGCAGGGCGTCGGGGCCGGCGAACCGGCGCCCGGACAGCCGAGCCGCCGGGTCGAAGAACACGCCCCGCCCGTCCCGGGCCTCGGACAGCCCGTCCGTGTGGAAGAGCAGCATGGCCCCGCCCGGGAACTCCTCCTCCTGCACGCGGTCGGGCCAGGCGCCCAGGTCGCCCATTCCGAGCGGCAGCGCGGGTTCCGCAGCGGCGAGCGTGCGTACGGTCCCGTCGCCGCGCAGCAGGAGCGGTCCGGGATGGCCGCGGTTGACGAGCCGTACGCGCTGGGCGCCGTGCGGGATCTCGGCGAGCACGGCGGTGATGAAGCCCTCGAAGACCTCGACGCTGTCGCGCCGCACCCCTTCGCGCATCAGCGACCGCTCCAGCCGCTGGGCGACGGCCTCCAGGGTGCTCTCCTGTTCGGCGGCCTCCCGGAAGGCCCCGATGACGACGGCCACGGCGGCGACCGCGCCCATGCCCTTCCCCCTGACATCGCCCACGACGAGCCGTACGCCGTGCGGGGTGTCCTGCACGGCGTAGAGGTCGCCGCCGATGAGCGCGTCGGTCTGCGCGGCCACGTACCGGACCGCGAGGTCGAGGCCGCCGGTGCGCGCGGCGGGTTCGGGCAGGACGGCCCGCTGGGCGGCCTCGGCGATCTCGTGGGCGGAGGCGAGGCGGGCGTTGCCGAGGCTCACGAGCCGGTTGATGACGACGGCGAGGCAGGCGACCGTCGCCACGGTGGCGATCTCGGTGATCCCGCTGGCGTCGACGGCGAACCGCACGGTCACCAGGATCATGGCCGCCGTCCCCGCGACGCCCGTCCACACGGTGGCGCCGAGCGACAGCAGGGGCGCGGCGACGAGCGATGCGGCCGAGAGGAAGGGCGCGGCGGTGAAGTACTGCGGGGTGAGGACGTCGTAGAAGACGCCCGCGACGATCAGCAGCGCCGGCAGCACGCGGACGACCGCGCGGGTACGGGGATACAGGCCGGTACGCCTGTCCGGCTGAGGCCCGGCGGAGCCCGGCGACCGCTGCTCGACCGCTCGACGCCCGATCACGTGTCTCCTGCCCTCGACCACCTCGCTCCGTCCAGGGTTCAGGGACCGGCGGGACGGGGCGAGCGGACGGGGACCGGGCGAGTGAGCGCGGGCGCGGGGACGGCACAGGGGAAGGTAAAACACCTGAGGCCGGAATCCATTGGATTCCGGCCTCAGGCCTTCAGTAGCGGGGACAGGATTTGAACCTGCGACCTCTGGGTTATGAGCCCAGCGAGCTACCGAGCTGCTCCACCCCGCGTCGTTGAAACCAGTGTACGCCATGCGCGGGACGCGAAGCACACCGTTAGATGTCGGTCTCAGTTCAGGTGGCGGTTGGGCGCCTTGGCCGCGCTCTCGTGCTCCGGGAGTACGACGACGTCGGCGCCCTCGGCCGCGAGCAGGCCGTTCCCGTCGGCGGCGGCCACGAAGGTGTCGGGCTCGCGCCACGCGGTGACCACCCGGCGCACCCCCGCGTCGAGGATCAGCCGGGCGCAGGGCGCGGGCCGCGAGGCCCGGCGGGCGCAGGGCTCCAGGCTGCTGTAGACCGTGGCGGCAGGGAGGCGGGGGTCGCCCGGCTCGATCTTGGCGAGCGCGGCCTCCTCGGCGTGCGCGAGGGGGTCGGACTCGCGGGAGTACCCGCGGGCCAGCTCCGTACCGTCGGCCGCGACGACGACCGCGCCGACGCTGAAGGCGGTCCGCGAGGGCGGGCACTCGGCGGCCAGTTCGCAGGCGAGCGCCAGCCACCGGTGGTCGGCGGCGGAGGGTACGGGTCCGGTGCCGGGCGCGGTGGGCACGTACCGCATGAGCACCACGTCTCCCACGGGCCGGGTCTCGATCAGCCGCAGCCGGTTGCGGGGGCCGCCGGGGTACTCGCCGTCCCCGAAGAGCTTCGGCGCGTGCGGCTGTCCCACGACGAGGGGCGCGAGGGCGAGCTGCAGTTCGTCGGCGAGGCCCTGCTGGAGGAGCTGGGTGTGGACCCGGCCACCGCCCTCGACCATGAGCCGCCGTACGCCGCGGACGTCGTGGAGGTGGGTGAGCACGGCCCGCCAGTCCAGTCCGGGCCCCACGGGGACGACGTCGACGCCGAGCCCGTGCAGGGCCTCGGCGGCCGTCACAGCGCCCTCGTCCGTCGTGTAGACGACCTTCTCGCCGCCGGTGGACCAGAAGTTGGCGGTGGGGTCCAGGTCGCCGGTGCCGCTGACGGTGACCTTCAGCGGGTACGCGGGGCGGCCGGCGGCGACGCGGGCGGCGCGGCGCTCGGCGGAGTTCACGAGCAGCCGCGGGTTGTCGGCGCGCAGGGTGCCCGCGCCGACCAGGATGGCGTCGGAGTCGGCCCGTACCTCGTCGACCCGGTCGAAGTCGGCGGGGCCGGAGAGCAGCAGCCGTTCGGGGCCGGTGTCGTCCAGGCGGCCGTCGAGGGAGACGGCGGCGGACAACAGGACGTAGGGGTGGGGCATGGACGCGCTCTCTTTCGCGGGGCGGGTGGGGCGGGGACCGCGCTGGGCCCTGGCTCGTCTTGGTTCAAGTTTGAAACAAACTTACACTGGGGCCATGACGACCCGCTGGCTCACCCCCGAGGAGCAGCGCGCCTGGCGCGCCTACATCGCCGCCTCCCACCTCCTGGAGGACGCGATCGACCGGCAGCTCCAGCAGGAGGCCGGTATGCCGCATGTCTACTACTCCATCCTGGCCAACCTCTCCGAGGCGCCGGACCGCCGCCTGCGCATGACCGATCTCGCCGAGCGCACGAAGATCACGCGCAGCCGGCTGACGTACGCGGTGACCCGCCTGGAGAAGGACGGGGCGGTACGCCGTGAGGGCTGCCCCAGCGACAGGCGCGGGAGCACCGCGGTCCTGACGGACGACGGGATGGCGCTGCTGGAGCGTACGGCCCCCGGCCATGTGGGGACGGTCCGCGCGGCCCTCTTCGACCGCCTCACCCCGGAGCAGGTGGGGCAGTTGGAGGAGATCTGCGCGAGTGTCGCGCGGGGCCTGGAGGGCGATGACGCGCAGGCGCCTCCGGACGACGTCCCGTGGCGCCGCCGCTCGCCGGGTCCGTGCGCGTAGGCCCTCCGTCTGAGGCCTCTTCCGCCCGGGGCCTCTTTCAGAAGACATCCGTTGCTTTAACTTTAAAGCATGGGTTAGGGTCTCGATTCGAGGATCTGCTTCAAATCTGAAGCAGATGAGAACGTGGACCGGAGTACCCGCATGCCCGACTACCCCGCCGCCACCCAGCGCTCGCGCGTCCAGGTGCCCCTGCGCTTCCACGACGGCTACAGCGTCGACGCCGAACTGGTCACCTTCCACGGCCTGACCGACGGCCAGGAACACGTGGCGATGGTCCTCGGCGACCCCGCCGGCGCCACGCCCCTGGTCCGCCTGCACTCCGAGTGCCTGACGGGCGACGCCTTCGGCTCCTCCCGCTGCGACTGCGGGCCGCAGCTGCGCGAGGCCGTCGAGCAGATCGCCGAGCGCGGCGGCGTCCTCCTCTACCTCCGCCAGGAGGGCCGTGGCATAGGCCTCTACAACAAGCTCGACGCGTACGCCCTACAGGACGAGGGGCTCGACACGTACGCCGCCAACACGGCCCTCGGCCTGCCCGAGGACGCCCGTGACTACACGGCGGCGGCCCAGATGCTCACGGCGCTCGGCATCACGGAGCTGGACCTGCTGTCGAACAACCCCGACAAGGCGGAGCAGCTCCGGGCGCTCGGCATCGACGTACAGCACCGGGTCCCGACGGGCGTGTTCACGACGGCCCACAACGTCCTGTACCTGCGGGCGAAGGTCCTCCAGACCCAGCACACGCTGCCGCTGGCGAAGCTCACGGCGGGCTGACACGGCGGCCGTTCCGCATCGCCCGGAAGCGGTGGCTCCGCGCGACGGCGGGGCAGAACGGTGCCATGGGGGATGACGGGGACACTCAGGCCCAGGCCCAGGCCCAGGCGCAGCGCATCGCGGAGGACGGCAGACTCTGGCAGCACACGCTGCACGAGAACACCATGCTGTTCCAGCGGGGCAACCTCTTCCTGGTGGGCCAGTCGCTGTTCGCCGTGGCGTACACGACGCTCCTCACCTCGGAGCACCACCTCGTGGCAGCACGCGTCCTGGCCGCCTTCGGCCTCGTACTGGCCCTGACCTGGCTGTACGTCGGCCACCGGCACCGCCTGTACTACCAGCACGTGCAACGCCGAGCGGTGGAACGCCTGCCGGAGTACGCGGCGACGTGGTCGAGCTGGTCCACCCGCGGCCAGGGCCGGGGCCGAGGCCGCTCGATCGTCCTGATCGCCTACTTGCTGCCCGCGCTGGCGGTGGTGATGTGGGGGGCGTTGCTGGTGATCACGTGAGCCCGAATCGTGAGCCCCTCACGTGGCCCCCGGTAGCCGCACGGTCATACGTCGTAGACGGTGGACCGGTGTCCGACGTGGACCACCCACACCACCAGTTCCCCGTTGTCGAGCGTGTAGATGACCCGGTAGTCCCCGACGCGGAGGCGGCGCCTATCCGGCTGCGAGACCAGCGCGGTGGTGTGGAAGCCGAGCGGGTCCGTCTCCAGCTCCGCCAGCTTGGCGAGGATGCGCAGCGCGGCACCCCGGGGGATCTTGCGCAGTTCCGACCGCGCCTCCGGCCGGAAGACGGTGCGATACGCAGGCGCGCCGGGCTCATTCACCACGTGCCAACGTTTCCCTCATGACGTCCTCGATCGGGACGCCGTCCGCCGTGTTCGCCATGCGCTCGTCGATGATCCGGTTGATCTCGCGCTCTTCCCACTCCTGGTACCTGCGCAGGACCTCGATCGACACGACGGCTGCCACTTCCTTGCCCCGACGGGTGATGACCGTGGGGGTGTCGTCCCGGTCGGCCCGCTCGACCACCTCGGCCAGGTGGGCGCGCACGTCGCGGATGGACTCTATGGGCATATGGGTCATGCGCTCAAGAGTACCGAGTGCACCAGGTGTACACAAAGCGCCTACCGGGCCGGGTCTCCTTCGGAGTGGCTACTCGGCGCCGGTCAGACGCATCCCCCGGGACTCGGCGACGCGCAGCGCGTCGGTCAGGCACTCGGCGAGCCGACGTCCGGCGAACCGCAGCTCCGCGGGCGGTGACGCCGGATCGTCGAGCAACGGGCGGGCGAGCTCCAGCACATCGGCGCCCGTGGCGAGCAGGACGGTCTCCAGGTCGTCGGCGAGCCGGGACAGATACCCGCCGCCACTGTCCGCGACCAGGTAACAGGGCTTCCCGTCGAGGGACTGCCAGGGCAGCAGACGCGGCGCGGGGCCGGCGGGACGCTCCATCAGGCGGCCACCTCCCGCGCACCGATCAGATGCGAGTCGAGATCGATCCCAAGATCGGCGGCGAGCACGAGGGCGAGCCGACGGCGCTGCTGGAGTGCGGCTTCCGGGTCGCCTTCCACAAGGCTGGGGTGCACGGGGTGCACGGGGTGCCGTACGGCGGTGATGTGAAGACAGAGATAGGTCCGATGACGTGTGCGCCGCCGCGTGCCGGTACCCGGGCAGAAGAGAAGCCGCATCCATTGGAGGGCGCGGCGGATAGGGTCGAGCATGTTGACGCTCCTATTTCAGCGTTGACCACGCCCCGGGAGGTCTTGCCACCTCGCCGGGGTCCTGCATATTTCGACCATACCGGGAACTGCGTCCCCCTGCACCCCCCTGCTCAATACCGCGTCCCGACGCTGCGGGACGCGTTCTGCCCCTGCGGTACGCGTAGGGCTGCGGCACCGTGGAGAGATGAGTGAGCTTCCACGCTACGAGTACGTGAAACTCGCCGACGCGATCGCCGCGGACATCGCGTCCGGCACATTGCCGCAAGGGGCCGCGCTGCCCGGCGAGCGAGCCATGACGGATCTGTACGGCGTGAGCATCGGCACCGTGCGCCGCACCATCGTCGAACTCCGAAGGCGAGGACTCGTCGCCACCCTGCCCGCGAAGGGGACGTACGTCATCGACATGCCGAAGGCGCCCGGCGACGAGGGCGAACCCCGTCAGGCATGACGAACAAAACGAGCCCCCAGCTCAAGTGCCTCTGAGCTGGGGGCTTTCGTGTAGACCCTGTGGGACTCGAACCCACAACCAATGGATTAAAAGTCCACTGCTCTGCCAATTGAGCTAAGGGTCCGTGCGTCGGCCGACGCCGGCGCACGCACCGACCATGGTCGACGCAGGAACGAGCATAGCCGGACGCGGCCGGGACTCCGATCGGGTATCGGTGTCCCGGCCGCGTCGGGGAGTTCAGGGCGTCACGGATCCAGTGGTTCCGGGGCGCCCGCTCGGGCCGCCTCGCGGGCGCGGGTGCGTTCGTGGTCCGGGTTGAGGAACCAATGGCGGGCCGAGGCGAACCACCACGCCGCCGCGAAGCCGAGGACTGCCAGGACCGCGACGGGCGCGTAGTTGAAGGTCTCCCAGGTGACCGGGGAGACCTGGGGGAGCATGAAGAGGATCGTGATCACGCCCACCCAGACGACCGCCACGATGCCGATCGGGCGGGACCAGCGGCCCAGGTGCCACGGCCCCCGTTCGAACGCCTCGCCCTTGCGCAGCCGCAGCAGCGTCGGGATCACGTACGCGATGTAGAGGCCGATCACCGCGATCGACGTCACCGCCGCGTACGCGGTCACGTTGATCAGGTACGGCAGGCCGAGCACCAGCGCGCCGAGCGCCGCGAGCCACACCGCCGCGACGGGCGTACGCGTGCGCGGGTTCACCGTGTGCCAGAGGTTGGAGTACGGCAGCGCCCCGTCGCGCGAGAAGGCGTAGATCATGCGGGAGTTGGCGGTCACGGACGCCATGCCGCAGAACAGCTGCGCGCCGATGACGACGAGGAGCAGGAGCTTGCCCGCCGTCGCGCCGAGCGCGTCCAGGAGGATCTGGGCCGGCGGTACGCCCGTCGGTGACGTGAGGGCGCCGTCGTACGACTGGATCGCGAAGGTGAAGCCGAGGAGGAGGACGAAGCCCGCGATCCACGACGTCCAGATGGACTGGACGATGCCCTTGGGCCCGGCCGTGGACGCGTCGTGCGTCTCCTCCGTCATGTGCGCCGAGGCGTCGTACCCGGTGAAGGTGTACTGCGCCATCAGCAGGCCCAGCAGCACCACGTAGAAGCTGCTGCCCCAGCCCGTGTTGTTCACGAACTCCGTGAAGACGAAGGACGCGGACTGGTGCTGGTCCGGTACGAAGGTCAGCGCGCCGACGATGACCGCGACGCCGATGACGTGCCACCACACGCTGACGCTGTTGAGGAGGCCGACGATCCGTACGCCGAAGGTGTTCAGCAGCCCGTGCAGGATCAGGATGGCGGCGAAGAGCAGGATCGTGCGGCCGGGGGTGACCTCGAAGTCGAACTGGAGGTTCAGGTACGCGCCCAGGAACGAGGCCGCGCCGAAGTCGATGCCGGCGGTCACGGCGACCTGGCCGAGGACGTTGAACCAGCCCGTGAACCACGCCCAGGCCGCCGCCGTACGCGGCGGGGCGAGGCGGTGGGCCCAGAAGTACAGGCCCGCGGAGGTCGGGTACGCCGAACAGATCTCGGCCATCGCGAGCCCGACGAACAGGGTCATCAGACCCACCGCCACCCAGCCCCAGGTGATCACCGCCGGGCCGCCGGTGTTCATGCCGAACAGGTAGAGCGTCAGACAGCCCGACAGGACCGAGATGATCGTGAAGGAGACCGCGTAGTTGGAGAACGCCGACATGCGGCGGGCGAGAACCTGCGTGTAACCGAGCTGGGCCAGCCGCTCTTCGTCCGACAGCCCACTCACTCTGGCGTCTTCTGTCATGCCCCCAGCAATTCCCTCGCCGGGGGTATGACATGCGCCACAGTGCGGTTGATCTGGCCGAAACACGGCCGGTGGGGTCACGGCTCGGCCGACCCGGTCTCTAGACGTCGGTCAAGCCGAGTTGCAGGGAGGTGACCTGATGCTGGCTGAGTACCCCCGCGTGGACATGCACCTCGTCCACAAGCCCCTGCAGGTACTCGCCCCAGCCTCCGGCCGACCGCGCCCGGCCAACCTCGATGCCGGTCTTCGCCGTCCAGCCCGGCCGGTACGACGCCCGTGCCGAGACCGTCCCGTCGGCGTACAGCAGGATCTCGTCGGCCGCGTCGTCGTACACGAGCGAAAGATGGTGGTCGTAGTCCGGGGACGCCCACATGTCGTCCGCGGTGAGCGTGGTCTTCTCCCCGTTCGAGTCCGTCAGAGTCACCTGCCACTGCTGCGATGCCCCCGAGTAGCGCACCGCGGCGAGAGAACCGTCCGCACCCGGCAGCGACACCACCGTCATCGGCCGGTCCTGTGCCTCGCCGTCGATCCGCACGTGCGCGGAGAGCGAGAAGCTGTCCCCGGTGTCGACGACCGGACCGTCCGCCGCGGCGAAGTCGCCGTCGCCGTCCAGCACGAGATGTCCCTCACCGACGATGGGGTACGGGGCCGAAGCGCAGTCCGGGTCGGCCCCGGGGTCGCAGGAATCGTCGGCACGGTAGACCCTCGCGTCGCCGCCGAGCGTCAGCGGCAGTCCGCCGTCCCGCTCGGGGCTGCTGCCGCCGGACGCCTCGTCCAGTGCCCAGTACCCCTTGCTCGCGGTGCCCCGCTTCGCGAGCGCGGCGGCCTCGGGCGCGACGACCACCCGGTCCCACACCCGGACGTCGGCCAGCGCGCCGTGCCAGTTGCCGCCCGCACCGCCCCGGCTCCGCCCGATCTGGAGGTTCCCGGACGCCGAGGGCGCCGTGACGTTCTCGGCGGTGCCGACCGGCCTGCCGTTCACGTACAGGCGGGCCGTCCCGGCCACCGGGTCGTGGACGCCCGTCAGCTGCGCCCACTCCCCGCTCTCCGGCACCCCGCCCCGTACGACCGAGCCGCCCACCGTGAAGGACCAGGCGCCGTCGTCCGTCCCCAGCCCGAACGCCGCCGCGTCCGCGCCGCCGTCCTGGCTCACCGCCGCCAGGTCCTCGGCGAGGGAGTCCGGCCGTACCCAGGCGCTGACGGTGAAGGCCCCGGCCGGGTCGGCCGCCGGGGCGCCGCTGGTCAGGTACGCCCCGTCCGTGCCGTCGAACCCGGCCGCTCCCGTCACCGCGGTCCGCGCGGGGCCCTCGGCGCCGAACGCGACCCCGTCACCCGCCGTCGCGGGTCTGCCGCCCGCACCCGCCGCCGCCTCGGTGGCCCCGGCCGCGTCGGCGAGCTTCCACGCGGCTACGGGCGTACGGCCCTCGCTCACGCGGAACATGTAGTCCATGGGCGCGCTCGCGTTGCCCGCCCGGTCGACGGCCTTGACCGTCAGCGTGGGGAGCCCCACGGACTGCGGCAGGTAGGTGAGCACGACCGGGCCACCGGACTCCGCCGGCTTCACGGTCCGTGTGCCCTCGCCCTGGAAGGAGTAGAGGTACGACACCGTGTCGTCCGACGCGGAGTCGACCGTGAACGTGCCGTACCTGCCCACCCCGTCGTGCCACACGTCGTCGTCCGGGTACTCGGGCGACGACACCGAGGGCTTCGCGGGCGCCACGTCGTCGTAGACGAAGGCGCAGGACGTACCGCCGCCGTCCGAACTCCACGGCCCCCACACCGTGCCGTCGTGCGCCCGCACCCGCCAGCTCACCGCGGTGAACGCCGGTACGTCGGACGGCACGGTCCAACTGAACGACGAGCCGCCGACCTTGGCGGTCGTCTCGACGGTACGCACCTGAGGGGCGCCCGCGTCGTCCGTCCAGGACACCTCGAACTGGGCACTCACCCGGTTTCCGTCCGGGTCGCGCAGCACCGCGGACAGCGTCGGCTCCCAGCGCACGTACGTCGGGTCCGCGGCACCCGCACAAGCCGCGCCCCCGGTCATCAGATCGGCCGCCGCGGGCTGCGACGGCGGTCGGTTCTCCGCCGCCGCGGCCGTCCACGGGGTGAGCGCGAGGGCCGACGACGCGAGCGTCACGGCGATCGCGCGGCGTACGAGGGCATGACGAACTGGTGGCTTCAACGGGTCCCCTCCCCTGGGCCCGGCGATCCGCCGCCGGGCCGTCCGATTCCGCGCCGGAGCGTAACAGCCGGTCACGACAGGGGAGTTGTCATTTTTCGGCGGCCGGGAACGCCGAAGGGCCCGGACGACCGAGGTCGTTCGGGCCCTTCGTGTACTGCCGGGTACTGCGTTGCCGCTACGGCGTCAGCCTGCGTCAGCCGTTGCGCTTCCAGCGCGGCTTGTCGTCGCGGCGGCCGTAGGAGGAGCCGGTGGAACCGGAACCCGAGCCGGAGCCGCGGTGGTCGTCACGGCGGCCGGACGGGCGGTCGTGGCCGCCGGAGCGGAAGCCGCCGGTGGGACGGTCGCTCCGGTCACGGTTGAACGGACGGTCGCTGCCCCGGTGACCACCGGAGGGGCGGTCGTCACGGCGGAAGCCGCCGGTGGGACGGTCGCCGTCGCGGCGGTCGCGGTTGAAGCCGCCACCCGAGCCGCCCGAGGGACGGTCGTCGCGGCGGAAGCCGCCACGGTCGCCACCGCGGTCGTCACGACGGTCGTCCCGGCGGAAACCGCCCGAGGGACGGTCGTCACGGCGGTCGAAGGAACGGCCGCCACGCTCGTCGTCCCGGCGGAAGCCACCGGAGGGACGCTCGTCACGGCGGTCGCGGCCGAAGCCACCCGACGGACGGTCGTCGCGACGGTCACGGTTGAAACCGCCCGAGGGACGGTCGCCGTCACGGCGGTCACGGTTGAAGCCACCCGAGGGGCGGTCGTCGCGGCGGAAGCCGCCACGGTCGCCACCGCGGTCGTCACGGCGGAAACCACCGGACGGACGGTCGTCACGACGGTTGTCGCGGCGCTCGTAGTTGCCACGGTCGTCACGGCGCTGACGCTGCTCGTCGCGCGGCTCGGCGGCCTGCGCCACCGGCTCCTGCGCCACGGCCGCCGCGGCGGCCTCGACGACCGCCGCCGCCTCGGCGAGCGCGGCCTCCGGGTCCTCGCCGCGCTCACGCGCGGAGCGGGCGACCAGGCGGTCGGCCTCCTCGCGCAGCTCGACGGCACGCCGCTGCGCGCGCTCCAGCTCCTTGGTGAGCTGCGACACCTCACGCTCGGCCTGCTGCGCCGCGTTGCCCGCGGACTCGGCCTGGACCTCGGTCATCGACCGGGCGCCCGTGATCTCCGCGACCTCCGGGTCGAAGGCGGCGCCGCCCTGGATGATGTGGCGCGTGGCGTCGACGCCCGCGTCCTCCATCTGACGGAAGATCTGCCGACGCTGGTGCGGCAGGGAGAGCGACACGACCGTGCCGCTGCGCCCCGCACGGGCCGTACGGCCGGAGCGGTGCAGGTAGTCCTTGTGGTCACCGGCCGGGTCCACGTTCAGGACCAGGTCGATGCCGTCGACGTGGATGCCGCGGGCCGCGACGTCGGTCGCGACGAGCGCGTTGACGTAGCCCTTCTTGAAGTCTTCGAGGACGCGCGTACGGGCGCCCTGCGTCATACCGCCGTGCAGCGCGTCGGCCTTCACGCCGGAGTCGCACAGCTGCTCGGCGATACGGTCGGCGCCCAGCTGGGTGCGGACGAAGATGATCGTGCGGCCCTTGCGGGAGGCGATCGCGGCGGTGACCGGCGCCTTGTCCTTGGGCTTCACGATGAGGATGTGGTGCGACATGGTCGTGACGTTGCCCTGGGCGCTGTCGACCTCGTGCGTCACCGGGTTGGTGAGGTAGCGCTTGACCAGCGTGGAGATCTCGTTCTCCATCGTGGCCGAGAACAGCATGCGCTGGCCGCCGCCGGGGATCTGGTCGAGCAGCTCGGTGACCTCGGGCAGGAAGCCCAGGTCGGACATCTGGTCGGCCTCGTCGAGCACGGCGACCTGGACGTTCTCCAGCGAGCAGGCGCCGCGGTTGATGATGTCGCGCAGTCGGCCCGGGGTGGCGACGAGGACGTCGACGCCGCGCTCCAGGGCGTAGATCTGGTTGCCCATCGACGTACCGCCGCAGACGACCTTCATCTTCAGGCCGAGCACGTCGCCGTACGGCTGGAGGGCGTCCGCGACCTGCATCGCGAGCTCACGCGTCGGCGTGAGGATGATGCCGCGGGGCTTCTTCTTCTCGGTGTGGCCGCCGGAGAGCTGCGCGAGCAGCGGCAGGCCGAACGAGAGGGTCTTGCCGGAGCCGGTACGGCCGCGGCCGAGGATGTCCTTGCCGGCCAGGGCGTCCGGGATGGTCGCGGCCTGGATCGGGAAGGGGCTGGTCACGCCGTTCTGGGCGAGCTTGCGCACGACGCCCTCGGGGAGACCCAGGTCGCCGAACGTGACCTCGGGGGTCTCGGGAGCCGCGGAAACCTCGGGGGCCGCGTGCTCTTCGGTCACCTCGGGTGCCTCGTTCTCGGGCACGACGATGTGATCAGTACTGGAAATGGACATGCGAATGCGAAACCTTCCGGAGTCTCTTCGGCACGCGCCCGTCAACTCCGTGATTTCGCAAACGACCGCCTCAATGCGGTCAGCCACGGCAAGGGAGAGTACGCGCCACGCGGCGCTCTGTGATGGCGCCGGGCGATGGGATCAAACGATCTACTACCATACGCACCCTGTGCCACTCAAGGCAAACCGGGGTCGAATGTCCAGGTCAGAGGCCCGCACGACACCCTGACGCCGAGGCGGTCGACAGCCGCTCAGGCCTCGATCCCGGCACCGCCATTGGTGCCTCGGCCCCCGCTGCCGCTCATGCCTCGGTCCCCGCCGCCGCTCATGCTTCGATTCCCGCCGCCGGCGCCGGCTCCCGGCGCTCGACGAGCTGCGGTTCCGGCTCCGGGTGCGCCGAGGACGACGGCTCGGCGGTGGTCGGGTCCGGGGACGGCGGCGGGGTCTCCTTGGGAGGCGTCGGCTCCGGGTCCTGACGCGTCGGCGTGGGCTGCTCCTTCGTCGGCGAAGGCACCCCTGGCCTGGGCTTCTTCCCGCCGGTGTCGCCCTTGGCCGGCTTCTTCGGCGCGGCCGAACCGCTCTCCCCCGCCGACGGCGACGCCGTCCCGGACGCGGACCTGCCCGGCTTCGCCCCGGCGTGTTTTCCGTCACTCACCCCGTGCCGGCCCGGGGCGCCGCCGCTCACCGCGGACCCCCCGTCGGGTTCCTCGCCGCCCCGCTGCCCCGCCGAGTGGGAGGGCCTGACCCGGCTGCTCCCCTCGTCGTCGCCGACGCTCATGCAGCCCGCGGAGGCGGCGACTGCCAGGGCCGCGGCGGCCAGACGGACGGGTACGTACATGGCGCGCACGGGCAGCTACCTCCGGATGGGGTCCCCTCCTGTCCGGACGGAGCCGGGAGCGCGGGGATAGGTATGAGGAGTCCCCCTGCCCAACTCCCGCCGCCCGCAAGAGGACACGCCGCCGTATGCGTACCCGTGCGCACAGGACCGGATGTCAGCCGCGCCCGGCCGGACGACAGGCGCGTCCGATCGCCCGACGCCGGCCTGAGCACGTGTTCACCGGCTTCGCTCCTTCGGGCGGGGCCGGGCCCTTGCCTTCAGGGGCGCGGGGAACTGCGCGACACCAGCCACGACGCACCCGCATTCGCACCCGCACCCGTTACCCGACAGACGCACCGTGGCCGGGGCCGGACCTCAGCCGTAGCCGAGGGCGTGCAGGCGCGCGTCGTCGATGCCGAAGTGGTGGGCGATCTCGTGCACCACCGTCACCTCGGTCTCGGCCACCACCTCCTCGCGCGTCCCGCACATCCGCAGCGTGGGCCCCCGGTAGATCGTGATCCGGTCCGGCAGCACCCCGGCGTACCACTCACCGCGATCGGTCAGCGGCGTCCCCTCGTAGAGCCCGAGCAGCTCGGGATCGTCGGCGGGCGGTTCGTCCTCGACGAACACCGCCACGTTGTCCATCAACCGCGTCAGCTCCGGCGGGATCCGGTCCAGGGCCTCGGCGACCAGTTCCTCGAAGTCCTCGCGCGTCATCTCCAGCACAAGACCATTGTCCGGCACGGACGCCCGGACGCCAGGGCTGCCGCGTGCCGGAGCCGCGGAGGTCACCGGGACGGAAGCCGCATACCCGCCCCGCCCCTTGGGCATACGGGCCCAATGGCCCGCGTCCCCGCTGCCGCCGCTCTGCTCCGCGTACGGAAGGCTCCCCGCATCCTCGTACGGCACTACCGCTCACGCCGCTCCCAGCCCGCCATCGAACTCGTCCAGCAGCCGCACCCCTATACCCGTGCGCTCGGACTCGTCGCCGTCGTCCTGCTCGGCGCGTGGCTCGGTCTGCTGGTCGTCGGGAACGTCCGGGCGCAGGTCGGCCCCATGGACACCACGATGACCCTGCGCCCCTCTCTCACCGGCGGGACGAAGATCAACGTCTCCCCGCTCGGCGCCCTCGAACTGCGCAGCCACACCGCTCCCCTGCGGCTCGACGTGGACGTCGACCAGCTCGACCCGGTCCGCTCGCAGGCCCTCGTCGACCATCCGGAACGGCTCTCCGGCCTCCAGGACGAGGTCGCCGAGGACGTCGGCGCCGGCACGCTCGACCTGGCCGTACGGTCCTGTGTCGCCGTGGTCGCCGGCGCGACGGGGCTGGGTCTCGCGGTCTACCGCCGCCCGCGCCGGGCCCTCGCGGCGGGCGGCCTGGCGCTGACCCTGCTGGCGACCTGCGGGGCGACGGCCTTCGCCACCTGGAACCCCAAGTCGGTCCTTGAACCGAAGTTCTCGGGCCTGCTCTCCTCGGCACCCTCGGTCGTCGGCAACGCGCGCAGCATCGTCAGCGAGTTCGACGTCTACCAGAAGGAACTGGCCCGCCTGGTGACGAACGTGACGAAGCTGTACGACGTCACGTCCACGCTGCCCGCGTACGCGCCGGACCCCTCCACCATCCGGGTCCTGCACGTCTCCGACATCCACCTCAACCCGGCGAGCTGGAAGATCGTCGCGTCGCTCGTGGAGCAGTACAAGATCGATGTCATCGTCGACTCCGGCGACACGATGGACCACGGGACGGCCGCGGAGAACGGCTTCCTGGACCCGGCGGCCGACCTCGGCGCTCCGTACGTGTGGGTGCGCGGCAACCACGACGGCCAGGCCACCCAGGACTACCTGGAGCGCATGAAGAACGTGCACGTCCTCGACGACGGCCGGGCGGTCTCCGTGGCCGGCCTGCGCTTCGCGGGGATCGGCGACCCGCAGTTCACCCCGGACCGCTCGGCCGGGGTGGGCGGCGCCGGCCAGTCGGAGGTGCTGGCGGGTGCCCGGCTCGCCTCCTCCCTCCGCGACCAGGAAGCGGCCGGAACCCCGGTCGACATCGCGATCGCGCACAACCCGACGGCAGCGCGCGAGACGGACGGGGACGTGCCGCTGGTCCTGGCGGGCCATGTCCACCACCAGGAGATGGAGGTCATGAAGTACGGCACGCGGCTGCGCATCGAGGGCTCGACGGGCGGGGGCGGGCTGCGTGCGCTGGAGGGCGACGACCCCGCGCCGATCGAGACGTCGATCCTCTATCTGGACCGCGACACCCGCCGCCTCCAGGCCTGGGACGAGATCAAACTGGGCGGCCTCGGACTGACGACGGCCGAGGTCAGCCGCCATCTCCCGAAGGAGAACCAGCCCGGCGCGCCCGCCTCCCGCACCCCTTCCACCCCCACCCCGTAAACCGTTTTGGCGATCCCTCCCGACATCCCATATGCTTCTCACGTCCCCGACGCGCTGCGAAGCGCCCAGGTGGGCCGATAGCCCTCATCGTCTAGCGGCCTAGGACGCCGCCCTTTCAAGGCGGTAGCACGGGTTCGAATCCCGTTGGGGGCACGCAATACCGTGTGCGAGACTGAGTTCGCTCGCTTGCGCACAAAGCTGGGTCCTGTGGAGCAGTTTGGAGTGCTCGCCACCCTGTCAAGGTGGAGGCCGCGGGTTCAAATCCCGTCAGGACCGCTGCGGTTCTTTGTTGAACCGCGTGGCTGGGTAGCTCAGTTGGTACGAGCGATCGCCTGAAAAGCGATAGGTCGCCGGTTCGATCCCGGCCCCAGCCACAAGTCGAAGGCCCCGTCCGGGTAGACGGGGCCTTCGCCGTGGCCGGGGCTGAATCCTTCGGCTGCGGCTCCGTAGGGGCCGGTCGCGCAGTTCCCCGCGCCCCTCAACAGCGCCGGCGCGCCACTCGGACCGCCGCCCCGCCGCGTGGGCGGGGCCCGATTCGCGACTCCCCGGAACCTTTGTCGTGCGGCCGGCCGGCGAGTCCTTCGGCTGCGGGTCCGTGGGGGTTGGTCGCGCAGTTCCCCGCGCCCCTCAACAGCGCCGGCGCGCCACGCGGACCACCGCCCCGCCGCGTGGGCGGGGCCCCGTTCGGGGCGGCGGCCTGAGCCTTGCATCCGGCGTCCTGCAGGGGCACGCGCCTTTCAGGGGCGCGGGGAACTGCGCGGCCCGCCCCCACCGGCCCGCAGCCGAAGGACCCGTCGGCGCCGGCCACATGGCGCAGGCCCCGGGGCCATGAGGCGTCAGGGGCTCGGGGCGGTAGGTTCCCGTGACGCCGTCAGGCCGCCGCGCCCGCCCCCGAGGATTCCGGGGGTGGGGTGCCCGCCGCGTGGGCCGGGTGGGGTTCGCGGCCTCCCGGGTGGCGGTGGCGCCAGGTCCAGAAGACCGCGCAGCTGACCAGGGCCCAGCCGGTCAGGACCAGGAACGGGAAGACGTGCTGGTGGCCGGCGAAGTACACCGCCGTGTGCTGGGCGTTGACCGAGCCGCCGGGCGGGAGCCAGCGGCCGATGACACCGAGCGGGGACGGCAGCAGGGGCCAGGAGACCGCGCCGCCCGACGACGGGTTGCCGAGCATGACCATCAGCCCCCACGTGGGCAGCATCGCCCAGCGCCCGAACAGGGTGTTGAACATCGTGAAGACCATGCCGGACGTGAACATGGTCAGCGCGAGGATCAGCCAGGACTCGACGAACGGCAGCTTCAGGGCCCCGAGGATCCAGTCGACCGCCACCACGATCACGAAACCGCCGAGAAGTGCGTACGCGGCGGTGAACCCGATGCGCTCCATCGGGTTCAGCCCCCGCGCGTGCACGCTGAGCTGGATCGCCCCGATGAAGCCGATGATCACGGCCGCCAGGGAGATGTAGAAGATGGCGAGGCCCCGTGGATCGCCCTCCTGGAGCGGCTTGATGTCCCGGACCGTGACCGCCACCCCCGTGGCCTTGCCGACGGCCGGCGCCGCCTGCTCCAGCAGCTCCGCGACCGAGGCCCCGGACGCCCCGGAGACGTCGAGGACCACCGCCCTGCCGTTGTCCCGCGTGTCGAGGATCGCGAAGACCTTCTGGTCGTCCACCGCCCGCACGGCCGCCGCCCGGCTGTCGTACGCGTGGATCTTCAGGGAGGCGTCGAGCGCCTTCTCCATCCCGGCGAGGAACGCCTTGCCCCGCCCCTCCTCGTACGAGCCCACCACCGCGGTCGGCACATGGCGCGGGGTCGGGTTCGCCATGGAGTACGTGTACGAGCCCGCGAAGAGGCCCGCCGCCGCGGCGAGGATCAGCACCAGCACCGACGCGGGAAGGAAGGGGGACTCCTTGAAGGAGGCCCAGCGTTCGCGCCGCGTGGGCGGTCTGCCATGGGCACCGTGCGGCATCTCGGACATACGCCCACGCTAAAGGCGCATAAAGGATATTTCTCTGTGACGGTCGCCCCGGCCGGCCTCGGAGCCCTGCCTGCCGGACAGGCCCCCGCGCAAAAGCGTTCGCCCCACGTTTCCCCGAGGTGAGATCCTGGACCGCGTATGTCTACGCATCCTGCCCCCGCCCTCGGCGATCTCGCCTCCCGTCTGGCCGAGCTGTCACTGCGCGACGCGCACCGGCTCGGGCGCAGGCTCGAAGGCGCGCGCCGGATCCGCAAGCCCGAGGCCCGCGCCGCCGTCACCGCCGAGATCGAGACGGAGGTGGCGAAGGCCGAGACCCGCATGGCCGAGCGGCGCGGCCGCGTGCCCACCGTCTCGTACCCCGAGCAGCTGCCCGTCAGCCAGAAGAAGGACGTGATCGCGGACGCCATCCGTGATCACCAGGTCGTCATCGTCGCGGGCGAGACCGGCTCCGGCAAGACGACCCAGATCCCCAAGATCTGTCTGGAGCTGGGCCGTGGCGTCCGCGGCATGATCGGGCACACCCAGCCCCGCCGGATCGCCGCCCGTACCGTCGCGGAGCGGGTCGCCGACGAGCTGGACACCCCGCTGGGCGAGGCCGTCGGCTGGAAGGTCCGCTTCACCGACCAGGTCAGCCCGCAGTCCACCTTCGTCAAGCTGATGACGGACGGCATCCTGCTCGCCGAGATCCAGACGGACCGCGAGCTGCGCGCGTACGACACGATCATCATCGACGAGGCCCACGAGCGGTCCCTGAACATCGACTTCCTGCTCGGCTATCTGGCCCAGCTGCTCCCGAAGCGGCCGGACCTGAAGGTCGTCATCACCTCCGCGACCATCGACCCCGAGCGGTTCTCCCGACACTTCGGGGACGCGCCGATCGTCGAGGTCAGCGGACGCACGTACCCCGTCGAGGTGCGCTACCGCCCGCTCCTCGAAGAGGACGGCGACGACGCCG
Organism: Streptomyces liliiviolaceus; assembly: GCF_018070025.1. NCBI lineage: Bacteria > Bacillati > Actinomycetota > Actinomycetes > Kitasatosporales > Streptomycetaceae > Streptomyces > Streptomyces liliiviolaceus. The sequence goes on from NZ_JAGPYQ010000001.1 coordinate 1,192,957, forward strand.
ACCGCGACCAGATCACCGCGATCTGCGACGCCGTCGAGGAGCTGCAGGGCGAGGGCAAGGGCGACATCCTCGTCTTCCTCTCCGGGGAGCGGGAGATCCGGGACACCGCGGACGCACTGGAGAAGAAGAAGTACCGCTTCACCGAGGTCCTCCCCCTCTACGCACGCCTCTCGCACGCCGAACAGCACCGTGTGTTCCAACAGCACACCGGCCGCAGGATCGTTCTGGCGACCAACGTCGCCGAGACCTCCCTCACCGTCCCGGGCATCAAGTACGTGATCGACCCGGGCAGTGCCCGTATCTCCAGATACAGCCACCGCACCAAGGTCCAGCGGCTGCCCATCGAGGCGATCTCGCAGGCCAGCGCCAACCAGCGCAAGGGCCGCTGCGGCCGTACGAGCGACGGCATCTGCATCAGGCTGTACTCCGAGGACGACTTCCTCGCCCGCCCGGAGTTCACCGACGCCGAGATCCTCCGTACGAACCTGGCGTCCGTCATCCTCCAGATGACCGCGGCCGGGCTCGGCGAGATCGAGAAGTTCCCCTTCATCGACCCGCCGGACCACCGCAACATCCGCGACGGCATCCAGCTCCTCCAGGAGCTCAACGCCCTGGACCCGGCGGAGAAGGACCCGCGCAAGCGGCTCACCGACACCGGCCGCAAGCTCGCGCAGCTGCCCGTCGACCCGCGGCTGGCCCGGATGGTCCTGGAGGCCGACAAGAACGGCTGTGTGCGCGAGGTCATGGTGATCGCCGCCGCGCTCTCCATCCAGGACCCGCGCGAGCGGCCGGCCGAGAAGCAGACCCAGGCCGACCAGCAGCACGCCCGCTTCAAGGACGAGACGTCCGACTTCCTCGCGTACCTCAATCTCTGGCGGTACGTGCGCGAGCAGCAGAAGGAGCGCGGCTCGTCCTCGTTCCGTCGCATGTGCAAGCAGGAGTACCTGAACTTCCTGCGGATCCGCGAGTGGCAGGACATCTACACGCAGCTGCGAACCGTCGCGAAGCAGATGGGCATCCAGCTGAACGAGGACGACGCGCCCGAGCAGCACGTCCACCTCTCCCTGCTGGCCGGTCTGCTCTCCCACATCGGCATGAAGGACGTGAAGGAGACCGGGAAGGAGGGCGGCAAGGACGGCGGGAAGGACGGCCGCAGCAGCGCGAAGAACGACTACGTGGGCGCCCGCAACGCCAAGTTCGCGATCTTCCCCGGCTCGGCCCTCTTCAAGAAGCCCCCGCGTTTCGTGATGTCCGCCGAACTCGTCGAGACGTCCCGGCTGTGGGCCCGCGTCAACGCGAGGATCGAGCCCGAGTGGATCGAACCGCTCGCCGAGCACCTGCTGAAGCGCACGTACAGCGAACCGCACTGGGAGAAGGACCAGGCGGCGGTGATGGCGTACGAGAAGGTCACGCTGTACGGGGTGCCGATCGTCGCCCAGCGGAAGGTCAACTACGGGCGCATCGACCCCGAGATCAGCCGCGAGCTCTTCATCCGCAACGCACTCGTCGAGGGCGACTGGCGTACGCACCACAAGTTCTTCTCCGACAACCGGCGGCTGCTCACCGAGGTCGAGGAGCTGGAGCACCGGGCGCGGCGCCGGGACATCCTGGTCGACGACGACACGCTCTTCGACTTCTACGAGGAGCGGGTGCCCGCCCATGTCGTGTCCGGCGCCCACTTCGACTCCTGGTGGAAGCACAAGCGGCACGAGGAGCCCGAACTCCTCGACTTCGAGCGCTCGATGCTCATCCGGGAGACGGCCGGGGCGGTCACCAAGGACGACTATCCGGACTCCTGGCGGCAGGGGCGGCTGAAGTTCCCCGTCACGTACCAGTTCGAGCCGGGTGCCGACGCGGACGGGGTGACCGTCCACGTGCCGCTCCAGGTGCTGAACCAGGTCACGGACGAGGGCTTCGAGTGGCAGATCCCGGGGCTGCGCGAGCAGGTCGTCACCGAGCTGATCCGGTCCCTCCCGAAGCCGATCCGGCGCAACTACGTGCCCGCGCCCAACTTCGCGCAGCGGTTCCTGGAGCGGGCGGTGCCCCTGCAGGAGCCGCTGACCGTGACGATGGCGCGCGAGCTCAAGCGCATGGTCGGAGTGCCGCTCACCGCCGACGACTTCGACTGGTCCCGGCTCGACGACCATCTGAAGATCACCTTCCGGATCGTCGACGAGCGGCGCCGCAAGCTGGCCGAGGACAAGGACCTGGAGGCCCTGAAGATCCGGCTGCGGCCGAAGGCGCGCCAGGCGATCTCCAAGGCCGCGGCGGCCACCGCCGAGCGGCAGGGCGGGGAGTCCCTGGAGCGCACGGGGCTGACCGACTGGACCATCGGCTCCCTCACCCGTCTCTTCGAGACGCGCCGGGCGGGCCAGCCGGTGAAGGCGTACCCGGCGCTCGTCGACGACGGGCCGGCCGCGAACACCGTCTCCGTACGCCTCTTCGACACCGAGGCCGAGCAGCAGCAGGCGATGTGGAAGGGCACGCGGCGGCTCATCCTGCGCAACATCCCGGTGAATCCGGCGAAGTTCGCGTCGGACAAGCTCACCAACGCCCAGAAGCTCGCCCTGTCCTCGAATCCGCACGGGTCGATCCAGGCCCTGTTCGACGACTGCGCGATGGCCGCCGCCGACAAGCTGATCGGCGACTTCGGAGGGCCGGCCTGGGACGAGGAGTCGTACCGGAAGCTGTACGACAAGGTGCGCGCGGAGATCGTCGACACGACGGTCCGCACGGTCGGCCAGGTCGAACAGGTGCTGGCCGCCTGGCAGGCCTGTGAGCGCCGCCTGAAGGGCGTACGCAGCCCTGTGCTGCTCGCCAACCTGACGGACGTACGGACGCAGCTGGACGCCCTCGTACGGCCCGGCTTCGTCACGGCCACGGGCCTGCGGCGGCTGCCGGACCTGATGCGCTATCTGGTCGCCGCGGACCGCCGGCTGCAGCAGATGCCGACGAACGCGCAGCGGGACACCAGCCGGATGGAGAAGGTCCACGAGATGCAGGACGAGTACGCCTGGCTGCTGGAGCAGTTGCCGCAGGGCCGTCCCGTCCCCTCCTCCGTCCGGGACATCCGCTGGATGATCGAGGAGCTGCGGGTCAGCTACTTCGCGCACGCGCTGGGCACGGCGTATCCGGTCTCCGACAAGCGCATCGTGAAGGCGATCGACGCGGCCGCGCCGTGACGGCGCGTGCACGGTGGGTGAGTTCGCTCTGCGGGCCACCCCTCCTGTAGAGTCTCGTTTCGCAGCGCAACGCAAGATCGCACTGCGAATCAAGGTCCTGTGGAGCAGTTTGGAGTGCTCGCCACCCTGTCAAGGTGGAGGCCGCGGGTTCAAATCCCGTCAGGACCGCAGAAGAAGAAAAAGAAGGCCCCGCATCCGGCAACGGAAGCGGGGCCTTCTTCGTGCGCCCGCACCTCCGAGAGCCCCTCCGGTGCCTCCGGGGGCCTTTCAGGGGCGCGGGGAACTGCGCGGCCAACCCCCACCGGCCCGCACCCGACACCCCACGGCACCCCACCCCTCAGGGGCGCGGGGAACTGCGCGACAAGCCCCCACCGGCCCGCAGCCGACGAACAGGCCCCACCACCCCGATCATCACCCCGATCATCACCCCGATCACCACCCCAATAACCGTCACAGATCCCAACACGCCCCCCACAGACCCCTCCAGGCCCGCCCGCCGACCACACGCCCTTGACGCCGTCACATTCCCCAAGTACCTAGAAACCAAAGCCCCAGACCCCACCGGAGGTGACCATGGCGGCGACCGCTCGGCATGAGACGCGAGCCCTGCTCCGCGCCCACCTGTCGGCCGCCTCCGGACACCGCCACCGGACGAGGCACTGCCCGATCTGCCACCGCCTCCTGCGACTGGCCTCGGAGGCCGGCCCCGAGGACCTGGACGGCGCCCCGGAGGACGACGGCCCCTCCCCGGCGTGAGCGAGCGCGCGATCGACCGCCCGAGCGACGGCCGCGCGTCAACTACCCCTCGCGCGGCCCCAGATGAACGAGTCCTCCATTAGCGCAGGTATGCCACGCGCAACAAGGACCACGGCATGTGACGGGTGTCACCGCATATGTTTTCAAACCTGCGGAACTTAGCCCCCACCTACAACTGGTCAATTTAATATGTGCAATTGCACCGCGCCCCAGAGGGACTCACAGGCGATCCGACAGCCTCGCCCAGACTGCGACAAGGCCACTCACAGACGGACCCGCCAAGCGCGCACACCCCATGACCAGCGCACAAAAAAGATCGCGCTGGACCCGGCGGAGTCCAGCGCGATCTACGACGCACCCACAGTGCTTGTGGTTCTTGCTCGGGCGGGGACCCCGTTGGGGCGGGATCCGCGTCGCTTGGTACTTGGGTGATGCTTGGGTGGTACTGGATGACGCGTGAAGCGGTACTTGCGTCAGGGCCCTGCCGACAAGTTGGGGGACCTGCCGAAATACCCTGTTATGTGGCTATGCAGTTGTTGTTCAGGCTTCGCTGCGCTGCTGCGGGATGCCCGCGAGCAGAGCACGTACCTCTGCTTCGCGGTAACGGCGATGCCCACCCAGCGTGCGGATCGACGTGAGCTTGCCGGCCTTCGCCCACCGCGTGACCGTCTTAGGGTCCACGCGGAACATCGTGGCGACCTCAGCCGGGGTCAGCAGCGGCTCGGCATCAGGGGTGCGAGCGGTCATGAGCGGCCTCCTCGGGAGAACCGATCGTTCTCGGTTCTTTCCTCTAAATTCTGCACCTTGACCCGCGTTGCCCGAAATGGCGGATGCGGGTCGAGTCGGTTATAGGACGAACGGCTTGTCCTCGGCACTACAACTACACCATCCGTCCAGCCACGTCGGCCAAACCGATGGAATTGCCCTCCCAGGTGTTCATCAGCGACGGAAGCCGATGGACCATGCCATAGCGGACAGTCACGCCACTGTGACGATCAGTCACAGGACGATCAGGAGTCACGGGACCCCCCTGCAGCGCAATGCCGAGATTCCACCCAAACGTGGGCAGAGAGAGTCCTCCCCGGACTCCTTGTCCTATTTTGGCATGAGGAGGGCCGTTGGGCGCAAGGTCCGTGTTAGTGCCGTCCATCACGCTTACCCCGTACGACCCGGATCGGGACTTACGTCCTGTCAGGCTCCGTGACGCACAGGAACCGGCGCACCAAGGGCCTCCGCGCGCCCCTCAGTTCGCCGAGCGCCGGTCCCGGACCGAACGCCACCGTTCCACGAGCCGACCGTATGCCTCCCCCGCGCCGGGCCCGTCGCCCGTGCGCAACGCCTCGATGCCCTCGGCGACGTCGGCGGCGGAATGGTCGCCGTCCAGCTCCCCCGCCGGCAGCACGTGCACGAGGCCGCCGTAGTCCAGCTCCACCAGCGAGCGCGGATGGAATTCCTCCAGCCAACGCCCCACGTCCACCAGGCCGTCGATGAGCGGCCCCTCGTCGAGGGTGTCCCGCAGCGTCCGCAGGGCCCGCGCCACCCGCCGCCGCGCCTGCACCATCGGCGTGCGGTAGCGGAGCACCGGCGCGTCCTTCTCGGCCCGTGAACCGCCCCCGGACCCGGCGCCCTTGTCGTACTCGCGCTCCTCGTCCGAGACGAGCACGAACCAGTGCAGCGGGACCTGCCAGGTCGAGGTGCGGATCCAGGGCCGGGCGTCGGGGTTGCGGGTCAGCCAGCGCTCGTAGTCCTGGGTCGCCTGACGCCGTACGAGCTCCGGCAGCGCCGCGTCCAGGACGAGGGCGGGCAGTTCCTCCGCCAGGTCGCCCAGGGCCTCCCAGCCGCGCAGCCGGGTCCGCCAGGGGCACACGCACAGCACGCCGTCCACCTCCGCGACGAACGCGTCGCCGCTCTCCTGCACCGGCACCGCCATCGGCGGCACGGGCAGCAAGTCGGCCAGCGACCGGCGCAGTTCGTCCTGGTACGAGGGACGCTCGGGCCGGCGCGCGTAGCGGTACCAGTGGCCGCGCTCCGGTTCCGGGAAGGCCGCGAGCGGTTCGTAGACCCGGAGATAGGACGCGTACGGGACGATCAACGAGGACACCTTGGGCACGCTTGCTCCCTCCCCAGCCGACCCGGTGGAAAACCGCGCACCGGGTACGCGGGCACGCGGGAAACCCCTGCAAATCGTCCCACGCCCGTCCGCGACCGTACTCCGGGCGGGGGTGATCCTGACCACTGGGCCGATGGCGGTCCCGTACAGGCTCTAATCTCGTGCCACACGGACCCCCGCCACCCGTACGAGGGCCGCCCCGACCCGCCGCTACTTACCTGGGAGTCACCACAGTGACCGACGTAACCGGCAGCCCTGACGACGTACTGCACACCCTGTTCCGGTCGGATCAGGGCGGGCATGAGCAGGTCGTGCTCTGTCAGGACCGCGCCACCGGCCTCAAGGCCGTCATCGCCATCCACTCCACCGCCCTGGGCCCGTCCCTCGGCGGCACCCGCTTCTACCCGTACGAGAGCGAGGCCGCGGCCGTCGCCGACGCGCTGAACCTCGCCCGCGGGATGTCCTACAAGAACGCCATGGCCGGGCTCGACCACGGCGGCGGCAAGGCCGTGATCATCGGTGACCCCGAGCAGATCAAGACCGAGGACCTGCTCCTCGCGTACGGCCGCTTCGTCGCCTCGCTGGGCGGGCGGTACGTGACCGCCTGCGACGTCGGCACCTACGTGGCCGACATGGACGTCGTGGCCCGCGAGTGCCGCTGGACCACCGGGCGCTCCCCCGAGAACGGCGGCGCGGGCGACTCGTCCGTCCTGACGGCCTTCGGGGTCTTCCAGGGCATGCGGGCCTCCGCCCAGCACCTGTGGGGCGACCCGTCGCTGCGCGGCCGCACGGTCGGTGTCGCGGGCGTCGGCAAGGTCGGCCGCCACCTGGTGGAACACCTGCTGGAGGACGGCGCCCAGGTCGTGATCGCGGACGTGCGCCAGGACTCCGTCGGCCGCATCGCCGACAAGCACCCCTCCGTGCGGATCGCCCCGGACACCGAGCGGCTGATCCGGACCGAGGGGCTCGACATCTACGCCCCCTGCGCGCTCGGCGGCGCCCTGAACGACGACTCCGTGCCGGTGCTCACCGCCAAGATCGTCTGCGGCGCGGCCAACAACCAGCTGGAGCACCCGGGTGTGGAGAAGGACCTCTCCGACCGCGGGATCCTCTACGCGCCGGACTACGTGGTGAACGCGGGCGGGGTCATCCAGGTCGCCGACGAGCTCCACGGCTTCGACTTCGACCGGTGCAAGGAGAAGGCCGCGAAGATCTTCGACACCACGCTGGCCATATTCGCTCGTGCGAAGGAGGACGGGATTCCGCCGGCTGCCGCGGCCGACCGGATCGCCGAGCACCGCATGGCGGAGGCCCGCCGCCCCTGATGTTCCCAGGCCGTTCGGCAGCCGTTCGGAAGGCTGTGCCCACGGCCCTGCGGGGTCCCGTCGGCGGGTGTTGGAGAGAACTCTCACGTTCGTCGGCGGGTCGCTCGCCGAGAAGAGGTTAAAATCGCGGTTGACCAGCGAGGACAGGGCACCTCGCAGGTCCTGTGCACACGAGCTTGCTGCGGGCGACGTACCGTATGGGCGTGGGCTCAGGTACCGTGGAAGCCCTACGGACCGGTCTCTCCACGGAGAGCCCGTTCCAGATCATGAACGCGTGTCAAGACTCTGGGGCCGTCGAGCCCCGTATCCGAGGGGGTCGAGCCATGGGGCGCGGCCGGGCAAAGGCCAAGCAGACGAAGGTCGCCCGCCAGCTGAAGTACAGCAGCGGCGGGACCGATCTGTCGCGTCTGGCCAATGAGCTGGGCGCTTCGACTTCGCAACAGCCGCCGAATGGCGAGCCGTTCGAGGACGACGACGAGGAAGACGACCCGTACTCCCAGTACGCGGATCTCTACAACGACGACGAGGACGAGGACGATGAGTCCGGTCCTGCGTCGCAACGCCGCGGGGCTTGACGTACCAGCTGCGCTCGTCGTTCTAGCTGCGCTTCACCCGGTCCGGGGTTGATTGCCGGACCGGGTTTTGTGCATGGCGCGTCCGCTGATGGCTGGGTGTACTGCGGTAGCTGGCTGGCTGCGGGCCGGTGGGGGCTGGTCGCGCCCCGCGGCGGAGCCGCACATGTCACAGCCCCGCGCCCCTGACGGGGCGCCCTTGTGGGCGCCCCTTTCATGGCTACCTGGCCGCGTAGTCGCCGGTCAGTTCCGCGCCCGTCTCGTGGGTGCCCCTGTCCGTGATCTCGCCTGCCACCCAGGCCTCCACTCCTCGGTCCGCCAGGGTCGTGAGGGCGGCGTCCGCGGAGTCCTGGGGGACGATCGCGATCATGCCCACGCCCATGTTCAGCGTCTTTTCGAGCTCCAGGCGCTCGACCCGGCCGGTGGTGCCGACGAGGTCGAAGACCGGGGCCGGGGTCCAGGTGGAACGGTCGACGGTCGCGTGCAGGCCGTCCGGGATCACCCGGGCGAGGTTGGCCGCGAGGCCGCCGCCCGTGATGTGCGAGTAGGCGTGCACGTCGGTCGTGCGGGTCAGCGCCAGACAGTCCAGCGAGTAGATCTTGGTGGGCTCCAGGAGCTCCTCGCCGAGGGTGCGGCCGAAGTCCTCGACGTGCTGGTCGAGCTTGAGGTTCCCGCGGTCGAACAGGACGTGCCGGACGAGTGAGTACCCGTTCGAGTGAAGGCCGGAGGACGCCATGGCGATCACCGCGTCACCCGTACGGATACGATCCGCGCCGAGCAGCCGGTCGGCCTCCACGACACCCGTACCGGCGCCGGCGACGTCGAAGTCGTCCGGGCCCAGCAGACCGGGGTGTTCGGCCGTCTCGCCGCCGACCAGGGCGCAGCCCGCGAGGACACAGCCCTCCGCGATGCCCTTCACGATGGCCGCGACGCGCTCCGGGTGGACCTTGCCCACGCAGATGTAGTCGGTCATGAAGAGCGGCTCGGCGCCGCACACCACGATGTCGTCCATGACCATCGCGACCAGGTCGTGGCCGATGGTGTCGTACACGCCGAGCTGGCGGGCGAGGTCGACCTTCGTGCCGACGCCGTCCGTGGCGGAGGCGAGCAGCGGGCGCTCGTACCGCTTGAGGGCGGAGGCGTCGAAGAGGCCGGCGAAGCCGCCGAGGCCGCCGAGGACCTCGGGGCGCTGCGTCTTCTTCACCCACTCCTTCATCAGTTCGACGGCGCGGTCGCCCGCTTCGATGTCGACGCCCGCGGCTGCGTAGCTGGCACCAGTTGTCTCAGACATGACGGTGAGAACTTTCGTGTCGTACAGCGGTGTCGCTGCGATGTTGCTGCGAGGTCTTACGGACGACGGATCGCGTCGGCCGCGGCAGACGCGGGGCCCGCGGCCAGCTCGGTCTCCAGGAGCTGCTTGCCGAGCAGCTCGGGGTCCGGGAGGTCCATCGGGTACTCGCCGTCGAAGCAGGCACGGCAGAGGTTCGGCTTGTCGATGGTGGTGGCCTCGATCATGCCGTCGATGGAGATGTACGAGAGGGAGTCGGCGCCCAGGGACGTGCCGATCTCCTCGATGGACATGCCGTTGGCGATCAGCTCCGCGCGGGTCGCGAAGTCGATGCCGAAGAAGCAGGGCCACTTCACGGGCGGCGAGGAGATCCGGATGTGGATCTCGGCCGCGCCCGCCTCTCGGAGCATCCGGACCAGGGCGCGCTGGGTGTTGCCGCGCACGATCGAGTCGTCGACGACGACCAGGCGCTTGCCCTTGATGACTTCCTTGAGCGGATTCAGCTTCAGTCTGATGCCCAGCTGGCGGATGGTCTGTGAAGGCTGGATGAAGGTCCGGCCGACGTACGCGTTCTTCACGAGACCGGCACCGAACGGGATGCCGGAGGCCTCCGCGTAACCGATCGCGGCGGGCGTGCCCGATTCCGGAGTCGCTATGACCAGATCGGCCTCGACCGGAGATTCCTTGGCGAGACGGCGGCCCATCTCGACGCGGCTGAGGTACACGTTCCGGCCGGCGATGTCGGTGTCCGGACGCGCCAGGTACACGTACTCGAAGACACAGCCCTTGGGCTTCGCTTCCGCGAATCGGGAGGTTCGCAGTCCGTTCTCGTCGATGGCGACGAACTCGCCCGGCTCGATCTCCCGGACGTAGGCCGCGCCGCAGATGTCGAGGGCGGCGGACTCGGAGGCGACGACCCAGCCGCGCTCAAGGCGGCCGAGGACCAGCGGGCGGATGCCCTGCGGGTCACGGGCGGCGTAGAGGGTGTGCTCGTCCATGAAGACGAGCGAGAAGGCGCCCTTGACCTGCGGGAGGACCTTCGCGGAGGCCTCTTCGATGGTCAGCGGCTTGCCGTCGTCGTCGACCTGGGCGGCCAGCAGGGCCGTCAGCAGGTCGGTGTCGTTGGTCGCCGCCACACGCGGGGTGCGGCCCTCCTGCTTGGGGAGGTCGGCGACCATCTCGGCGAGCTCCGCCGTGTTGACGAGGTTGCCGTTGTGGCCGAGCGCGATCGAGCCGTGCCCGGTGGCACGGAACGTCGGCTGGGCGTTCTCCCAGGTGGAGGCCCCGGTGGTCGAGTAGCGGGCGTGACCGACCGCGATATGACCGAGCAGGGAACCGAGGGAGGCCTCGTCGAAGACCTGGGAAACGAGCCCCATGTCCTTGAAGACGAGGATCTGAGAGCCATTGCTCACCGCGATTCCCGCGGATTCCTGGCCTCGATGCTGGAGGGCGTAGAGCCCGAAGTAAGTGAGCTTGGCGACCTCTTCACCGGGAGCCCAGACTCCGAAGACGCCGCAAGCGTCCTGGGGTCCTTTCTCGCCGGGGAGCAGATCATGACTGAGTCGACCGTCACCACGTGGCACGCCACCGAGTGTAGGCGAGATCGACCACTGGTCCGAATTGGGGAAGGCCCCGGGCGGCGCCGTGAGACGCCGCCCGCCGGGGATCACTTCGCGGCGACGGCTTCCAGGCCCGCGCCGTTTTCGCTGGTCAGAGTGAGGTTGCTGCCCTTCACGGTGTACTTCACGGTGCCGCCGAAGAGCGCCAGCAGGGACCTTTCGGTGTCCATGAGTGAGTCGGAGCACATCTTCCGGGTGGTGCCCGGGGCGCCCAGAGTGATAGTGCCGTCGCCGACCGTGGCCTTCGCGGTCACCTTGTTGCAGCCGAGCTGGCCGGCGACCGTGCCCTTCTCGTCGAAGGTGAGATGGACCTTGCCCTCGGCCTCGGAGGCGAGGGCCACGGCGGAGCCGCCCTTGGTGTCGCCCTTGGTGTCGCCCTTCGCGTCGGCCTTCACCGTGCCGGTGACGTTCCACTTGGTGCCGTAGAGGTCGGCCTGCTTCGCGGCGGTGAGCTTCACGGTGTAGCCGTCCTCAGTGGTGAGCGTCAGCTTGTCGCCGTTGACGTCGGCCTTGATCGTGCTGTCGGACATGGCCTCGCCGAGTTTCGACTCGAAGCCCATCGTGCCGTCGGCCGTGCAGGCCATCTCGGTCTTGACGGTGTCGTCGCCGATCGTGATCGTGTCGCCCTCGATCTCGGCGGTGGCGCCGAAGTGGTTGCAGCCGTAGTTGCCGCCCACCTTGCCGTCCTTGCCGAACTCGACGTGCGCGCCGGCCGGGGCGTCCTGCGTCTTCCCCTTCGCCGTCACGCTGTCGACGTTCCACTGCGTGCCGGTGAGTCCGGTGTCCTGCCGGGTCCCGACGGAACTGGCGCCGGGATCCTTGCCGCCGCTGTCGCCGCCGCCGCTCTGCGTGCCGCAGGCGGCCGTGGCGAGGAGTCCGGTGACCGCCAGGGCGCTGAGGCCGACCCGCGGGCTGAGGGCGCTGAGGTTGCGTCGCTGCGTGTGCATGCCGCTTTGACGGGGCGGGTGGGGTGCTTGGTTCCCTCACGGGGTAACGGGCGCGCAACGGGTGAGCCCGGTTCGGCCGTCCGGCTCAGCTCATCAGGGGGAGCAGTGCGCCCAGGTCGGCGCGTTCTCCGCTCGCGCTGACCTTCGCGTCGTCGAGGGCGGTCTTCCAGCGCGTACGCCCGGTCGCGAGGCGGATCCAGGTGAGCGGGTCCGTCTCCACGACGTTGGGCGGGGTGCCGCGGGTGTGGCGCGGGCCCTCCACGCACTGCACGACGGCGTACGGCGGTACGCGCACCTCCGTGGAGGCGCCGGGC